>JBFHFJ010000282.1:0-4309 GCA_041583655.1 Haliea sp. | reverse complement strand
GTGATGACCGACCTGGCGCCGGTGGGGAGCCTGGGCGGCCTGCAGCTCTATCTGGAGGATGTCACCTCCAGTGCCAGGGGCTGGTCGCTGGAGCTGGGCTTTGAGGACCTGGCGCTGAACTCCTGGCGCGGCGCCCCGGGGGTTGCCGGAGCCCGGGGCTTTCTGCATCTGGAACCCGGCGCTGGCGAGCTGATTCTCGACAGCGAGGATGTGCTCCTGGACTTCCCAACGGTGTACCGCGAATCGCTGGCCTATCGTGAATTGTTTGGTACCGTTGGTATGGCCTGGGACGCGGACGGCCTGCGTTTGCGCAGTGGCCTGCTGACCGCGGTGGGAGACGAGGGCACGGCCCGTGCCCTGCTCGGTCTTCACATCCCCTTCGCCGCCAGCGCGGCGGGTGTGGAGATGGAGCTGCTGGTCGGGCTGCGTGACACGGATGCGGGTTACCGCGCGCGCTACCTGCCCTACATTCTGAATGAAAACCTTCTCGCCTGGCTGCAGTCCAGTCTGGAGGAGGGCCTGGTCGATGCCGGCGCGTTCCTGTGGCGCGGCAGTCTGCGCCCCGGCGCCGCCCCACTGCGCACCGTGCAACTGTTCTTCGACGTTCGGGATGGGCAGCTGGCCTATCATCCCGACTGGCCGGTGCTGACAGACGTGCAGGGAACCGTACTCATTGACGACACCAACGTGAGTGTCTGGGCGGACAGGGCGCGTCTCTACGAGACTGACGTCAAGACGCTGTCCGCGGAGGCCTGGCGCGATGCCGATGGCGGCATGCGCCTGGCAATTGCGGCCAGCCTGGCCGGTACTGCAGGCGATGGCCTCCAGGTGTTGAACCAGTCACCGGCGGGCGCCGGCCTGGGGGGCGCACTGACAGAGTGGCGTGCGACAGGGAGCGTGTCTGCGGATATCCGTTTGCAGCTGCAGCTGGCGAAGGCGCCGCCCCCGCCGGTGGTGGACCTGAGAATTGCGCTGGCGGACGGTGCGCTGGATATCCAGCCGGGCAACCTGCAGCTCGAGAATGTCAGCGGGATACTCTCCTACAACTCCGCCAGCGGTTTCAGGGCCGAGCAGTTGACGGCCAGTCTCTGGGAGCGGCCACTGGCCCTGGCCCTGCGGCAACTGCCCGCAGGTTCGAGCCAGGCTGGGATCAGCGCCGGCGGCATTGCGCCGGTGCAGCTCACCTTCGCCTCCGATGTCGAGGTGGATGAATTGCGTGAGTGGCTGGGCCCCGGGGTGCCGCCCCTGTTCAGCGGTGCCGCGGCATTCAGCGGCACACTGGACTTCACCCCGGGCAGTTTGCCTCGGTTGCAGTTGAATTCGGACCTCCGAGGGTTGGCTCTGGACCTGCCAGCGACCTGGGCCAAACCCGCCGCCGCAGCGCTGCCTTTCAGCTTGCAGGCCGAGCTTGGCGCACGACCGCTGCAGCTGGAGCTGAGAGGGGGGCGTCGCTGGCATGCACAATTGAGTATCGGTGACGGACGCCTGCAGGGCGCCGCGCTGGGCCTGCAGGATCGTTCCCTGCCGCTGCTGCCGGGGCGCCTGCGGGTTTCCGGCCACGCTGCGTTGGTCGATGTCGGCGCCTGGCAGTCGCTCTTTGCCAACCTGTCCGGGCAGCCAGCCGAAGCGGGCGCAACCGGGAACCTGCGCCTGACGGTGGAGGATCTGCTGGTCGACAGCCTCCAGTTCCAGGGCCAGGATTGGCAGCATGTGGTTATTGACCTTGAGCAGGAACCCGACCACTGGCGTGTCAGCCTGGAAACCGATTGGTTGCAGGGTGTGGGGAGAGTCGACAGTGATTTTGCCAGAGCACGTGTTGACCTGGCCCACCTGGATCTGGCCGGCTTGGGTGGGGGCGGGAGCGACCAGCCCGATCCGGGGGATTACCGGGATTGGCCTGCGGTCGATATTCATATCGCCGACTTGTGGCGCGGCGCGCGACCGCTCGGGGCGTTGAACCTGGCGCTGCAACCGGGCGAGGATCAGCTGGCGGTACGGCGGATTCACGGTGAGCTGCTAGGATTCAGGTTGCCGGTGGAGGCACCCGCCGACCTGTTGTGGACTGCCGATGGCACCCGCCTGCAGGCGGACCTGCTCGCCACCGATCTTGGTGACACCCTTGCGGCTCTGGACTATGAACGCATCCTGGAGACCAGTAGCGGTCGCTTTGGCCTGGATCTGCGCTGGCCCGGCGCGCCCCAGGAATTTGCGCTCGCGGCCAGCAGCGGTACGCTGTCGGTGGCTGTGGAGGAGGGACGTTTCCTGACCGCCTCGGCGGGCGCCTCGGGCACACTGCGGGTGGTCAGCATTCTCAACCTCGCCGACATTATCCAGCGCCTGAGCCTGAGCCAGCTGTTTGAATCCGGCATCCCCTTTGACAGCATGGAGGGGGATGTGAACTTTGCCACGGGCCGGATAGAGGTGCCGCGGCTGGACGTTGCCAGTGCCGCCACCGGCTTCCGCTTCAGTGGCAGCTCCGACATCGCTTCCCGCAGTCTCAACGGCGAGCTGGTTGCTACACTCCCGGTGGCCAGCAACCTGCCCTGGGTGGCGGCACTGACTGCGGGACTGCCCATCGCGGCGGGTGTCTTTGTGGTCAGCAAGCTGTTTGAGAAGCAGGTGTCCCAGCTGTCCAGCGCGGTGTACAGCATCACCGGCACCTGGGATGACCCGCAGATCAGCCTGGACCGCATCTTCGATACAGGCGGCGGCAAGGTCGGGCAGGACGCTGGCGACGGAGCCGAGGCGGCGCCGGACGCTGGCTCGCCAGCTCAGCCTTCCGGTCCCGAATCCTCTTCCGCTTCCGCCGCAAGTTCGTCCAGCTCCCTCAGGTAGCGGAACAGCTTGCGCCGGGCCGCGGGAGCCTGGTTGCGCTGGCGCTCGCGCTGCTCCTGCAGCAGCAGCTGGCGCAGGTGCTGGCGATCCGCATCCGGCCATCGATCGACGACTTCCTCAATACCCGGCAGGCCCGCATCGAGCAGGCGATCACGCATCTGCTCCAGACCCTGGAATCGCGCTGCGTGCTGGTTGCGCTCCCGGTCGAGAGCGGCGAGGGCATCGGTGATCGGCGCGGCATCGATATCGCGCATCAACTTGCCAATGAATTGCAGATGGCGCCGGCGGGCGCTGTTGGATGTAATCCGGCGCGCTTCCTGGATTGCATCGGCCAGCCGCTGGTCGTCTATCGGTATCTTGCGCAGCTGCTTGTCACTGAGCCCGGTGAGGGCTTCCCCCAGGTCCTGCAGGGCCGTCATGCGCCGCTTCAGCTCGCTTTTGCTGGGAGCTTCGGGCGCGTTGTCGTAGTCGTAGTCGTCGTCGGAATCGTAGTCAGGCATAGAACCAGGTCGCCAGGCCGAGGAAAGAGAAAAAACCGACCACGTCCGTTACCGTGGTCAGGATAACGCCGCCGGCGAGCGCCGGATCAATCTTCAGTCGCTTCAGCAGCAGCGGCAGGGCCGCTCCGGTGAAGGCGGCGGTGACCAGGTTGATGACCATTGCCAGCGCGATGATCAGGCCCAGATTCCAGTCGCGGAACCAGAGTGAGGCGGCGGCTGCCACGACCGACGCCCAGAGCATGCCGTTGAGCACACCCACCGCGACCTCGCGGTTGATCAGCCAGGATTCGTTGTTCTTACTGACCTGGCCCAGGGCGATGCCGCGCACCATCACGGTCAGGGTCTGGGTGCCGGCGATCCCACCCATTGAAGCTACAATGGGCATCAACACCGCCAGCGCCACCACTTTCTCGATGGTGTCCTGGAACAGGTTGATAACGGAGGCGGCGAGGAAAGCGGTGGCCAGGTTGATGCCCAGCCACACGGCCCGCCGACTCGCGGTCTGCACCACCGGTGCAAAGGTATCGGTATCCTCGGAGAGGCCGGCCATGGACGTCAGCGAGTGGTCAGCGTCCTCGCGGATCACGTCCACCACGTCGTCAATGGTAATCCGGCCGAGCAGGCGCCCGCTATCGTCGACCACCGGCGCCGATACCCAGTCGTTGCGCTCGAACAGGCGCGCCACCTCATCATCGGGCATCCAGGCTGGTATCGGTGCGATGTCGGTAACCATCATTTCACGCACGGTCGATGAAGGGTCCGAGACCAGCAGCGTGTTGAGCGGCAGCAGGCCGATGAACTGATCGTTGCGATTGACCACGATCAGATTGTCGGTCATGGCCGGGATTTCGGTGTGTCGGCGCAGGTAGCGCAGCACCACGTCGAACGTCAGCGGTGGGCGTATGGTGATGGTGTCCGTGCTCATCAGGCCGCCGGCGGTATCGTCCGGGTAGGTCATCACCTGTTCCAGGCGC
>JBFHFJ010000281.1:0-4359 GCA_041583655.1 Haliea sp. | reverse complement strand
GTATTCATGGGCGATGCCGCACACCAGGTTTCCCCGTTCGGCGCCCGCGGTGCCAACGGCGCCCTGCAGGGCGTGGAGAACCTGTGCTGGAAGCTGGCGGCGATTCTCGACGGGCGCGCGCCCGACTCGCTGCTCACCACCTACGATACCGAGCGCCAGCACGGGGCACGGGAAAACATCCTCCATTCCACGCGGGCTACCGATTTCATGACCCCCAAGAATGCGGTTACCCGGCTGTTCCGGGACACCGTGCTGGATCTGGCCCGCGACTATCCCTTTGCCCGCAGCCTGGTCAACAGTGGCAGGCTGTCGACGCCCTGCTCCTACGACGGGAGCCCCCTCAATACACCGGGCCAGGCTGACTTCAGCGCGTGCATGCACCCGGGCTCGGCCTGCCTGGATGCGCCGGTTACCGGCCCCGACGGACAACAGCAATGGCTTCTGGAGCGCCTGGGCAACCGCTTCATGCTGCTGCTGTACGGTGCAACCGGGGAAACCGAGGAGCAGCAGCTGCAGGCCGGCCTCGCCAGCCTTGCGCGCGAGGGCAATCACACCGGTGTGCTGCGGGTCCTTCCCAGGGGCCAGCGCGCCAACGGGGAGAATGAAGTGGTGGACAGCGAAGGCGTCCTGGCACAACGCTATGACCTGCAACAGGGCAGCGTTTACCTGGTGCGCCCGGACCAGCATGTCTGTGCCCGCTGGCGCAGTTTGCAGGCGGATGCCGTGGTCGCGGCTGTCCACCGGGCACTGGGGCATGATCTTGCAGAGGAGCAAGCCGCATGAGCAGACTCATCACCGACACCAACTTTAGCGATGCCGACGCCTTCTACGCCGCACTGGCGGATATCCATCGTGACCGCAGCGATGCCGAGAGCGAAGCCATCAATGCCCGCCTGATTCTGCTGCTGGCGAATCAGGTCGGCGACCAGAGAGTCCTGGAACAGGCACTGGCGATTGCGGGCCAGGTCAAAATCAAAGAGTGATACAGTGATGACAGTTAACAGCAGAGAACTCAGCTATCTCACCGGCTTTGGCAATGAACACGAAACCGAAGCCGTCCCCGGCGCCCTGCCGATCGGGCGCTTCAGCCCGCAAAAGGTCAACCACGGCCTGTACGCGGAGCAGTTCAGCAGCACCGCGTTCACCGCCCCCCGGGCGGCCAATCGCCGCACCTGGCTCTACCGCATCCGCCCCTCCGTGGTCCAGGGTGACTATGAGCCCTGCACCAGCACGGGCCAGGGAATCTGCACAGGGCCACAGGCCGGCCCAACCCCCCCGAATATGCTGCGCTGGGACCCCCTGCCGCTGCCAGGCAGCGGCGTGGACCTGCTCGACGGGCTGACCACGATCGCCACCTGCGGTGATGCGCTGGCCCAGACCGGGCTCGGTATTCACCTGTACGCCGCCAGCGAATCCATGGGCCAGCGCTATTTCTATTCAGCAGATGGCGAGTGGCTGTTCATCCCCCAACAGGGGGAGTTGTTGCTGCGCACCGAGTGCGGCAACCTGCATCTGCAACCCGGCGAGATAGCCGTCGTGCCAAGGGGCATGAAATTCGCGGTCGACCTGCCGGCCGGTCCCGTCAGGGGCTACATCTGTGAGAACTACGGCGCTCCTCTCACCCTGCCCGAACGCGGCCCGGTAGGCGCCAACGGTTTCGCCAATGACCGTGATTTCCAGTACCCGGTGGCAGCCTACGAGGACATTGAGGGCGATTTCACCCTGCTGTGCAAGTTCGGCGGCCAACTGTACCGCGCGGCCATCGGCCACTCACCGCTGGATGTTGTGGCCTGGACCGGCAATTCGGCACCTTACAAATACACCCTGTCGCGGTTCAACGTCATGGGGTCGGTCAGCTACGACCATCCTGATCCCAGTATCTACACTGTATTGACCTCGCCATCGGATACGGCGGGAGTCGCCAACCTCGACTTCGTGATCTTTCCCCCGCGCTGGATGGTGGCAGAAGACACTTTCCGGCCGCCGTGGTATCACCGCAATATCATGAGCGAGTACATGGGGCTGATTGAAGGTGTGTACGATGCCAAGGAGGAAGGGTTTGTTCCCGGCGGCAGCAGCCTGCACAACTGCATGTCGCCACATGGCCCGGAAGCGGCGGTGTTCGAGAAAGCGAGCGCAGCGGAGCTGGCGCCGGAACGTTACCAGAACACGCTCGCCTTCATGCTGGAGTCGCGCTACCTGTACCAGCCCACGCCCTGGGCGCTGGAATCGGAGCTGCGGCAGCGAGACTACATTCGTTGCTGGGACGGCCTGGGCAGGCAGTTCAATCCTTGAGTGCGGTGGCCACGGCGTCCCGTATGCATTCAACATCCGGGACCTGCCGGGCCAGCAGCATGGCCAGTTTCGCCAGGAACAGGGCCTCCCGCTCGGGCCCGGCCTCGTCTATGGCTTCCGCCAGCAAATCGTAGACCTGTTCCAACTCGGCGAATTCAAGTGTCTGCTTCATGGCTCTCTCCCAGGGCCCGGTACAGGGCGGCGCTAACGGCGCTGTTGTCCGGGTGTCGCCAGCGCCCCGCAACATGCCGATCGGGGCGTACCAGGTACAGTGTGCCAGGCTCCGCGCCATAGCGATCCGCCAGGTGATGGCCAGGGTCCGGCAGGCACTCGGCACCGGCAAGCGCTTTCTCCCCTGCCACCACCAGCACGCGCAACCCGGGATCAACAACCCGCAGGGATGAAACCAGGCCAGCGACCACCGCATCGCGTTCTGCGTCAGCAGGGAAATACAGCACCGTGAAAGCCATGCCCACATGGTCGAGCAGGAAATCATCCTCGCCAAGGCGGACGTTCTGCAAGGGCGCACCCGGCGGCGGGCCGGCAGGAAACATGTCTCCGGGCACCTCGCTACTGGTCAGCGGGCTTGCCGCGTAGATCCAGGGTTGCACCTGGCGCGGGTCAGCGAAGGGCCGGGCAAACTCCTCTGTCTGCGCCAGTTCCAGCACCGCCTTGCGCATGAGGCTGTAGCCCCGGGTGGGAGGCGTCATGAAGCGGGAACTCTTGCCGGCGTTGCGGAACACATCCAGGGTCGCGCCGCGCCGCTCGGGCGTAAAACTGTCCAGCAGACCCGCACCGGCCCTCCCCTGCAGCGTGTAGGCCAGCTTCCAGGCCGCATTGGCGGCATCCGCAATGCCGTTGTTGAGCCCGCGAACGCCAAAGATCGGGACGATGTGACCTGAGTCGCCGATAAACAGCACCCTGCCGTGGCGGTAGTCATCCAGGCAGAGGGTATTGGCGGTATAGATGCTCCACCACTCCAGCTCCCAGCCGCCCTTGTGACCGATCATGGCGAGGATGGCCGCAACCCGCTCACGCACATTCGCCTCCGCCACCGCTGCCTCCAGGTCCGCGCCCGGGGCCACCTGCCAGTCTACCCGCCAGATATTGTCCGGCTGCCGGTGAATGAGAATGGTGGCCTCTGGATTGGCGGAAGACTCGAAGAAGGAACGGCGCTCGGTGGGGAAATGGTGATCCATGCGAATATCGGCAATCACGTAGTTGCCGGGCAGGTTGCGCCCGTTGAGGCGCAATCCGAGCAGATTGCGTACGCTGGAGCGCGCACCGTCCGCCGCGAGCAGATACTGGCCGCGCAGCGGGTAGTGACCTTGTGGGGTGACGATGTCCAGCTCGACGCCGGCCTCATCCTGCTGTACCGCGACCACCTCCGACAGCCAGCGAATATCGATCAGCCCGGGAAACTCAGCTGCCGCGTCGATGAGATACTGCTCAATGTACTGCTGCTGGATGTTGTACATCGGCAGAAAACGCTCGTCTTCCGAATGGGGCATGGAAAACCGGTAGATTTGCTGATCACGGAAATAGCAGCGGCCGCTGGTCCAGCCCAGTCCCTTGGCCGCGAAAGGCGCAACCACGCCCAGCTGCTGCAGGGTTTCGTAACTGTAGCGGGACACGCAAATTGCGCGGCTGCCATCATTGACGGTATTTTTCTTCTCCACCACTACCGAAGCCACGCCCAGTCGTGCCAGTGCCAGCGCGGCGGTCAAGCCGACCGGGCCTGCCCCGGCGATGATGAGCGGGTGACAGGGCCGCGCGCCATCGAGTTCCACGGGCGCACGGAAGGGATAGTGGCAATAGTCAAAATACAGCGATTCCAGCTCGCCCCGGCCGGCAGGTCTCATGACTATGGCAGTCCCCGGTTACATTGACTCAAACAGTTTGGCCACGATGTGCCACTGGCCGTCAATTTCCAGCAACTGGAAATGATTCACAAAATCCATACCCAGATACCCGGTCTCCCGTAGTACCGCAGTGGCAATGCGGCCATCAATGTGGACGGTATCAATGCGAGCCTCATAGCGCAAACCGGAATCAACCGGGGCC
>JBFHFJ010000280.1:0-4384 GCA_041583655.1 Haliea sp. | reverse complement strand
GGTCGCACTGGCGCATCAGCTCGTTGGTCTTGTCCAGCGAGGGCACATCGATGCTCTGCACCAGGTCCGCCGGTGCGCCCATGGCGACGATGGCCTCGCGCATGTAGTCGCAGATCATCTTGTTGGTCAGTTTGGCGCGGGGGTGCGGCGCGATGATAATCGCGTTGCGGCCCTTGACCGCGGAGATGGCCTTGATAACGGGCGTCGCCTCCGGGTTGGTGGACGGCGACAGGGCACCGATCACGCCCACCGGCTTGGCGATCTTGATGATGTTGCGGACCGGGTCCTCCTCAATCACGCCCACGGACTTGTCGTTAATGATGTCCATCAGCGTGGCGCGGGTCTTGCGATGGATCTTGAGGTACTTGCCGTCGTAGTTGCCGAGCTGGGTTTCTTCCACCGCGAAATGGGCGATCTTTTCGGCGACGCCCTCACGGGCGACCGACCACACCATGGCGGTGATCAGCTCGTCGACCTGCTCCTGGGTATAGTGCTCGATGGCCGCCTGCGCCGCTCTTGCGCGCGCCATCATCGCGGCGATTTCCTGCTGGACTTCGTTACCTTGCTGGACTTCCTGGACTTTGGCCATGACTCGAACTCCTGTCGTGCTGCTTGCGGATAGGGGGACCCCGTCACCTGACTATAGACGGGATTCTTATGTTAGCCGGTAAGGATACTGGGGGCAGGGGCCAGGGCAAAGGGACTAAATTGCGGTTGATATGGACTATATTGCGGCCATATTGGCGCTTTGGAGCTTTTTCTGGATATCCGGAGCGGTCAGGCCCGACCGGGGAAGCGGGCGAGGAAGGCGCCGAACTCCGCTGCCGGCAGGGCCTTGCTGATCAGCCAGCCCTGCACATCGCAGGCCCCCATGGCGGCGACAATCTGCAATTGCTCCGGGGTTTCCACGCCCTCGACCACAACGTCGAGGCGCAGGGCGCGGGCCATCTGGAAAATTGCCGAGACGACCGCGGCCCGCTCTCCCTCCCGCTCTATCCCGGCAACGAACATGCGGTCGATCTTCAGGGTCTGGACAGGCAGGCGCACCAGATAGTTGAGTGACGAATAACCGGTACCGAAATCGTCGATTGCGATGCGCACGCCGAGTTCGCGCAGATCCTGCAACCAACGGGCCGTGTTCTCCAGGTCCTGCACCAGGCTGCTTTCGGTCAGCTCAAACACCAGATGCCTGGCCGCGCCGGGGTTGGCAGCCAGCACCTCGCGGGTACGCTGGAGAAAAGCGGGATCGCGAACCTGCAGAGCGGAAACATTGATGGAGAAATCGAACGGCTCCGGCAACTGGCCCGCCCACGCGGAGAGCTGGCTGACCGCAGCCTCAAGAATCCTCTCGCCCAGGGGCAGGATCAGGCCGGTTTCCTCCGCCAGGGGAATAAACTCGTCGGGATAGCGCAGCCCACTGGGGTGCTGCCAGCGCAGCAGGCACTCGGCACCCACGACCCTCTGCAGCGCGCTGTCCACCAGCGGCTGGAAGTGCAACTCGAATTCATCGTTGTTGAGCGCCGCGCGCAGCTCCGACTCCAGCTGCAGCCTGGAGAATACCTTGCGATTGTGCGCCTCGGTGTAGAACGCGTAGCGGTTCCTGCCCGACTGCTTGGCATCAAACATCGCCGTGTGCGCCCGTTGCACCAGCACATCGAAGTTGTCGCCGTCGTCGGGAAACACGGAAATACCCATGGACGCGGTCAGGCTGAGGCGGTCACCCTCGGGTAACTCGCAGGGCTCGGCAATGGTGGCCAGAATCCGGTCGGCGACCCTGGCGGCATCCAGCGGGTCGGTGAAATTGCTCAGCACTACCACGAACTCATCCCCGCCAAAACGCGCCAGCTGCATTCCCAGGTGCTCCAGCCCAAGGCTTTCGTCCCTGGCGACGAGGTCACAGGGGCGCACCGCGCGGGCAAGGCGCGCAGACACCTCGCGGATAAGGCTGTCGCCAATGGCGGGGCCGAGCGTGTCGTTGATGTGGCGGATGCCGTCGAGATCCAGCATGCACACGGCACAGCGGTATTCCTGCCGGGCCGCCACGGCCAACACCTTCACCGCCTGCTGCTCCAGCAGGCGGCGGTTGGCGAGACCGGTCATCTCATCGTAATGCGCCAGGCGGTGCAGCTCCTGCTGGATACGCTGGCGCTCACTGATATCCTGGAGGACGGCGATGAAAACGCTGGGGTCGTCATCCTCCGAATACAGCAAGGACCCCTCGGTCGGGTAGACAGACCCATCCTTACGCCGCATCTGCAGTGAGAATTTCTCCTGCTGGTGCAACCTCACCTGCTCCAGCATGCCACCCAGTCCCTGCGCGGAACCGTTGTGCAGGAGCTCGGAAAAACTCATCCCCTGGAGCTCCGCCTTGCTGTAACCGAGGTTGCGCAGGGCGCTCATGTTCTCATCGAGCAGGGCATGGGTGTCGGCGGTGAACACCAGTATTTCGTCAGGGGACTGGTTGATCACGCGGGCAAAGCGGTCAGCGGAACGCTGCACGGCGATGCCGCCGGCCGCGCGCAACGCAAACTGGGCCCTGTAGGCAAGCGCCGACCAGTTCACCGGCTTGGAGACGAAGTCCCAGGCACCGATGGCAAAAGCCCGCTGCTCGGCATCGACCTCACTGAGCGAAGTCAGGACAATAATGGGGGTGTTCTTGAATCTCGGCCGGCGGCGGATTTGCCGGCACACCTCAAACCCGTCCATGCCGGGCATGATGATATCCAGGAGAATGATGTCCGGGGCAATCTGGTCAATCCGGGCCAGGGCGTCGGCCCCATTCAGGGCGGTGGCCACCGTGTAACCCTCGGATGAAAAAAAGGTTTCCGCGAGCAACAGGCTGCCCGGGTCATCGTCGACCGCGAGCATGACATACCCCGTGGTGGCCTGCGCATCCTGCGACCCCG
Organism: Haliea sp.; assembly: GCA_041583655.1. Classification (GTDB taxonomy): domain Bacteria; phylum Pseudomonadota; class Gammaproteobacteria; order Pseudomonadales; family Halieaceae; genus Haliea. The sequence continues at coordinate 1,478 of JBFHFJ010000280.1, read as the reverse complement.
GGTCACCCGACATGGAAAACGATTTATTGATAGCGGCCCAGACCTTGCGCAGGCATACAGAAGCAGAATCCACGAGTTTGCGGGGCGTGATGGCAGCTGTCAACCTGCTGCAGGATTCGGCTATCCTGTAGTCTTTGAGCCTTTCTGCAACGCGGGAGCAAAGAATGGCCTGGCTGACCCTCACCATGTCCCTCGGCGGCCTGGGGCTGCTGCTGCTCGGCATGGGCATGATGACCGATGGCCTGAAGGCCGCAGCGGGCACCTCCCTGCAGGCGTTTCTGGAGCGCTCGACCCGTACCCGCATGCGGGCCGCCCTCGCCGGCTTCGGCATCACCGCACTGGTGCAGTCCTCCAGCGCTGTCATCGTCGCCACCCTGGGTTTCACCAACGCGGGCATGCTGCGCCTGAAGCAGGCCGCATGGGTGGTTTTCGGCAGCAACGTGGGCACCACCATGACCGCCTGGATCGTGGCGCTGGTCGGACTGCGGATCAAGGTGGAGATCGTCGCCCTGCCGCTGATCGGTATCGGCATGCTGCTGAAACTGTTTTCCGTCAAGGGCCGCGGCGCCCACATCGGCGTTGCCCTGGCGGGCTTCGGCCTGCTGTTCCTCGGCCTGGGCATGCTGCGCGACGCCTTCATTGACGTCGCCGACTGGATTCCCATCACCCAGCTGGACACGCCCGGCGTCAGCGGGATCATGCTCGGCGTGCTGTTCGGGGCACTCCTGACAGCCCTGATCCAGTCCTCCTCGGCGTCACTTGCGATCATCCTGACGGCCTCGGTCACCGGCGTGCTGACCCCCCTGCTGGGTGCGTCGCTGGTCATCGGCGCGAATATCGGCACCACCGTTACCAGCCTGCTGGCGAGCATCGGGGCCACGGCCAACGCCCGCCGCCTGGCCGTGGTCCACGTCACCGAAAAACTGCTGACCGCGGTGATCGCGCTGATCCTGCTGGGGCCCCTGTGGTGGATCTCCCAGGAGCTGGTCGGGGTCGGGGAGCGCATCAACATCAGCACCGGTCTCGCCCTGTTCCACACCCTGTTCAACCTGCTTGGCCTGCTGCTGATGTGGCTGCTGGCGGACCAGCTGCTGCGCCGCGTCGAACGCTGGATCAAGCAACCGGAGCTGAGCTCGGAAAAGCTGCGCTACCTTGACGACACGGTACTGGAGGTGCCGGCGATGGGCGTCGGTGCGATGCACTCCGAGCTCAAGCGCGTGTTCAAACAGCTGCTCGCCCGCGGCCGCAAGATCATCAACCCGGTGGACGAGCCGGCCCCGGAGGAGAGCATACACACCGGCGTGCTGCTCGCGGCGATCGCCGACTACGGCAATCGCATTGGCGCACGGAACCTGAGCAATGGCCTGTCGGAGACCTTCCTCAACCTGTACTGGGCGAGGGAGCAATGTGTCCAGCTGCGGGATATCATGCTGGAACTGGCCGATCTGCCCCAGGCGGATATCAACGATGCCCTCCCC
>JBFHFJ010000279.1:0-4385 GCA_041583655.1 Haliea sp. | reverse complement strand
GCGGCGTTCAATACCGAAACCAACACCTTTTCGCCCTTTCCAACGGGCGAACGTCATTTCAGTCTGTGTCACCGCGAGGACTTTCTCGCGGATCCCGCACGGGTCCATGGTCTGGGCTGCCTGACCACCTGGGATCAGTTGTGTCGCCAGCGGGGTCACCGGTTATCGCTCGGGTTGAGCGCCTTCGCCGAGCCCTCCGGACGGATTGTGCGTAGCGTCTATGAAGGCCTTCGCGACGAAATTCTCGCGGACCTGAGGCAGGCGGGGGAGGTAGATGTGGTGCTCCTGGACCTGCATGGGGCCATGGCGGCGGACGGTTACGACGACTGCGAAGGCGACCTGATAAGCCGAATCCGACAGTTGGTGGGGCCGGAAGTGGTGATCGCGGTGGAGCTGGACCTGCACTGCCATTTCAGTGCGGCGATGCTCGAGCACGCCGACCTGATAGTCTGCTACAAGGAATATCCGCACGTTGACATCAACGATCGCGCTGTGGAGCTGTTTGATCTCGCCGTCCGGACCCGCGCCGGTGAGATCCGGCCAACCATGTGCCTGTTTGACTGCAAAATGATCGGGATGTACCCCACTTCCAGTGGCCCGATGCGCGACTTCGTCCAGCGGCTGATGGACCATGAGGGCAGGGACGGCGTACTGTCTGTTTCGCTCGGGCACGGCTTCCCCTGGGGCGATGTGGTGGATGCGGGTAGCCAGCTGCTGGTGGTGACCGACAACGACCGGGCGCTGGCCGCAGACCTGGCACGCGAGCTGGGGATGGCCTTCTTTGCGCTCCGGGGCGCGGTTGACTTCAACTCCCTGCCATTGGAGGACGCCATGTCCAGAGCGGTGTCCAGCCCGTACCGGCCGGTGGTGGTCGCGGACCAGGCGGATAATCCCGGTGGCGGCGCCCCCTCGGACTCCACCCACGCCCTGCGCTGGCTGCTGGTACACAAGGTGGCGCCGGCCGCTGTAGCCATCCTCTATGACCCCGAGGTGGTCAAGCTCGCTATGACGGCCGGTGTGGGCGCCAGGCTGCGGGTGCGCCTCGGGGGCAAGATGAGCGCCCAGTCCGGCGAGCCCCTCGACCTGACAGTCGCGGTTGTGGCGCTTTCCGGGAATCATCAGCATCGCTTCCCCCAGCGGCATGGCGAGGATTATCTGTTCTCTCTGGGTGATACGGCCGTGCTCCGCTGCGAGGGTGTCGATATTGTCGTCAGCAGCGAGCGCGGGCAGTGTTTCTCCCCCTGCATACTGACCGATTTCGGGCTCGACCCGCTGGGCTACAAGGTGATCGTGCCGAAATCAACCCAGCACTTTTACGGCGCCTTTGCACCGATCGCGGGTGAAATCATCTATATGGCCGCGCCCGGGGCGATCGCGCCCCTTATCCGGCAGATTCCCTTTGTGCAGGTCGATACCGCAGGCAAGTACCCGTGGAATGAGTCTCCGCACGGTTGATGCCCCGGCGAGCTGACACGCGACGGGGCACCGGGTTATCGCGGCTGGACTGAAAAACGTGACTGTGTGCTACAAGCCTGTGACTTTTGGTAAATACCAGTACCGCCCCGAAATGCCAGACTCGGTGTCGACTGATACGTGAATACAGGTTATTTTCGAACAGCGGGGATAGGAAAGATGAGTACACAGAAAATCTACGGGGCGCTCGGCAGCCGCAACTCCGGCTTTGCAGTATCAGCGATCGCAGCGGGCCTGGGCCTGGCAGCACAGCTTGTCGCGGGCGCAGCGGCTGCGCAGGAGCAGGGAGCATTGGTGCTGGAGGAGGTCGTGGTCACGGCCAACAAACGCACGCAAAGCCTTCAGGATGTGGCGGCCAGCGTCTCCGCCCTGACCACCGGAAATATCGAACGGCAGGGGCTGGATGATTTCGCCGGCGTCGCCCGTGCCCTGCCCGGCGTGACTCTGAACCAGCCGGTGAAAAACCGTGCAGTGTTCAACATCCGCGGCCTCTCAACCAACATCGGCGGCGGCAACACCCAGGACCCCGTGGCGGTCTACATCAACGATATGCCGGTAACGGATACATTCGGCGCATCGGTGCAGCCGGACCTGCGGCTGTACGATGTGGAGCGCGTCGAGGTCCTGCGCGGGCCGCAGGGCACGCTGTTTGGCTCGGGCTCCCTCGCAGGAACAGTGCGAATCATCACCAACAAGCCGGAAATGTCGGTATTTGATGGCTCCCTGCGCGCGGACCTCGCGAACACGGACGAGGCCGGCCTGCGCCAGCGCTATGATGCCATGGTAAATATCCCGCTGCTGGATGATAGCCTGGCACTGCGGGCGGTTGCCTATTACCGGGACGAAGCCGGCTGGGTGGACAACATTGTCCTCGGCACCGACAACAGCACCGAGGACAAGGGCGGCCGGCTCTCTTTGCGCTGGCAGCCGGGCGATGCCTTCCGGCTGACCGGCGAGGTGCTGTACCAGGACAGCGATCCGGAGGATGGAGACAGCTGGTCCCCCGAGCTGGGGAAATTCAACAAGTCCTCAACCCTCGCCGAGGGGCGCCCCTCAACGATCACCAGCTATAACCTGACCCTGGAATACGTCATTGCGGATTTCGCCGACCTCGTCTCAACCACGTCGTATCTTGAGTCGGAAACTGCGGTCAGTATTGATTACGGGGATATCACCGGCCTCGGTTTCCCACTGCACGCCCGCAATGCGCCCTGGGAAATCGACTTTATCACCCAGGAGTTACGCCTCGTTTCCAATACCGATTCAGGCCTGGACTGGGTGCTTGGCGCCTTCTATATCGAGCGCGAGTCCGTGGCGGACTTCAACTTTCAGCTGGTGGGGCTCGCCGACTTCTTCAACCCGATACTGGGCCCGGGGCTGCCGCCAAGCGACAACTTCCTGGTGACCCGCACAACTACGCGCTCCGAGGAGATGGCGGCTTTCGCCGACATCAACTACCGGCTTGCGGAGCAGTGGTCCATCGGGGGAGGCGTGCGCGTTGCCGATACCGAGGTCAGCATCAATGAGCCGCGCCGGGAGGTGTTGAACTTTGCCACATTCCTGCCCACGGCCGTGTCATTCAACAACGAAGGGGAAGATTCGGGTATCGTCACCTGGCGGGGAGCGGTGTCCTTCCAGCCCGATGACAACCTGCATTTTTACGCCAGCCTCAGTAAAGGCTACCGGATAGGCCAGACCAACCCGTTTGTGGGTCGCAGCACGGTAGACCCCGAGGACCCCCTGGATATTCCCAATATTTACCAGCCCGATGAAACCCTCAACTACGAGGTGGGTGCCAAGACCCTGCTGTGGGACCAGCGCCTGCGCCTGAACGTGGCTGCCTACTACATAGAATGGGAGGATATACAGGTCGACGCCATTCGCCTTTCCGATGTGGCCAACTACATCGCCAACGCGGGCGAGGCGATATCCCGGGGGGTTGAAGTGGAGATGCAGTTGACCCCGCTTGAGGGCCTGGTATTCGACCTGTCCTTTGCACTGCAGGATGCCGAGATCGACAGCATCAGCGATGCGGACAGCATCCGCTCCGGTGTACTGGAGGGCGACACGCTGCCCGGCTCCATGGACTACACGGTGGCTGCCGCGGTGCAGTACACCTGGCCCGTGGCGGGGGGCAGGCAGATGTACACCAGGCTCGCCGCCCAGCGGGTCGACTCGTCGCCCAACGGGTTTTCCAACCAGGCGGGCAGCCTGAACCCGAACCCCTTCCTGGCGGAAAACGAAGCCTATGAAAATGTCGACGCCAGCCTCGGCCTGGTGGCGGACAAATGGGAGCTGACCCTGTACGGCGAAAATCTCACCAACAACGACGATTACATTGTCAACGGCGGTGCGAGCTCCGGCACCAACTACATCAATACCCTGCGTCCACGGACCCTGGGGATGAGAGTGCATTACTTCTTCTGAGTTCTCTCCAGCGGCCCCCTGGCCTTGCGCACTCAGTGCGCGCGCCAGGGATGGCCGCAAGCCCTCCCGCAACGGGCGGGCTTGTGAGGCAACGCCAGTGGTCCAATCGCCCAGTCGGGTAACAGGTGGTTCCTGCCGGTAGTATTTCCGCTATTCGACTTGTGCCGGCGAAGGCGACACGGCGAGAGAGGGCTCTGGCGATCTCGGTTGCTGCGCCCACGTGGTTCGCCCGGGTAAAGGCGCAAACTCGAAATGGAGAAATCACCAGAAAAACCTTGCAACCCGGTAATGGGAAGTGCCTTATTGCCCTATCGACATCCCGCCGTACGTGATGGAGGACGCGGCCATGACAACTCAACTCTCTTTACTGCGGCACGCGCTGGTGCCGGGCATGGCGGCGTTTGTGCTCGCTAACGCTACAGCCAGCGCGCAGCCCGATCCATTTCCCACCGTCAATCTGCCTGCTGCGGTCAATGGCTCCGCTG
>JBFHFJ010000278.1:0-4389 GCA_041583655.1 Haliea sp. | reverse complement strand
TCGCCACTTCCCCTGGCACACGCCTTTCCACTTCTCGAGTGGGGGCTAAACTGGTGTGTCAGTAACCATTGCCATCAGTACTTGATAGTCCATGCCGCAGTAGTAGAAAAGCATGGGCGCGCGCTGATCCTGCCGGGAGCTCCCGGGTCGGGCAAGAGCACCCTTTGTGCTCTGTTGACCGGACGGGGAGGCTGGCGTCTGCTTTCGGATGAATTGACGCTGATTGACCTCACAGGTAACAGCGTTCACGCCAATCCGCGTCCGATAAGCCTCAAGAACGCATCCATCGAACTGGTACGGCAGGCTATTCCCGAAGCAATACTCAGTCCCCCGGTGGCTGATACACTCAAGGGAACAGTTGCACACCTTCGCCCGGCGGCGGACAGTATTCAACGGGTTGACGAAGCCGCGACGCCGGGGGCAATTGTTTTTCCCCGGTTTACGCCAGGTGCCCCCGCAGAACTCCTGCCTGTCCCGAAGGGGGAAGCCTTCATCCGCATGGCCGACAATGCATTCAACTATTCGATACTCGGCCAGGCTGGCTTTCGCGCACTGGCCGCGCTGCTGGACCGGAGTGAATGCTACGACTACCCCAACGGCGGTGACGTCGATCACGCTCTCGCCACAATGGACAAGCTCATTGCATCATGACTGCGCCGCCTGATACTGCGCGGTTTCCGCTGCGCGCCGTGTTGCTCGAACCCCGGGTCGTCGCGGGCTATGACCTGGCCCGCTGGGATCTGCTGCTGCAGCAGGCTCGCGGTGCGGGATTGCTGGCCCGGGTGGCGGCCCTGTTACAGGAACGCGGTCTCGATGAGCAGGTGCCGGAGGCGGTGCGCTGGCATCTGGACAGCGCCCTGGTGGTCTACCGCGCCCATTGTGAGGACATCCGCCTTGAGGTCGGCCACATTGCCCGCGCCCTGCAGTCCATCGGGGTGCGCCCCGTGTTGCTGAAGGGGGCGGCCTATCTGGCCGCGGGCGATCGGGCCCGGCTCGGGCGCCTGTTCAGTGACGTGGATATTTTCGTGCCCCGCGAGCGTATTGAGACGGTAGAGCAGGTACTGCGCTGGCAGGGGTGGTCGGGCGAGGAGCTGAGTGCCTACGATCAGGCCTACTACCGGCGCTGGATGCATGAAATCCCGCCGCTGATGCACGGCGGCCGCGGCATTGCGCTGGACGTGCACCACAACCTGCTGCCGCTGACCTCTCGCCTGCGGGTGGACGCCGCGGCGCTGGCGGCCACTGTCGTGCCGTCGGCAATCTCTGGCGTGGATGTCCTCGCGCCTGTCGATCGCGTTCTGCACAGCGCGGCACACCTCCTGTTGGAGGGCGAATTCGACAACGCGTTTCGTGACCTGTCGGATCTCTACTTGCTGATCACCGACATGAGCGCCGCCAACCCCGATTTTCAGGCGCTGCTGGTGACGCGCGCGGAACAGCTGGGCCTTGGGCGCATTTTGTACTACGCGCTGCGGTATCTTTCGCTGCTGTTGGGCCTGGAGGTGCCGGCGCCGGCGGCAAACCGCCTCGCGGCCAGCGCCCCGCCGGCGCCGCTGCGCTGGCTGATGGACAGGCTGTTCCTGAGCGCGTTACTGCCTGTCGCGGTGACGGGTGCCAGCGGCTGGCCAGCGCTGGCCAGGTTTGCCCTCTACCTGCGCTCGCACTACCTCAAGATGCCGGTGCCCCTGTTGCTGCGTCACCTGTGGCACAAGGCGGTTATCACACCCTTTGAGTACCGCGACGCGGATTCAGCCTGAACTCAAGCGGGCAGGGTTGAGAGTGCTGCCGCGACTGTAGTCAGCGGCCCGCCGCCATGGCGTGAAGCTTAAGGAAACAGCCCATCGCCAGCAGGGCGATACCGCCCAGCAGCCACATCCGCAGCTCGGTGCCGAGCAGGTAATAGCTGCCCGCGAAGCGCAGCACCACGGCCAGCACACACACCAGCACTCCAGCGGTTCCCACGGCGGTCCCGATTCCATCGATCACTTGTTTCATGTCACACCTCGCGGTTTGTTATGCCCCAAGTATCCGCTCGCCCTGTTGTGAAAGCAACGTGGAGTGGGCCGCTGGCTTTGGGCAATCGGTGCACTGTGTCGACGCGCTGCTCCCGGGGTAGTGTCATTCCTGCATGCCATGGTAGAGCAGGCGCACCAGCAGGCGCACGCCGTCGTTGTCTTTCAGCTCGGCGTAGCGGGGACCGTCGCGGTTGCCGATATCGCGGATGTCCGCCATCAGCTCCGGGTGAAACTGGCAGGTGAATGACCGGCGGATACTGTGGGTCTCCCAATCCTTGTAGTAAATGCAGGAGGTGGACACCTCGGTCCAGTTGGCGTCATCCACCCGGGTTTGCGAGAGGATCTCCACCGCGTAGGGCAGGCTCAGCATCCAGGCGAGTGGGCTGACCGCGAGGTCATGGCGGAAGGGTACTATCGTGTCGTGCAGCAGTTTGAAGGCCCAGTTGGCAAACAGGGTCGCTTCCAGGTTGACCTCGTCGCCGTGGAACATCTCGATGTTCAGGGTGCGCTCCAGAGTTAGCATGGTATCGATGACCCCCTCCAGTTCATCGGCGATCAGGGCGTGCGCCTCGTGCAGGATATTGGGAATGTGGCTCGCCTGGCCGCTATCGCGGTAGGGCAGCAGCTGGCGCGTCCCCACCTCCACAGCCTCGTTGGCGGCGACCGCGAAGCGGGTGTCATGCCAGCCCGAGGCAATGGTTCGGTCCGCCTTGATGACCGGCAGGCTCTCCCCCATGTCGCTGATCTGTCGGCAAACTCTCTGCAGGCTGGCCAGGGCACGTCCGCTGCTGTCCAGTGGCAGGTAGGTCAGGGCCGCGGCTTCCCGCACCGCCCGCTTCAGTAACCGGATCTGGGAGGCGGTGGCGAGCTGATGGCCCAGGCAGATGAAAATGCAGGGTCCGCTCCCGGTTGACCGGCGCAGCAGCAGCTGGTCGACCAGCCCCAGGATGTCCTCAAGATTGGCGCGGGCACCGTCGAAGCTGGATGCATCGTGAACCGAGGGGTTGCCGCCCTGCACGACCGTGGCTATACCCGCGCTGAGAATGTTCGCCAGCCTGGCGGGGTTTTCAATACCGCTCTGCCAGACCGGGTAAAGAATGCTGTCGGCATCGGCAATCTGCTGCAGGATGTAGGCGATGTTCTTGGAGGCGCGCACCGTTTCCCCCTGCAGGTTGATCCCCACATGCTGCCAGGGCTCGACCACCGCCACACTCTGGCGGAAAATTTCCGGCAGACCCAGAAGCAGACTCAGCTCCGCAGAGCCGGCGATGACCTTCTCCAGCGGCGGCGCCGTTCCCCACTCGAACAGCCGGTGATCCAGCAGCAGGTCGCGGCCCGGGAAGGGGGTTGGTGCATCGCGGTCGCGCAGGAAATAGCCCAGCAGGGCGTGGATGGACTCGGGGCTGGAGGGATAGGAGGCGAGTATCCCCGGTCGGGTGCGCCAGCCCAGGGATTCAAGGGAGATCGGGTTCTTGTTTCGGGCGTTTGTGGACAAGATGGCGTGCTCTGCAGATGGCTGGATACGCAATTGCCGAGCAAGTTACGCGCCAGCTTACACACCGGTCGAAAACCGTGTTTTGCAGGCAATTTCACCTATCCTCCGCCCCAGCTTCGGGCAAGAATGCCTCCGCCTGCCCCGCAATGGGGCGGGCGGCCGTAGCCGGGCTACCTACCCAGCGGCAGTATCGGATTCGTTTGGCTGATACTACAATGCTGGGCATTGCCCACTAATTGCAAGTGTCAGGCGTATGCATTCAAGCTTATCGGTACAGACTGGATCTCTTGCGCTGCTGCTCTGCCTGGCAGTCGCCTGTTCGCCGACACCGGCACCGGACGAACTGCTGGCGCGCGCTGGCCGGGCACTGGAGGCCGGCGATTTCAACGCCGCGGTCATTGACGCCAAGTCCGCGCTGCAGCAGGACGCGGAGAGCGCCGAAGGGCGGTATCTGCTCGGCGCGGCCTATTACCACCAGGGCAACCTTGAAGCCGCAACAACGGAACTGGAGCGCTCGCTCGCGGTGCAGCCGGACCCGGCTGTGGCGGCGCTCTATGCACAGGCGCTGGTCGCCTTCGGGCACCCCGGGCGTCTGGTCGAAATGCACGAGCAGGGCCAGTTTGCCTACGCCATGGACAGCGTGGATTTCGTCGCGACCCTCGCCCGGGCGCAGGCCCTGGGTGGCGACACGTTTACCGCCGAGCATACCCTGGCGGCAGCTCGCAGGCTGCACGCCGAGAGCCCTGCCGTGATGCTGGCCGACGCAGTGTTTGCCCTCCGCCATACGGGTGATCTGGCACGGGCGGCTGGCGTACTGGAAGAACTTGCCCGGCGCCACCCCGAAAATGAGGAGGGCCTGAGTCTGCTGGGGTCCGTGGC
>JBFHFJ010000277.1:0-4398 GCA_041583655.1 Haliea sp. | reverse complement strand
GGCGATTGCCCTCGTCCTTCGCCAGCGTTACCTCCTGGTAGGTAGTCTCTTTCGTTTCCTTGTTGAATACCGCCATGCGGCTGGCCATGGGCACGATTTCATCGTCAAAGGCCCCGGCCTGCTGGGCGGCCGCCGTGCGCATCTGGCTCTGGTAGCTGTACTCGTCCTGGGCGTCGCGGGAGATCCCGTAGCGCTCGGCGACGATCTCAGCGGTCTCAATCATCTGGATGTAGGCTTTTGGGGAAACATCCAGCACCGCCTGCGACACATTGCGATAGCTGTTCTTATGTTTGTTCTGCACCAGCGAGATGGATTCCAGGCCGCCCGCTACCGCCACGTCGTACTCGTTGCACATGATGGCCTTGGCCGCGGTGGCGATGGTCATCAGCCCTGAAGAACACTGGCGGTCCATGGTCATGCCGGCGGTGGTGTCGGGCAAGCCCCCCGCCACGCCGCACAGGCGCCCGAGATTGTAGGCCTGCGTCCCCTGTTGTGCCGCCGCGCCCATGAGGCAATCCTCCACCATGGCGGGGTCAATGCCCGCCCGCGCGACGGCAGCGCGCACCACATGGCCGCCCAGCGCGGGTGCTTCGGTGTCGTTGAAGGCGCCGCGGAAGGCCTTGCCGATGGGGGTTCTGGCGGTGCTGACGATGACTGCGTCTCTCATTGTTGTCTCCAATTCTGGGGCATTTTTTGGTGGACCCTAAATCGGAGGCGGCGCCGGGGGCGCCTCCTCCTTCCTTCAGCACGAGCACAAAGCTGCGCACCTCGATTCCTTTCAAACAAACTATCGTGGATCACGCGCCGATGCTGCTACTGGCAGTAAAGGCAGGAGCCCGCGGGCCGTTAGCGCCTTGCGGGACCGTATGCGACATGGATGCGCGGGGCCGCCCAGGCATCCGAGCCTACATGGACGTATTTACGGCGTGTCCCGCAAGGCGCTAACGGCCTGCAGGCTCCGGGACTCTTCCACCCAACCAGAAACCCCGGCCAGAATGCAAAAATTACGCCCGCTGACTGGAGCAGGACACGACCTCTCCGGTCATGTAGCCGGAGTAGTCCGACGCCAGGAACATCATCACGTTGGCGACTTCCCAGACTTCTGCTGCCCGCCCGAAGGCTTCTTTCGCCGCCAGCTCCTCCAGCAACTCCATCGGCGTAGTCTTCTTCAAAAACTCGTGGAAAGCGATGGATGGTGACACGGCGTTGATGCGCACGCCGTGGTCGGCGGCTTCCAGGGCGGAGCAGCGGGTCAGGGCCATGACCCCGGCCTTCGCCGCGGCGTAGTGGCACTGTTCCTTCTGCGCGCGCCAGCCGAGGACGGAGGCGTTGTTGACGATCACGCCTGCGCCGCGGGGCTGCATTTTCCGCAGCATGGCACGGGTCATGCGCATGGTGCCGGTGAGGGTGATGTCGAGGACGCGGCTCCACTCCTCGTCGGTCATGTCGACCAGCAATCTGGTGCCGCCGAGGCCGGCATTGTTGATCAGTACGTCGACACCGCCCATGGTGGCCTCGGCCTCGTCGATCAGGGCCTGCACGTCTGCTTCCACAGTGACATTGGCCAACTTGCCGTAAATGGCGTCCAGGCCAGTGTCCGCCTTGAGCTGCTCTACCGCCTTGGCCAGGCGACCCTCGTGGATATCGCTGATCATCACCGCACGGGCACCCTCTTCCGCCGCCCGGGTGGCAGCGGCGAAACCGATGCCGGCACCGGCGGCGGCGGTAATGAGGACTGACTTGCCGGCAAGCAGGTTATGGCCGGCAACATAGGGTGGTGGTTCTTTCAGTGCCATTGGAATTCTCCTATCCGCGCGGCTCGCGGGGCATGCCCAGCGCGCGCTCGGCGATAATATTGCGCTGGATCTGGTTGGTGCCGCCGTAGATGGTATCGGCGCGGGTGAACAGGTACAGGGACTGCAGCCGGTTCAGTTGGTAGGGCGCGCCGGCAATGATCTCGCTCTCGGCGCCGAGCACATCCATGGCCAGCTTGCCCAGGTTGCGGTGCCAGCTCGACCAGTACAGTTTGTAGATCATCGCCTCCTTCTGCAGGCTGCCATCGTCGCCACCGCCGGACAGCATGCGCATGCTGTTGAAGCGCATGATACGCAGCCCCACATGGGCCTCGGCAATGCGCTGGCGGAGGGCGGGGTCGCGGGCGGCGCCATTGGCCCTGGCAATCCGGACAATCTCGTCGAGCTCGTTCTGGAACAACATCTGCTGACCGAGGGTGGATACGCCGCGCTCAAAGCCCAGCAGCCCCATGGCCACTTTCCAGCCTTCGCCCGGAGCGCCGACAATGTCGTCCGCGGCGCAAACTGCGTCATCGAAAAAGACTTCATTGAATTCGCTGGTGCCGGTGAGCTGCTCGATGGGGCGCACGGTGACCCCGGGCTGGTCCATCGCCACCAGGAAAAAGCCGAGCCCCTTGTGCGCCACCGAGTCCGGATCGGTACGGGCAATGACGAAGACATACTGGGATTCATGCGCCAGGGAAGTCCACACCTTCTGGCCGTTGATCAGCCACTGGCCGCTGGCCTCATCGAGGCGGGCCCTGGTCTTCACATTGGCGAGGTCGGAACCCGCGGAGGGTTCCGAGTAACCCTGGCACCAGAACTCGAGGCCCGCGCGGATACCCGGCAGGTAGCGGGCTTTCTGCGCCTCACTGCCAAAGGCGATCAGGGTCGGGCCGGTGAGGGTCTCGCCAATGTGGCCCATGCGCCCCGGGCCACCGGCACGGGCGTACTCCTCATTGAAGATCACCTGCTGCTCGATGCTGGCCCCGCGGCCGCCGTACTGCGTCGGCCAGCCAATGCAGGTCCAGCCACCCTCGGCCAGCTTCCGCTCCCAGGCCTTGCGCTCCTCGACGAAGGAATGCTCGTCGCCGGGGCCACCGCGTCCGCGAATGACTTCAAATTCGCCGCCCAGGTTGGCCGCCAGCCAGGTGGCGACTTGTTCCCGGAACTGCTCGTCTTCGGGGCTGAAACTCAGCTTCATGCCGCCTCTCCATCCAGTAACTGGCGCGCCAGCCGCTCCCGGTGCCAGGCGGCGTCGCCAAGCAGGGTCTCGGTGGATTTCGCGCGCTTGAAATACAGTTGAATATCGTACTCCGCGGTAATCCCCACGCCGCCGTGCAGCTGGATGCCACAACCGGCGTTGAAAAAAGCAGCGTCGGAGCAATAGGCCTTGGCGATACTGGCGGCTTCCGCCAGGCCCGCGCCCAGCGGCTTGCCGGCCAGGGCCTCATCGGCGATGCAGGCGGCGTAATAGGCGGCGGAGCGGGCAGCCTCGACCTTCAGCATCATGTCCGCGGCCTTGTGCTTGATGGCCTGGTAGGAAGCGATTGCGCGGCCGAACTGCACCCGCTCCATGGTGTAGGCCACGGAACTGTCCAGGGCCTGCTGGGCCACGCCCACCTGCTCAGCGGCCACGGCAACGGTGGCCAAATCGAGAATCTTCGCCAGTGCCGGCCACGCGGCACCGGCCTCGCCCATCAGTGCGTCTGCGCCGAGATTCACATCTTTCAGTGTGATACTGGCCTGCTTGCGGGTCTGGTCCATGGTCGGCAGCCATTCCCGGGTGACCCCGGCGGTATCCGCGGACAGGACAAACAGGCTGATGCCTTCTTTCCCTTCGCTACCCGCACTGCGCGCGGCGACAACCAGTATCTCCGCCGTATGGCCGTCGAGCACATAGCGGTACTCGCCATTGAGTACGAAGCCTTCGCCTTCACCTGTGCATGTGGCCTGTACAGCGTGGGCATCCGGGCGACTCCCCGGGGCCATAAAGGCCAGGGTCGCGGTACCGCCCGCGGCTATCGCCGCCAGGTACTGCTGTTTCTGCGCCTCGGTGCCCGCCACCAGCAGGGCGTTCACGCCCAGACCGACAGTGGACAGGAATGGCGCGCACAGGAGCACCCGGCCCATCTGCTCCTGCATCGCGGCCAGCTCGACGAAGCCCAGCCCGAGGCCGCCATAGGCTTCGGGAATATGCAGGGCCGGCCACATCATGTCCTCGCTGATCTGGCGCCACAGGGACTCGTCATAACCGCGTTCGGTCGCCATCGCTTGACGCACCGCGGCGGCAGTGGAGACTTCCGCCAGGAACGCCTCCGCCGTGTCGCGGATCATCTGCTGTTCTTCGGTAAAGCGAAATTCCATGGGCCTTGCCTCAGCTGCCAAACACTTTCTGGGCCGGCACTTCCCGGGCCAGCAACTGCGCCACCGCATCCGTAAGCTCCGCCGGATCCCAGCGCTCGCCCTTGTCCACGGGCTCCGTGGAGCGCCAGCCATCGGCGATGGCGACCTTGCCGCCCTCGGCCTCGAACAGGCGGCCCGTGACGTGCGCCGACAGTGGCGACACCAGCCACGCTACCAGGGCGGAAACGTTCTCGGGGGC
>JBFHFJ010000276.1:0-4447 GCA_041583655.1 Haliea sp. | reverse complement strand
CGCCCCACGCCGCAGCCACATCCAGCATGCGGTTGGCGTAGGCCCACTCATTGTCGAACCAGGTGAGCACTTTGACCAGCTGCTCGCCGCTGACCCGGGTCTGGCTGGCATCGACGATGCTGGAGCGCGGGTCATGGTTGAAGTCACAGGATGCCAGCGGTTCGATGGTAAAGCCAAGCACGCCGTGATACCGGGTCGCCGCGGCCTCGCGCAGGATACGGTTCACCGCCTGCTCGCTGGTGGACTGGCGCACCAGGACGGTGAGGTCCATGGCGGAAACGTTCAGGGTCGGAACCCGCAGGGCCTGCGCGGTAAAGCATCCGGTCAGCGCTGGCAGGATGCGCTCGATGCCCCTGGCCAGCGCAGTGTCCACCGGGATGATTGACTGGGCCGCGGCCCGGGTCTTGCGCAAATCCGTGTGGTGATAGGCGTCCAGCACCGGCTGGTCGTTCATGGCCGAGTGGATGGTGGTAATGGTTCCGTTGACAATGCCCAGGGCCGAGTCCAGGGCATGAATGACCGGTACGATGCCGTTGGTGGTGCAGGAGGCGGCAGACACGATCTGGTGCTCTGCGCGCAGCGTGTCGTGATTGATCCCGTACACCACGGTGGCATCCACGTCGCCCTGGGCCGGCTGCGAGAACAGTACCCGGGCGGCCCCGCCGCGGAGATGCAGCTCGGCGGTGGCACGGTCGCTGAAGGCGCCGGTACACTCCAGCACCATATCGACTCCCAGATCAGACCAGGGCAGCCTGGCCACATCGGGCTGACTGAGCAGGGCAATGCGATCGCCCGCGACCCGGATTTCACCGACATCGCCCTCCAGCGGCAGGCCAAAGCGCCCGTGGGTGCTGTCGTAGCGGGTCAGGTGCAGCACCGTGCGGGCATCGGCCAGTTCGTTGATGGCGACGACCTGCAGCCGGCCCCGCAATGGCCCTTCATACAGGGCGCGCAGGATACTGCGCCCGATACGGCCATAACCATTGATGGCAAGGCGCAGCATGGCGCTAAGCCTCGAGCAGAACCTCTTCCGCCACCGCGAGCACGTTGTCGACGGTAAAGCCAAACTGGCGCATGAGATCAGCGGCGGGAGCGGACTCGCCGAAGGTGGTCATGCCGACAACGCGGCCGTCCAGGCCAACGAACTTGTACCAGTAGTCTGCGTGACCCGCTTCCACCGCCACCCGGGCCAGCACGTCGCTGGGCAGGACCTGTTCACGGTAACTGGCATCCTGTTCCATGAACAGCTCGGCACAGGGCATGGAGACCACCCGCACCTGCCTGCCGGCTGCTGCCAGGGTCGCCGCGGCCTCCACGGCCAGCTGCACTTCGGAGCCGGTGGCGATCAGGATCAGTTCCGGGTGCCCCTCGCAATCGACCAGGGTGTAGGCGCCGCGGGCGATGGCGGCCACCTGCGCCGGTTCCCGGGGCTGGTGCGCAAGGTTCTGCCGCGAGAACACCAGTGCGGTCGGGCCATGGCTGCGCTCCACTGCCGCTTTCCAGGACACCGCGGATTCCACCGTGTCACAGGGACGCCAGGTATGCAGGTTGGGAGTCGCCCGCAGGGACGTGAGCTGCTCCACCGGCTGGTGGGTCGGGCCGTCTTCACCCAGACCGATGGAATCGTGTGTGTAGACAAGAATGGAACGCAGCTTCATCAGCGCCGCCATGCGCACGGCATTGCGGGCGTATTCCATGAAGATCAGGAAGGTGGCGCCGTAGGGCACGAATCCGCCGTGCAGGGCAATGCCGTTCATGATGGCTGTCATCCCGAACTCGCGCACCCCGTAATAAATGTAGTTGCCCCCGGCGTCGGCGCTGCTGACACCCCTGGCGCCGCTCCACAGGGTGAGGTTGGAACCGGCGAGGTCGGCGGAGCCCCCCAGCAGCTCGGGGAGCAGCGGCCCCAGGGCGTTGAGACAGTTCTGGGAGGCTTTGCGCGAGGCAATGGTCTGGCCATCGGCCTGGCACTGCTCCACCCAGGCCTGGGCCCGGGCGGAAAAATCCTCCGGCAGGTCACCGGCGAGGCGCCGGCGCAGTTCGGCGGCAAGCTCCGGATGAGCGCTGGCGTATGCCGCCATGGCGTCCTCCCAGTTCTGCTCGCGGGTGGCGCCCGCGGGGCGCGCATCCCAGCCGCCGTAGACATCCTCGGGAATCTCGAAGGGCGCATGGTGCCAGCCCAGCGCCTCGCGGGCGGCGGCGATCTCCTCCGCCCCCAGCGGAGCCCCGTGGCAGGATTCCGAGCCCTGCTTGTTCGGCGCACCCTTGCCGATGATGGTCTTGCAGCAGATCAGGGTCGGCTTGCTGCCTTCGGCGCGGGCGGTTTCAATGGCCTGGCGGATTTCCACCGGATCGTGTCCATCCACACTGGAAATCACCTGCCAGCCATAGGCGCGGAACCTGGCCGGGGTGTCGTCGGTAAACCAGCCCTCGACTTCGCCATCGATGGAGATGCCGTTGTCGTCGTAAAAGGCGATCAGCTTGCCCAGGCCGAGCGTGCCCGCCAGCGAGCAGGCCTCGTGGGAAATCCCCTCCATCAGGCAGCCATCACCGGCAAACACGTAGGTATAGTGATCAATGACTTCGTGGCCGGGGCGATTGAACTGGGCCGCCAGCACCCGCTCCGCCAGGGCCATGCCCACAGCGTTGGTGAGGCCCTGACCCAGGGGGCCGGTCGTGGTCTCGATTCCGGGCGCGTAACCGTATTCGGGGTGGCCAGCAGTGAGGCTGTGCAGCTGGCGGAAGTTTTGCAGTTCCTGCATGGGAAGATCGTACCCGCTCAAGTGCAGCAGGGAATAGAGCAGCATGGAACCGTGGCCGTTGGAGAGCACGAAGCGATCCCGGTTGGGCCAGTGCGGATTGGCCGGGTTGTGCTGCAGGTAATCGTTCCACAGCACCTCGGCGATGTCCGCCATGCCCATGGGCGCACCGGGGTGACCACTATTGGCCTTCTGGACAGCGTCCATACTGAGGGCTCGGATGGCATTGGCAAGTTCGAGACGGGCTGGCATCGGCAACTCCATGGCGGAAAGCATTGAGGGTCTTGCGACAAGAGGGGCGGTATTTTCGCGTAAGCAGGCGCTAACGGCAAACAAATCACCAAACATTTACCGGACACGGTGCTACCCTTCCCCGCGGCGACATCTATATCAAAAAACTTTGATATAGTTTGCGTTGCCTGCTAGACTCCCCCGCCATGTTACTCGCCGCCAACCCACAGCCCGCAGCCGGGGCCTCCCCGGATTCGCGCATCGAGGCGCTCGCCAGCCTGTGCAAGGCAAGCGCAGATCCCCTGCGCCTGCAGATCCTGCGCGTGTTGCGCAAGGACTCGTTTGGCGTCTCCGAGCTCTGCACCCTGTTTGACATGCGCCAGCCAGCCTTGAGCCACCACCTGAAGGTGCTCGCCGGAGCCGGCCTGGTCGCCACCCGCCGCGAGGGCAATTCCATTTTCTACCGGCGCAGCGAGCTCGGCCAGCAGCCGGGGCTGGATGCCGTGCAGCAACAGATCTTCGACACCCTGGATGCACAGGCCCTGCCCGCCGCTCTGGCGAGCCGCCTGGCCGCGGTGCAGGAGCAGCGCGAGGCCAATTCCCGGCACTTCTTCCGGGACAACGCCCACAAGTTCCGCCAGCAGCAGGACCTCATCGCCAGCTATGAGCAATACGCCGACACCGTGGCCCAGATCCTGCGGGATGCCCCGCTCCTGCGCCTGGATACGGCGTTGGAAGTCGGCCCTGGCGACGGCAGCTTTCTCGCCGAGCTCAGTCCGCGCTTTCGGCGGGTTATCGCCCTGGACAATGCCGCGACCATGCTGGACCGGGCTCGGGCCTCCGCCGCCGCCGCGCGGCTGGACAATATCGAATTTATCCACGGCGATACCGGGCATGCCGGCCTCGCCGGGCTGCAGGCGGATTGCGTGGTGATCAACATGGTGTTGCACCACACGCCCAGCCCCCAACAGATGCTGCGCGACGTGGCCGGCTGCCTCGCCCCTGGCGGCGTCGTGCTGGTCACCGACCTGTGTCGCCACGACCAGGCCTGGGCCCGGGAGAACTGCGGCGACCTCTGGCTGGGCTTTGACCCCGAAGAGCTCGCGGGCTGGGCTCACGAAGCTGGCCTGGCGGATATCGCCAGCGTCTACCTGGCGCAGCGCAACGGTTTTCAGATCCAGGTGCGCCTTTTTGGCCACCCACTCACAACAAGGAACGCGGTATGAGCGAGTACGCCATTTTCACCTCTGAATCGGTTTCCGAGGGACACCCGGACAAGATGGCCGACCAGATTTCCGATGCCATCCTCGACGAGATCCTCAGGGATGACCGGGATGCCAGGGTCGCGGTGGAAACCCTGGTCAAGACCGGTATGGTCGTGATCGCCGGCGAGGTGACCACCAACACCTATGTCGACCTCGAGGACGTAGTGCGCAACGTGGTGCTGGATATCGGCT
>JBFHFJ010000275.1:0-4460 GCA_041583655.1 Haliea sp. | reverse complement strand
GCCCGTGGCAAGGGCTTCGCCAGGGAGGCGGCGCAGGCGGTATTGGAGTACGCCAGCGGCACCCTGGGGCTGACCCGGCTGGTGGCCATCGTCTCACCGCCGAACACAGCCTCCCGGGCACTGCTGGAGCATCTCGGTTTCAGGCATGAGCGCATGGTGCAGCTCACGCCCGGGGACAAGGAACTCTGCCTGTACGCCTGGGAAGCCTAGAACTGGTAGCGCAGGCCCGCCTCGATGGAGCGCCCCGCATCCGGCGCCACATCGCGCAGGAACGAGGTGCTGAGGCGAATTTCCTCATCTGCCAGATTCCGTGCGGCGAGGAACAGGGTCAGCGTGCTGTCGCCGAAGAGCAGGCGGTAGTCAGCGCCCAGATCCCAGCGCGTATAGGCTTCCGTGGGCTCCTCGTTGGCACCGGGGCGGTCCTGGCTGGACGCCGCCACCAGCCGTGTCCACAGCTCCAGGGCGTCATTGCCCCAGCTAAGGCGTCCGCCGATACGCCGGGGCGGCAGGCGCGGCACGAGATCGCCGCTATCCAGCTTGCCCCGCGTCAGGTCGCCGAATATCCCCAAATGGAGCTCACCACCGGCGAAACTGCCCAGGCCAAACTGGCCGTTGACTTCCACACCGTAGAATTCGGCGTCCTCCTGAACGTAGGCCAGCACCGGTAGTTCATCCACTTCCAGACCCGTGTTCATCAGCGTGATGTAATCGGCGAAGTCATTGTAGTAAAGGGTGATTTCAAGATCCTTGTTGCCGTTGTGCCAGTGCAGCGACAGGTCGACGTTGCGCGACACCTCGGTGTCCAGGTCGGGGTCACCCAGCTCGATGGCCGCCGTCGCCGCGTGTTCGACCCAGTCCTCGGGCCCGCTGCCGTCCACGTTGGAAAACAGCTCCTCAATGGACGGTGCGCGCTCGGACCGGGCCAGATTCAGGCGCAGTTGCCAGTCCTCACCGGCATTCCAGATGGCTGAGCCGGACACGCTGACCGAGGTGAAGTCCTGCTTGCCCGACTTTGCCGCTTCAGGGTCGCGCTCATCGCGATCCAGTCGCAAGCCGGCCTCGAAAACCCAGTTGTCGGTACGCCAGTCCTCGATCAGGAACAGACCCAGGTCGCGGCTGTCCGTCACCGGGATGAACGCCTCTTCGCCCAGGGCGCTGAACTCACCGGCCCTGCCCTGCAGGCCCACGGCGCCGCGAAAGCCGGCGACCTCGGCGTGCACCAGCTCGACCCGGGCTTCCCAGGTCTCGTTGTTGTACACGGTGCCGATTTCACCGCTACCCTCGATTTCGGAGTGCTTGTAGTCTGTGTAGGTCACCGTGCTGCGCAGCGACTCGAAGCCGGGCAGCGGCTCGGCAAGCTCCAGAGCCAGGTCATAACGGGTCTGTTCGACTTCCAGGCGGATGCCGAGCTCTTCCTCGAGGTGATCCTCGTCGCCGTGCTCGTCATGCTCGTCATGCTCGTCATGCTCGTCATGCTCGTCATGCTCGTCATGATGACCGTGGGCACCGGCGGGAATACCGTAGTTGTTCTCCAGCCGGTTGACCGCAAGACCAACCAGTCCCCGGTCAAAGTGGTAGCTGGAACCCAGGGTCAGGGCGCGGGTGCGACCACCGGTGTTGTCGATATAGCCATCGGTGGTCTCGAACTCCTCATCGTGGTGATCACCCTCATGACCATGATCGCCGTGTTGACGGGCGGCCAGGCCCGGGATATCCAGGTTGTTCCAGTCGCGGTACAGCGCGTCAATATGAAAGGCGATGTCACCGTTGCCGGCGTCGCCACGCAGCACGGTGGTATCCATGTCCGAGGCCGAGTCGTGACGCATTTCCGCGCCGCCCTCGACACCATCGATTCGCTTGCGCGGAATCCGGTTGTCCAGGACATTTACCACGCCGCCGATGGCGCCGGCCCCGTAGAGCATGGTGGCGGGCCCGCGCAGGACCTCGATACTGTCCGCCAACAGGGTCTCCACCGACACCGCATGGTCGGCGCTCACCGCAGAGGCATCAGCACTGCTGGTGCCATTCTGCAGCACGGTGACCCGGGGACCCTGCTGGCCGCGAATCACCGGCTGGCCCACCCCCGGACCAAAGGACGCGTTGGCCAGGCCGGGAATATCGCCCAGGGTATCGCCGATGGTCGCCCGGGCAGCGCGGCGCAGTTCGTCACCGCCAAGCACCGTGACCGGCAGGGCCGTTTCCGCTTCCTGTTTTTGCAAGGGCGCTGACACCAGCACATGTTCGAGAGGCAGCGACTGCGCCGCCAGATTCGCACTGGCAACCGCCAGCGCGACAGGCATGAAACGTTTCATGGTCTACTCCTGAAATGAAGAAAAAGAAGGTTTTTTCTCAGGAGTGGGCAGGGGGGCCTGTCGTCTGGCGGGGCAGGAAGCGGTTGCGGGCACGGGCGGCGCCGGGTGCCGGCAGGAACAGCGTGAACAGCAGGGTAAGCAGGACAGGCGGCAGTGCGCTCGCCAACGGCAGGGACGCGGAAGTCTTGCACAGCAGGCATTCCGCCGGGGCATCGCCCTGGCCGTGGGCATGGCTGGCTTCCAGCGTCTGGACACCCGTGAAAAACAGCAGCGCCAGCACCGCGACAATGCGGGCGAGGCGGCCACTGCGGGCTTTCAGGGTGAAGGGATAGACCATTTCATCAACAGCAGAAACGACACTTGGTGGCGAAGTATACCGGCTGCTTCACCACTCAGCCATATTTTCCGTCCAGAGAGTGCCGGACACCGGGGAAGCTGAAGCGCGGGCGGCAGGGCGCCCGCCTCAGCCGGCGATCTGCTCGAGCATCGCAGCCATCTTCGCATGCAACAGGTTGACGCCCTTCAGCGGCCGCACCATGACCTTGAACTCGACAATCTTGCCTTCCGCGTTGAAGGTGATGATGTCGACGCCGTTGACGGTGACACCATCGATGTCACAGGTGAACTCCAGTACGGCGTGCGGTTCCGCGACCACTTCCTTGACGTAGTGAAAACTGTCGTTGAACACGGCCATGGCGCCGGTCAGGTACAGGCGGGTAAGCTCGCGCCCCTGTTGCGGGCGATGCACAACCGGCGACCAGAAGACACAGTCCTCGGCCAGCAGCGCATCCAGACCCGATGGGTCTCCTGACTTGACGATCTCGTGCCACCGGACCAATCCCTGCACTGCTGCACCCTCTCAATGTTTACGCCGAAAACACTACCACCGCCCGCCCGGCATGTCCAGTGGCGCACGGCTAGTGGCGCACGGCTAGTGGCGCACGGCCAGTGGCGCACGGCCAGTGGCACTCAGCTAGAGTAAAGTCGAGAGGAAGCCGTCGATTGCGCGCCGCGACTCGGGCTCGTCCAGGGTAGGCGCATGGCCACGCCGAGGAATCTCGACACTGACCAGTCCAGGATTGCACCGCTGCATCTGCGCCACGCAGGTACGGGCGAGAATGTCGGAGTGGGCGCCCCGAATGACCAGCATCGGCAGCGCGCGGATGGCGTCGAACACCGGCCACAGATCGGGGGGGACCGCGTTGTCATCGCTGGCGGCCATGGGCTCGGCAATTGCCGGGTCGTAGGCCAGCACCGGTCGACCGTCAACCTCGCGGTACAGGGCGCGGGTGAACACCAGCCAGTCAGCGGCATCGAAATCGGGGAAGACATCGGCGTTGGCGGCGCGGACCTGGGCCACGGCCTGCTCCCAGCTTGCGACCGGCGGCGATTTGCCGACATAGGCCTTGATCCGCGCCAGCCCGGCCGGGTCCACCTCGGGCCCGATGTCGTTGAGAATAATTCCGCAGGCCCGCGCGGGCTGGGTGGCCGCCATCAGCATGGCCATCAGGCCGCCCATGGAGGTGCCCACCAGCAGGGCCTGCTCCACCCCCTGGCCGTCAAGCAGGGTGAACATGTCCTGCACATAGGTGCCCGGATGATAGTTCGCGGGCTCCGGATCATAGTCCGAGTTGCCACGGCCACGCTGCTCGGCCACCAGCACCCGGTAGTGCCGCGCCAGGTGTGGAGCGAGCCCGGCAAAATCCGCGGAATTGCGGGTCAGGCCATGCATGCACAGGGCTACCGGCGCAGCGGGGCCCGGCCCGGCATAGTCACGGGCGTAGAGGCGCAGGCCATCCTTGCTGTGGTACCAGAGGTCTGCAAACTCAGTCATTCCCCGACTCCGTAAACTGTGAGCGAAGTTCGCGCTTGAGGATCTTGCCGTTGGGGTTGCGCGGCAGACAGTCGGTGAAGCGCAACGCCGCCAGCCGCTGCTGCTTGCCCAGGCGGGTATTCGCCCAGGCCAGCAGTTCGTCAGCGCTCTGTGCTGCGCCTGGCGCAGGGACCACCACTGCCAGCGGCGTCTCCCCCCAGCGCTCACTGGCAATGCCGATAACGGCGACGTCGCTGATCGCGGGATGCTGCACCAGCACCGCCTCGATATCCTGGGGATAGATATTCTGGCCCCCGGACAGGATCATATCCTTC
>JBFHFJ010000274.1:0-4471 GCA_041583655.1 Haliea sp. | reverse complement strand
TGGAATCTGGGGGGGTATCTACGATCGCCTGTACAAGGTCCAGCGCTCGGCCCAGGACCGTCAGGCCCAGCTGCAGTCCCGCCTGGATTACCTGCAGGGCTCCCTGTCTTCGATGCATGACGGCGCCATCATGGTCAACGCCAAGGGCGCCATTGAATGGAGCAACACCGCTGCCCAGCGGCTACTGGGCCTGCGCTATCCCACCGACCGCGGCCAGGCCCTGCTCAACCTGGTGCGCCTGCCGGAGTTTCATCGCTATTTTCTTGCCGGCGCCTTCGACGACCCACTGCAGGTGACCATCAAGGGAGAATACACACAGTACCTGCAGTTTTCCGTAACCTCCTTTGGCGGCGGTGACACGCTGGTGTTTGTGCGGGACGTGACCAAGGAGGCCAAACTGGAGCAGATGCGCCGGGATTTCGTCGGCAACGTCTCGCACGAACTGCGCACTCCGCTGACAGTTATCAAGGGTTATCTGGAAACCATACTCGCCAATGCCGACCAGCTGGAGAACCGCTATCGTCGGCCTCTGGAGCAAATGGAGCAGCAGGCAGCCCGCATGGAGTCCCTGCTCAAGGACCTGCTCTGGCTGTCCCGAATAGAGAGCGTGCGTACCCGGCCCAGGCGGGAGCAGGTCAATATCTGCGCTCTCCTTCAGGAACTGGAAGACGAACTGCAGACTTCCCATCCCGGGCGGAAACTCGTACTTGAGCTGGACACTGCCGATACACTGGCGGGAGATTACCGCGAACTGCACAGTGCGGTGTCCAATCTGGTGCTGAATGCCTTCAAGTACAGCAAAGATGACACTATTGTGACAGTGCGCTGGAAGCGCGAGGGCGGGCGTCTCCTGCTGTCTGTACACGACCAGGGAATCGGAGTCGACATGGTCCACTTGCCGCGCCTGACGGAGCGCTTCTACCGGGTGGATGACAGCCGCTCCTCGGCAACCGGGGGCACCGGACTCGGCCTGGCAATAGTCAAGCACGTGGCGGCAGCCCACAGGGGCGAGCTGCGTATCGAAAGCAAACCCGGCGTGGGCAGTACCTTCACCCTGGTGTTCCCGGGGTAGGGTAGCCGGGGGCGTTTTTCCGGCGCGTTACACGGAACTGTCATATTATTGTCATATAGCGCGGTTATCGTAGGCGCCGTCAACGTTTCTCACATACGGGAGCCCCACATGTCGATCAAGAAACTGTTTCACGCCGCGGTCGCGGTCACCGGTATCAGCCTTGCACCCGCGGTCCTTGCTGATCTGGACCCCGGCCTTCAGGACTACCAGGTCGCCAGCGGTGTATCCGGCAATCTGTCCAGTATCGGTTCCGACACCCTGGCCAATCTGATGACCCTGTGGGCCGAAGAATTCAAGCGGGCATATCCCAACGACAACATCCAGATCCAGGCCGCGGGTTCGTCCACCGCGCCGACTGCACTGACCGAGGGCACGGCCAACTTCGGCCCCATGAGCCGTGACATGCGCGACCAGGAAATCGAGGCTTTCGAGGCCCGCCACGGCTACAAGCCGACCGCGGTGCCGGTCGCCATTGACGCCCTCGCGGTGTACGTGCACAAGGACAATCCGATCACCGGCCTGACGATCGATCAGGTCGATGCGGTGTTCTCCTCCACCCGCAAGTGCGGCGGCGCGGCCGACATCAGCAAGTGGGGCCAGCTGGGCCTCGGCGGGGCCTGGGAGAATCGCGATATGCAGCTGTTCGGTCGCAACTCGGTTTCCGGCACCTACGGGTATTTCAAGAGCGTCGGCCTGTGCAAGGGCGACTTCAAGAACAGCGTCAACGAGCAGCCCGGTTCGGCGTCGGTGGTGCAGTCAGTGTCCACCTCGATCAATGGCATCGGTTATTCGGGCATTGGCTACCGCACCTCGAGCGTGCGCACGGTGCCGATCAGCAAGCGTGAAGGGGAGGCGCCAGTCGAGGCCAACGGCGAGAACTCTATCAACGGCACTTATCCTTTGGCGCGATTCCTGTATGTCTACATCAACAAGAATCCGAACAAGCCCCTGTCACCACTGGAGCGCGAATTCATCAAGCTTGTGTTCTCGCGCCAGGGACAGGAAGTCGTGTTGAAAGACGGCTACATTCCGCTGCCGGCGGCGGTTGTTGACCGCTACAGCAAGCAGCTGGGCTTGTAAGTTTTCCAGTCTGTCGGGCAGTCGTCCCAGCCGGGACGACTGCCCAAAAGTTTTCTCCCACAGTCGAGAACCGCAACCTTGGCCAGATTAAGCGAGCATGTTTCGCCCTTTACGCCCCGGTGGCGCCACTTCAAGGATCGCGCCGCCACGGTCGCTGTAACCACCGGTGGCGCCGGTGTGCTGATCGCCATTCTGTTGATTTTCTTCTATTTGCTGTACGAGGTGCTGCCGCTGTTTGGCAATGCGCGTATGGAGCCGCGGGCGGCAGTGGAATCCTCCCTGGCCGAGGCGCCACTGTTTCTCGCAGTGGAGGAGCAAACGGAGCTGGGTTTTGGCGTGTTTGCCGATGGTAGCGCGCGCGTTTTTGTTCTCGACAGCGGGGACGTGGTGCTTGCCGAAGACCTGGCGCCGGAACTGGGGGCGATAACCGCGGTGGCGGCCGAGGGGGCCGAGGGGCGCCTGTTCGCGGTGGCGCACGATTCCGGCGGCATTTCCCTGCACAGTCATGAATACCGGTTAACCTATCCGGGCGGTGAGCGGGTGATTACCCCGAGAGTTGAGCGGCATTACCCTGGGCTGGCGCTGAATACCGGTACCGAGCCGGTGGTGAAGCTGGCCGTGGGAGAAACCCCTGACGGCGTGGTTGTCGCGGCACTGACCCGTTCCGGCGACCTGCAGGCGCACCGCGTGGTGCGCGAGGAGAACTTCATTACCGGGGCTGTGTCCCTGTCCCAGGAACAGCTGAAGATTCCAGCTCTGGGCGGTGTGACCGCCGCGTTCCATATCGACGAAGACCTGCGCTGGCTGTTCCGGCTGGACACCTCCGGCGGCTATACGGTGCTGAATCTGCGGCAACGTGACAGTGGTGGCTACCTGCAGGTGGCCAGCCAGGGCGAGCTGTTCGATGGCGGTGGCCGTTTCTCGGCCAGCGCAATGCTGCTTGGGGGTATATCGCTGCTGGCGGCCTCCGACCGCGGCGAGCTGGCGCAGTTCTTTATGGTGCGCGATGGGGAGGGGGGCAATCACCTGCAGCGTATCCGCGAGTTTGGCACTGATGGCGTGGTGATCACGAAGCTGGTGCCGGAGCAGCGTCGCAAGGGTTTTCTGGCCCTGGGGCGAGGCGGTGAGTTGCAGATCTACCACAGCACGGCCCATCGGCGCCTGCTGAGCCAGGAAGCCCTGCCTCTGGGCGCTGGCGCGGCGGCCATTTCGCCGCGCGCTGACGCGCTGGTGATGGTGGATACCAACGGCGGCCTGCGCAGCTGGCACATCCACAATGAGCACCCCGATATTTCCTGGTCGGCACTGTGGAGCAAGGTCTGGTACGAAAGCTATGACGAGCCTGCCCATGTATGGCAGTCCTCCTCCGCAGACAATGACTTCGAGCCAAAATACAGCTTTGCGCCCTTGGCCTTCGGCACCCTGAAAGCGGCGTTCTACACCATGATGATCGCCGCGCCGCTGGCGATATGCGGGGCGATCTACACCGCCTATTTCATGGCCGCGCCCCTGCGCCGCAAGATCAAGCCGATGATCGAGCTGATGGAAGCCCTGCCCACGGTCATCCTCGGGTTCTTGGCCGGCTTGTGGCTCGCGCCGCTGGTGGAGGACAAGCTGACGGCGGTGGTCACGCTCATGCTGACACTGCCGGTGGGGGTATTGCTGTTCGCTTTCCTCTGGTCCCGTCTGCCGATAGCCGTCCGCTCCCTGGTACCCGAGGGCTGGCATGCGGCGGTGCTGGTGCCGGTGGTGATTCTGATCGGCTACCTGAGCTTCGCCGCCAACGATACCTTCGAGCTGCTGTTTTTTGACGGCGACATGCGTCGCTGGATCACTGCGGAGCTGGGGATTTCCTTCGACCAGCGCAACTCGCTCGTTGTCGGTATCGCCATGGGCATGGCGGTCATCCCCACGATTTTCTCCATCGCCGAGGACGCCATCTTTTCGGTGCCCAAGCACCTCAGCTACGGCAGCCTGGCCCTGGGGGCCACGCCCTGGCAAACCCTGGTCGGCGTGGTTATTCCGACGGCCAGCCCGGGTATTTTCTCGGGATTGATGATCGGCCTCGGGCGGGCCGTGGGCGAGACCATGATCGTTCTCATGGCCACCGGCAACACGCCGATCATGGACGTCAATATTTTTGAAGGCATGCGCACCCTGTCGGCCAACATCGCGGTGGAGGTGCCGGAAGCTGAAGTGGACAGCACCCATTACCGGGTCCTGTTCCTGGCGGCGTTTGTATTGTTCATGTTTACCTTTGTGGTCAACACCATTGCCGAGCTGGTGCGGCAGCGGCTGCGGATCAAGTACGGGTCCCTG
>JBFHFJ010000273.1:0-4488 GCA_041583655.1 Haliea sp. | reverse complement strand
GCCAGTTATTGACCACCCTGCCGGCGGCATTCTTGTACCAGCTGTCGCAATTGGCCACCCACACCGTTCCCGCCAGGTCACCCTGCAGGCGGTCGTTGTAGGCGCGCATCACCGCGGGGTTC
Source organism: Haliea sp. (assembly GCA_041583655.1). GTDB lineage: Bacteria > Pseudomonadota > Gammaproteobacteria > Pseudomonadales > Halieaceae > Haliea. Next base: position 4,366 of record JBFHFJ010000273.1, on the reverse strand, counting down.
ACCGCCAGCGACCGCAGCCCGTGAGCCAACAGCTTGTCGATGCAGGCCGCGATGTAGTTCACCTGCCTCTCGACCATGAAGATGATGGAGTTGCTTCCCAGGTTGGTGTTGGGGCCGTAGAGCATGAACAGGTTGGGGAAACCGGCGACACAGACGCCGCGATACGCCTCGGCGCCCTCCGCCCAGGCCTGCTTCAGGCTGCGCCCGCCGGCGCCGATGAAATCCACCCCCGCGAGCATTGCCGAGGTGTTGAACCCGGTGCCATAGATGATCACATCGACCGGTCGCGCCTGGCCGTCCTGTGTGACCACGCCCTGCTCATCGATGGCGGCAATCGGCGAGGTGACCAGCTCCACATTATCGCGGGCAAAGGCCTGGTAGTAGTCGTCGGCGACCAGGATCCGTTTGCAGCCCACGGGATAGTCCGGGGTGAGCTTGCGGCGCAGTTCCGGGTCCTGAATGTGTTCCTGCAGATGTTCCCGGGCCCATTTTTCCCACAGCGGGCGCAACAGCCGGCTGTTGCGCAGAACAGGGTAGAACAGCAGTTCCCCGCGAATATACACCGCGGCCCGATGCAGTTTCTGCAGCCACGGCCAGCGAGCGAAGCGGCGCTGCTGGGCTTCGCTGTACACACTGTCGTTGCGCTTGATCACATAGTTCGCACTGCGCTGGTAGACATACAGCTGTTCCGCCTGCGCGGCGACGTGGGGAATGAACTGCAGGGCGCTGGCGGCGTTGCCGATCACCGCGACCCGCTTGCCGGTGAGGTCGATATCGTGGCGCCAGCGCGCGGAGTGGAAGGACTCGCCGCGGAATGTATCAGCGCCTGCAAACTCCGGTGTATTGGGTAGATTGAGCTGTCCAAGGCCGCTGATCACGGCCTTGCTGCGCAGGCGTTCGCCGGAATCCAGCGTGACTTCCCACTCCCCGGCACCCTCGTCAAAGCGTGCCGAGCGCACGGTGGTCGACAGCCGCAGGCGGTCGCGCAAACCGTACTTGTCCGCACAGTGCTCGAAGTAGGCGCGAATTTCATCCTGGCCCGAGTAGGCGCGGGACCAATTCGGGTTGGGCTCGAAGGAGTAACTGTAGAGCACCGAAGGAACATCACAGCAGGCGCCGGGATAGGTATTGTCGTACCAGGTGCCGCCCACCCCCGCGGACTTCTCGAGGATGAGGAAGTCGTTGATGCCGATGTCCTGCAGGCGGATCCCGGCGCACAGGCCAGACATGCCCGCACCGATAATGATTACCTGGTGGATCGTGGCGTCGCTCATACTGTGCCCCTGTTATCGTTATCGGAGACGCCGGGACGCCCGGTCAGGCGGACGGCGCCCTGCGGGTAAACACCGGCTCCCTGGGCCCGGATTCCCGGCGATTGTAGCTGTAGCCATCGACGCTGAACTCCAGCAGGCTATCGGCGTCGTTGAGCCCGTTCTCGATGATGAATCGCGCCATCTGGCCCCGTGCCTTCTTCGCATAGAAGCTGATGACCTTGTACTTGCCGTTCTTCAGGTCGCGGAACTGGGGAGTGATGATATCGGCATCCAGCGCGCCGGGTTGCACCGCCTTGTAGTATTCGTTGGAGGCGAGGTTCACCACCACCCGGCTGCCGCTCTTGCCCAGCTCGGCGTTGATGGCCCGGGTAATCTCGCCGCCCCAGAACTGGTAGAGGTTGCTGCCGCCGCGGTTGGCAAACCTGAGCCCCATTTCCAGGCGGTAGGGCTGTATCAGATCCAGCGGGCGCAACAAACCGTAGAGCCCGGAGAGGATGCGCAGGTGCTTTTGCGCGAAATCAAGTTGCGCCTTGCTCAGGGTGTCCGCGTCCAGGCCGGTATAGACGTCACCGCGAAAGGCGAGGACGGCCTGTTTCGCATTGTCCAGGCTGAAAGGCGTGGTCCAGTTGTGGAACCGGCGATGGTTGAGCTCGGCGATGGCGTCACTGACGCCCATCAGCTCCCGGATGCCTGCCGGATCCAGTTTGCGGGCATCTTCCACCAGCGCCGTGGATTGCTCGAGAAAGCGGGGCTGGGTACTTTTGCGGGTGGCGGGAGGCGTGTCAAAGTCCAGCGTCTTCGCCGGGGAAATCAGTGTCAGCATGGAAAAGGGTCCATTAGGGGCTTGATCAGGCTGCCGCAGCTTGCGCCCAACTATAACGCCTATGATACCCTGCACCGGTTTGTTCAAAAAGACCAATAACAGATGACCCTGTTACCGCTGACTGTGCGCACCATTGACCGCTTTACCGAGACCTGCGGCAGGCTCCTTGCGTGGCTGTTGCTGGCAATGGCCATGCTCACCGCTGCGGTGGTGCTGCTGCGCTATGGGTTCAATGCCGGCTCCATCATGGCCCAGGAGGCCATCACCTACCTGCATGGCTGCGTATTCATGCTGGGCGCGGCATATACCCTGAAGCACGACGGCCACGTGCGGGTGGACATTTTCTATCGACGTTTCTCGCCCCGGGGCCAGGCATGGATCAACGCTGTCGGCGGTATCCTGTTCCTGATGCCCATGTGCGGGTTCATCTTCGTCTCCAGCTGGGACTACGTCGAGGCATCCTGGGTAATCCGCGAGACCTCCGCCGAAGCCGGCGGCATCCCGGCGGTGTTCCTGCTGAAAACACTGCTGCCGCTGCTCGCCATCAACCTGTTCCTGCAGGCCCTGGCCGAAACCCTGCGCAACGCCATGCTCCTGGTCGGGGAGCAGCGCTGATGGACGGGTACATCGCTCTATACATGTTTGCCGCCATCTGCGTGCTGTTGATGCTGGGCTACCCGGTGGCGTTTACCCTTGCCGGCACGGCGCTGGCCTTCGCCGCGGTGGGCGTCATCGCCGGGCATTTCGATCCGGCGTTCCTGGCGGCACTGCCGGCGCGTATCTTCGGCACCATCAGCAACGACACCCTGATCGCGGTGCCGCTATTCATCCTGATGGGGGTGATCCTGGAAAAATCCCGGATCGCCGAGCAGTTGCTGGGCACCATGTCCCGGAGCTTCGGCTCACTGCGCGGGGGCCTGGGCATTGCGGTTATCCTGGTGGGTATGCTGTTGGCGGCAAGCACGGGAATCGTCGGCGCCACCGTGGTGACCATGGGCCTGCTGTCCCTGCCAAGCATGCTCAAGGGGGGCTACAGCCCGTCCCTGGCTGCGGGCACGATCTGTGCCACCGGCACCCTGGGCCAGATCATTCCACCCTCCATCGCCCTGGTCCTGCTCGGCGATGTTCTCTCCAATGCCTACCAGCAGGCACAACTGAGCATGGGGATCTTCAATCCCAAGACCGTCTCCGTCGGCGATCTCTTTGTGGGCGCCCTGGTCCCGGGAATCCTGCTGGTACTGCTGTATCTGGCCTACATCATTGGTATCGCCCGCTTCCGCCCCCGGCTGGCACCGAATGTGGAGACCGAGCCGGTCGCAATGTCCGAACTCTTCGGCAGCCTGGTGCCGCCACTGGTACTGATTGCCGTGGTGCTGGGCTCCATTCTCGCCGGCGCTGCCACCCCTACCGAGGCCGCTGGCGTCGGCGCGGTAGGCGCCCTGTTGCTGGCCCTGGCCAAGCGCGAGATGCCCATGCCGCGCCTGCGGGAGGCAGTGATCGACACGATGAAGGTCACCTGCATGGTCTTCATGATCCTGATCGGTGCGGCGGTGTTTTCCCTGGTGTTCCGCGGTTTCGGCGGCGAGGACCTGATCCACCACTGGTTCGGGCAGATGCCCGGTGGCGTGTTCGGCGCCACGCTGGTGGTGATGCTGGTGATCTTCCTGCTCGGCTTCATCCTCGACTTTATCGAGATTACCTTCGTGGTGGTACCGATTGTCGGACCGGTGCTGCTGATGATGGGCCTGGACCCGATCTGGCTGGGCATCATGATCGCCATCAACCTGCAGACCTCCTTCCTCACGCCGCCTTTTGGCTTCGCCCTGTTCTACCTGCGCGGCGTCGCGCCACCGGAGCTGCGCACCAGCGCTATCTACCGGGGTGTAATTCCCTTTATAATCATTCAATTGCTGGTGCTGGTAGCCCTCTGGGTGTGGCCTGCCCTGGCGACATGACTACCCGCCACCCTGAAATAACCAGGACCGGGACAACGTTTCTTCGACCGGACAACCAGACTTACCATGAACGACATCGATACCACCCCCATGCCCCAGGGCGATCTGGCCCTGCAGGTCGTTGCCATGCCGCGGGACACCAATGCCAGCGGTGACATTTTCGGCGGCTGGCTGGTCTCGCAGATGGACATGGCCGGTTCAGTCACCGCCACAGACGTGGCGGGCGGCCGCGTGGCCACGGTGGCCATTGAGGGCATGGCTTTCCTCACCCCGGTGCATGTAGGCGCGGTCGTGGCCTGCTATTGCGACGTCCT
>JBFHFJ010000272.1:0-4507 GCA_041583655.1 Haliea sp. | reverse complement strand
TCGGGGTTACTAACGAATGGGCCGAGAAGTATCCCAACACCCACATACGGGTAGTCAAGGCGCTGATACGTGCCGGCAAGTGGCTGGACGAGAATGACAATGCCAATCGCGAGGAGGCAGCGCGGATCATATCCCGCCCCACTTATGTCGGCGCTGACTACGCGATTATCGCCAACAGCATGACCGGCATCTTTGCCTTCGAGCAGGGCGATTTGCGGCCGGCACCCGATTTCAACGTGTTTTTTCGCTATCACGCGACCTATCCCTACTATTCCGACGCAATCTGGTACCTGACCCAGATGCGCCGTTGGGGCCAGATTCCCGAAGCCAAGCCCGATAGCTGGTACCTGGAAACCGCGAAGAAAGTGTTTCGCCCCGAGATCTATCGCCAGGCAGCGGAAGCCTTGATTGCCGAGGGCAAGATGACCGCGGCGGACTTCCCGGATTTTGCCAGCGAAACCGGTATCCGGCCGACCTCCCACAGCCGGTTTATCGACGGTATTCCCTTCGACGGCAACCAGCCCAATGCTTATCTGCAGCAGTTTGCCATCGGCCTCAAGGGTCAGCAGACCCCCTGATCAGCGCTTTCACAGGAGATAGTGCACATGAATACCGGCGCCCGAATTGCCCACCTGACTCAGCTGCGCCTGCCAGACACAGACCGGCGGCAGCTCGCCCGCCTGCTGACCCGGATGGTGCGCGTGCTGAGCGCTCCCCTGCTGGGTCTCACCGTGTTCCTGATGTCGTGGCAGCTGGCCTCGCAGAAGATCGAAACCTCCCTGGGTACCTTTCCCGGCCCGGTGGCTGTGCTGGAGCAGGCCCGGAACCTGGTGGCGGAACACCGGGTGGAGCGCGAGAAAGCTCGGGCCTTTGCCGAGCGCCAGGAAGAGCGCATTGCCGAGCGCCAGAGCGTGGATCCGGCCTGGGTGCCGACCCGGCGCAGTTATACCGGCGCGCCGACCTTTCTTGACCAGGTGCGTACCAGCCTGGTTACGGTGCTGGCCGGTTTTGCCCTGGGCTCGATCATCGCCATACCCCTGGGCATCGTGATGGGCCTTAGCCGCTTCGCCAGCGCAGCCTTCAACCCGCTGGTACAGATATTCCGGCCGGTGTCGCCGCTGGCCTGGCTGCCTTTGGTCACGCTGGTGGTGTCTGCGGTGTATGGCAGCGAGGATCCGCTGTTTGCCCGCTCCTTCGTGGTGTCCGTGATCACCGTCACCCTATGCTGCCTGTGGCCGACCCTGATCAATACCGCGTTGGGTGTCACCAGCGTCAGCCAGGATCTTAACAACGTCAGCAAGGTCTTGCGCCTGCGCTGGCTCACCCATGTGCGCAAGATCGTGCTGCCCTCCGCGATTCCGATGATGTTCGCCGGCCTGCGGGTGTCGCTGGGGATTGCCTGGATGGTGCTTATCGCCGCTGAAATGCTGGCGCAGAACCCGGGCCTTGGCAAGTTCGTCTGGGATGAGTTCCAGAACGGCAGCTCCCAGTCCCTGGGGCGGATCATGGTGGCGGTGCTGGTAATTGGCCTGATCGGCTTTTTTCTCGACCGGGTGATGCTGCTGGTCCAGCGTCGGGTCGACTGGCAACAGGGAGATTGAGATGACAGCACTACTGGAAATTTCGGCGGTCGACATGCGCTTTGCCACGGCCGCAGGAGAGTTCGAGGCCCTGCGCGACGTCAACCTGAAGGTGGGCGAGGGTGAGTTCGTGTCGCTCATCGGCCACTCCGGCTGCGGCAAGTCGACCGTGCTGAACCTCGTGGGCGGTCTGCTCCAGGCGAGCGCTGGCGGCATCATTCTGGCGGGCAAGGAAGTGACCGAACCCGGCCCGGAACGCGCCATCGTGTTTCAGAACCACTCGTTGCTGCCCTGGCTCACGGTCTGGCAGAACGTTGAGCTGGCGGTGCGACAGGTATTCCGGGGACGCAAATCCCGCGCTGAAATGGCGGAGTGGATAGAGCACAACCTGCGTCTGGTGCAGATGCAGGACGCGATGAGAAAGCGCCCGGATGAAATCTCCGGCGGCATGAAACAGCGGGTGGGCATTGCCCGCGCCCTTGCCATGCAGCCCCGGGTACTGCTAATGGACGAGCCATTCGGCGCCCTGGACGCGCTGACCCGGGCCCATCTGCAAGACACGCTCATGGAAATCCAGCGTGACCTGGCCAACACGGTGATCATGATTACCCACGATGTGGACGAGGCGGTGCTCTTGTCGGACCGTATCGTGATGATGACCAATGGACCTGCCGCCACCATCGGCGAGATCCTGGAAGTGGATCTGCCCCGGCCCCGGGAGCGGCTGGCGTTGGCGGATGACAGCCACTACACGCACCTGCGCCATGAAGTACTGCAGTTCCTCTACGAAAAACAGCGCAAGGTAAAACCGCTGCCGGCTTCGGGTCCACGGGCCGCGCCCAGCTCGGTCCGGGATGGCGCCCTGCTGCGCGGAGGTGCCCTGTGAAGCCGCGTCTGGTGGTGATCGGCAATGGCATGGTCGGCCAGCGCCTGCTGGACGAACTGGGTACTCTGGAACATCCCTTCGACATCACGGTGTATTGCGAGGAATCGCGACCGGCATATGACCGGGTGCAGTTGAGCAGCTATTTCAGCGGCGCAACGGCTGCAGACCTGGCGTTGGCCGAGCCCGGTTTCTTTACCCGGCAGGGTATACGCCTGCTTCTGGGAGAGCGGGCCGTGAGGATTGATCGCGAGCAGCGCAAGGTGCATGGCAGCGGTGGCACCGTGGCCGACTACGATGTTCTGGTGTTGGCCACCGGTTCCTATCCTTTTGTGCCTCCGGTCCCCGGCTACGACCGCGAGTGCTGCCATGTCTATCGCACCTTGGATGACTTGGATGCCATCCGTGAATCCGCCAGCCGGAGTCGCACAGGCGCGGTGGTCGGCGGCGGCCTGTTGGGCCTTGAGGCGGCCAAGGCACTCCGGGATCTCGGCCTGGAGACCCACGTGGTGGAGTTCGCGCCTCAGCTGATGGGGGTGCAGCTGGACGCTACCGGTGGCGCTCTGCTGCGCAGCAAGATCGAGGCGCTGGGAGTGCGCGTGCACATCGGCAAGGCCACTACGGAAATTGTGGACGGCGATAGCGCCCGACACAAAATGGTTTTCAGTGAGGGGGAACTGGAAACCGACCTGATTCTGTTTTCCGCTGGCATCCGGCCCCAGGATGCATTGGCGCGGGACTGTGGCCTGGCCCTGGGAGAACGGGGCGGAGTCGTCATTGACGACTACTGCCGCAGCTCCGACCCCGCCATCTACGCCATTGGCGAAGTGGCCCTGTGGCAGGAGCGTATTTTCGGCCTGGTCGCCCCGGGCTATGACATGGCGCGCAAGGTCGCGGCCGGCCTCTGCGGCGCCGGGGAGAGCGGTTTTACCGGCGCTGATATGAGTACCCGGTTGAAACTGCTGGGGGTGGAAGTGGGCTCTATTGGCGATGCCCACGGCCGCAGCCCCGGCGCCAGGGTCTGCAGCACCGAGGACAGCATCGCTGGCGTCTACAAAAAACTGGTGCTTAATCAGGCCGGTGATCGCTTGTTGGGGGCGGTGCTGGTAGGCGACACCGGTGACTACGATACCCTGCTGCAGTACTGTCTGAATGCTATCGCCGTACCGCCGACACCTCTGGACCTGATTCTGCCGACGGCGCAGACCACGGCGGTGCTGGGTGTGGATGCGCTGCCCGCCGGCGCTACGCTCTGCTCTTGCAACAATGTCACCAAGGGGCAGATTTGCGAGGTCATCGCTTCAGGCTGTACCACCATCGGAGGACTCAAGCAGGAAACCCGCGCCTCGACCACCTGCGGTGGCTGCGCCAGCCTGGTGAAACAGGTACTGGACGCGGAGCTGAAGCGTCAGGGCATCGCTGTCAGCGACCACCTCTGTGAGCATTTCCCCTACAGTCGCCAGCAGCTTTATCATCTGGTCCGGGTCAACGGCGTTCGCAGCTTCGACGCGCTGCTCGCTCAGTTTGGCACGGGGCAGGGTTGCGCCATCTGCAAACCGGCGGCGGCCTCGATTCTCGCCTCCTGCTGGAACGACTATGTGCTCGATCCAAGGCATGTGGGCCTGCAGGACACTAATGACAACTTTCTCGCCAACCTGCAGAAGGACGGCAGCTACTCAGTGGTGCCGCGGATACCCGGCGGAGAAATTACCCCCGACAAGCTGCTGGTGCTGGCCCGGGTGGCCAAGACCTACGACCTCTATACCAAGATCACTGGTGGTCAGCGCATCGACTTGTTCGGCGCACGGGTGGAACAACTGCCGCTGATCTGGCGCGAGCTGGTTGAGGCTGGCTTTGAGTCCGGGCATGCCTACGGCAAGTCCCTGCGCACGGTCAAGTCCTGCGTCGGTTCCAGCTGGTGTCGCTACGGCGTTCAGGATTCAGTGGCCATGGCCATTTTCGTGGAACAGCGCTACCGCGGCCTGCGCTCCCCGCACAAGCTGAAAATGGCGGTCTCCGGCTGCACCCGCGAGTGTGCCGAAGC
>JBFHFJ010000271.1:0-4517 GCA_041583655.1 Haliea sp. | reverse complement strand
TCGGAAGCGGCGCGGGCGTTGAGAAACTGCGCTACCAGCTCGTGGCGGCCATGACCGGGGTCACCCAGTACGTAGAGATTGAACCCGTCGCTGCGGATAGCAGTGCCAAAGCTGAGGGCATCCCTGGCCCGGTCGTGGCCATATAACAAATCGAGGGACTCCAGCTCGGTGGTGTCCTCGAACTGGAACCCCTCTCCACTGCAGGCTCGGTAGATCTGTTCCGGAGCCAATGGCTCGACCATGGCAGCATTCCTTGTTCATGGATTTGCTGCCAGATCATAACAGGCACCGGGGGTCAGATGGCGAGTTCGAGCTTGCGCGCCATTTTGGCTTCGAGCTGCTGGTTCAACTTTTCAGAAATCGCCTCGACAGTCGTCGCCAGTTTGCGCTCAACAGCTTCAGCCTGGGCCTGCTCACCGCTGGCGGCGAGGGCCGGTTGCCAGTCGGCAGCCAGCGGGGCCTCGTTCATGGCCAGCATGATGCGCGACTCAGTGTGCTCGGGGGTCTGCGCGAAGGCGGCGCTGCCAAGGGCAGCGGTCAGCGCCAGGGCGGCAAGCCTGGCTGATACAGCCAACGTTTTCATTACTACATCTCCTTGATTGTCGCGACCAGGGCGGACTATCCCCCCTGCAATCGCTCATGTGTTACGACACTGCACACATGGTAACAGATATACCCATTTTCAAGGATTTCGGATCATGAAAAGTTTGTCATGTTGGCCGCCAAGACCCTGGACAAATTCTCTATTCATTCTATGTGTAGTTTTTATCTTATTGTTTTTTAAAGTATTTATTTTAAATAGCCTTTCCCGGACAGAGAGTGTGAATATTACCGGCAGCGGCCCCGGGCAAAGTGTTACCTTCAGCAGACGAGGCTTGCTGATCAGGCGCCGGCCGGCAGCGCCTTGAGCAACTGTCCCAGCGCGGCAGAAACCGGGTAGTCCCCGGCTGTCCAGCCCAGACGCACCATTACCACATCGCGGGAAGGCACGATCATGACCACCTGGCCGCGGTTACCCTGCATGGCGTAGGCGTCCGCCGGCAGCTCCGGCCAGCGCAGGGCATCGCCACCGGCATTGAGCCAGAGCTGATAGCCATAGCGGGGGTCATTACCGCTGTCGTTGGGCCGGGTCGCGCGCGCCACCCAGTCCGCGGGCAACAGCTGGCGCCCGTGGGCGCGCCCCTGCTGCAACAGCAACAGGCCCAGCCGCGCCCAGTCCCGGGCGGACCCGTAGACGAACGAGCTGGCGACCAGCACCCCGGCCGGGTCCAGTTCCAGCACCGTATGGCGCAGGCCCAGCGGCTGCAGCAATTCCGCGTGCAGGAAATCGAGCTGGGCCTGGGTGCCCCCAAGCCGCTCGTGGAGCAGTCGCGCCAGCAGGTTGCTGGTGCCCGACGAGTAGGAAAAGGTCGTCCCCGGGGGCTGCGCCAGCGGGCTGGCCAGGGCCACCTCCGAAGCACCGTGGGCCTGGAACAGCATTCGCGTGGCGTCGCTGCCCGGCGCGTAGGTTTCGTCCCACGCCAGTCCCGAGGTCATCTGCAGCAGCTGTTCCAGGGTCACCTCCCGCCGCTCATCCCCGGCCCACGCGGCAAACAGCGGCCGCGGCGGATCCGCGGGCAGCAGGCCCAGCGCCTCCATCCGCCCGAGCAGGATCGCGATAACACTCTTGCCCATGGACCAGCCCAGCAGCGAATCCGTCGCGCCGAAGCCCTCGGCATAACTCTCCGCCACCAGCCTGCCCCGGTGCAGAACAACCAGCGCCCGGGTCTGCAGGCCCAGGGCCGCGTCAGACGCCAGCAGCGCGGCCGCGGCGGCCTGCGGCGCAGGGTCCACCGGCTGCACCGGCGCCGGTTCGGCGCCCGCCTGGCTATCGTCAACGACCAGCGTGTCCAGTTGCGCGGTGTCGCCGATGTCCAGGGTGCAACCCAGGCCCGGGCGGTAGGTGGCACTTGCTGTCGCCAGACCGAACAGGGAGGCCACGACGCGGTGGTTGCCGAACTCCAGGCTCAGCCGGCGGTTGACCGGGGAATAACTGGCGAGGTCGTCGATGATCTGTTGCGGCTCGTGGTCGCTGACAAAATAGCCCGAGCAGCCCAGCTTGGCGCCCATCCCGGTCGCCACGGCCAGCGCGTCTCCCAGGCGCCACAGGGAAAACCCCAGCAGCGATGGAGCCGCCAGCACCGCCATCGCCCACAGCGCCATCATCAAGAGCAACACTTTTTTCATCTGGTTTTCACACCCGCAGATACGCAGCAGCGCACAGATTAGGCCAGTCAGGCCGTGGAATAAACGCATTGCTTGAGCAGCGATCGCTTTTCAGTACACTGGCTGTTCACATGCCACCGGAACCTTTCATGGCCGCAGCCGCGCCCTGCCCGCTTGTCATCACTCTCAGCCTGGCGGGGGATGGCCCGCAGCCCGTGCCGGTGGAACCCGCACTGGGCCGCGCCAGCGTGGGGCCCGCCATGCTGCTCGCCACGCTGGAAAACCGCCTGGGTATTCCCGCCTCCGACACCCCCTTCAGCACCCGGCTGATCCAGTATCTCGCCTGTGTCGACCAGTGCGACCACGAATCGGCCTTCTACCACGCGTCCTGGCAGGCAGACCCGTTCGCCGTGGCGCGCAGCCTGCTGCAGTGGCGCGACCAGTGGTACCTGGGTGGCTGGAGCGGGCGTTTCGACGCAGGGGTTCCCGCGCGCCTCGCCGACATGGCCGCCATCGAGCAGGCGGCCGGGGCCAGCGTGGAGCCGGGCCAGGGCCAGCGCCTGCAGCGGGTTCTGGCCCTCCTGCCCGGTCGCGATCCCGCCATCGCGGAAGTCCGGCTGCTGGACCGGCTCGACGATTTCCCGCCGCTCTGGCAGCGACTGCTGCAGGCACTGCCGGCAACCCTGACCGAGTTCGCCGAACCCCTGGCACAGGGTGCAGAGGGCACTGACCTGCGACGCGTGCAGGCGCGACTGCTGGCAGCCGACGCCGGGCAAGGGAAAGTCAGCCTGACCGGCGATGGCAGCCTGCAGGTACTGACCGCGGATTCCCCGCGCGGCAGTACGCCGCTGGTGGCCCGGCTGATCCGGCAACAGCTGGCGGCCCACCCGGGGGAGACGCTGGCGGTACTCGCCGAGGCCCGCGGCGACCAGCTTGACGAGGCCCTGGAAGCCAGCGGCGGCGCGCGCCTGGGTTTTGCCAATGCCTCGCCCTGGCGGCCCGTTTTCCAGTTGCTGCCCCTGGCCTGCGAACTGCTCTGGCAGCCGCTGAACCCGACCGCCCTGTTCCAGTTCCTGTCCCACCCGGTAGGGCCCCTGCCCGCGTCCGTACGACGGACCCTGGCGCGCACCGTCGCCGCGGTACCCGGTATCGGCGGCCCGGCCTGGGAAGCCGCGGTGGCCGAGTGCCTGGCGGCCGCCGGTACGGGCCCGGACCTCGACGAAGCGCTCACGTTCTGGCTGCAGCCACAGCGCTTCGCCCCGGACACCGGGGTTCCGGGCACACAGCTGGTCGCCCGCGCCCGACGCGTGGCCGAGTGGCTGCTGGGGGCGAGGGAGGCCAGCACGGACCCCGCCCGGCAGGCCCTGTACAACACCGCCATCAACCAGGCCCAGGAGCTGGTGAAAGCGATAGAGCGACTGGCGGCCCACGGCCGCGACCGCCTCACCCGGGACAATGTGCTGCGGCTGATCGAGGACGTCCGGGGCAGCGGCAGCGCGGTAACCGACCGCTGTGCCCAGACTGCGCCGGGAGCCCAGCATGCGCTGGCCGCCACCCACGCCGGCAGTTTCACGGCCCCGGTTGACCGGGTGCTGTGGTGGGACTGCCAGGCTTCGGACCGGGCGCAACGCTGGCCCTGGTCGCGCCGGGAACGGGCGGCCCTGGAAGCCGCCGGGGTCATGCTGCACAGCGAAACAGCCCGGCTGGACTGGCTGGCCCGGGCCTGGCAGCGGCCCCTGCTCAACGCACGCCGGCAATGCACTCTGGTGCTGCACCGTGATGCGGCGCAGCAACACCCCCTGCGGGATCTCCTGTGCAGCCTGTGTGACGACCTGCCCACGCACGCCGCAGCGGACCCCGCCAGCGCGACCCGGCTGCAGCTGCCCCACTCCCCGCTGGCGGTTCGCGCCCTGCCACCCCTGTCCCGCTGGTGGCAACTTCCCGCAGGCACCGCGATACCCCGGCGCGAGGCAGAGTCCTACTCCTCCCTGGATGCCTGGATTCACAGCCCCTACGAATGGTTGCTGCGCTACGCCGCGCGCATCCGACCCGGTTCCCTGGTCACCGTCAGCGACGGCACGACGCTGAAGGGCAACCTCGCCCACCGGCTGCTGGAGCGGTTTTTCCAGGCGCACCCCGAGATCCATGCCATTGCCGCCAGCAGTATCGGCAGCTGGGTGGACAGGTTCTGTTACCCGCTGCTGGAGCAGGAAGGGGCGCTGCTGCTGGAAGCGGGGCGCCAGGCCGAGTGCGAGCGTTTCATTACCGTGGTGCAGGAAGCCCTGACGGCGCTGGTGACCCACCTGCAGCAG
>JBFHFJ010000270.1:0-4535 GCA_041583655.1 Haliea sp. | reverse complement strand
TCGGTGCTCCTGGAGCTGACCCTGTCCGCCCAGTTCGACACCGGTCACTATGAATTGGTGGAGCTGATCGACCCGGAGGGCAACCTCATCGTTCGCCGCGAGGACCGGCAGCAGATCAAGGGGGCTCCCGCCTGGTTCATCAAGCTGTTTCCGATAGAAGTTGCCCCGGGCATCGCCCAGGTCCAGAAGGGCTGGCAGCAAGTCGGTACCCTGACCCTGCGCAGCCATTCCCGCTTCGCCTATCAGGAACTGTGGGAGAGCACCCAGCTGCTGGCCGTGGTGTTCCTGGTCGCCATGGTGATTGCCGGCCTGCTGGGCAGCTACCTGCTGCGCATCATCCTCAAACCCCTGGACGATGTCATTGACCAGGCTGAAGCCATCGGCCAGCGCCGCTTCATCAGCATACCCGAACCCTACACCCTGGAGTTCAGGCGCCTGGCCGCCGCCATGAACACCATGTCGGAGCGAATCAAGGCCGCCCTGCGCCAGGAGACGGCGCGACTGGACAAGTGGCAGCGCAATGCGCACACCGACAGGGTTACCGGGCTGCTGAACCGGGAACCGTTCATGCAATCTCTGGGCGCCGCGCTGGAAAGTGACGACGTCAACGCCACCGGAACCCTGACCCTGGTGCGGGTCGGAGGCCTGGCCCAGCTCAACCAGAGCTATGGGCGCAAGGCCATCGACGGGCTGCTGGCCGATGTGGGCGCGGCTCTCAACGCCATCGTCGCCAGCCACAGCCGCTGGGCCGCATCCCGGCTGAACGGCTCCGACTTTGCCCTGATGGCGCCCCGCTCCCTCGAGCCCGAGGTCGTGGCGCGGGAGATGCAGGATGCGCTGCGCGAAGTCATGGAAGCCCGCAGCATGCAGCAGGAGGTCACCCTGCCCGCGGCGACCACCGTGTATGTCCACGGTGACACCATGGCCACGCTCATGACGCGGCTGGACGGCACACTGATTTCTGCCGAAAAGGAGGGTAACTCGAAGATCAACACCGCCTACGCCGGCGACATCCAGATGATGCCTGTACGCCAGCAAATGGATCACTGGCGCAAGGTGTTCCAGAGTGCTTTCCAGCAACAGAAGTTCAGCCTTGCCAGCTTCCCCGTCATCGGGCTGAACAGGCGCCTGCTGCACTTCGAGGCGCCGGTACGTCTGGAACATGACGGCCGGGAACTGTCGGCGGGCACCTTCCTGCCCTGGATCAACCGCCTCGAGCTGTCCAGCGAGCTGGACCGGCATGTGCTGGACCTCGCCCTGCGCGTGGCCGACGTCCGCGGCCGCCCACTCTCAGTCAACCTGTCAGTGGGCGCGCTGGTGGAGCCCACCTTCCTGCTCTGGCTGAGTGAACGCCTGTCCGCAGCCGGGCCCGCTGCAGCCCATCTCTGGCTGGAGCTGCCCGAGTCCATGGCGTTCCGACACCTGGAGGCCTTCAAGAGGTTGGCGGTGCGGGCCAAAAGCTATGGCTGCAGGATCGGCATTGAGCACGTCGGGCACCAGCTCGCGGAGATCGGCCAGCTCAGCGATGTTGGCCTGGACTATCTGAAAGTGGATTCCTCGTTTATCCGCAACATCGACACCAATGTCGGTAACCAGACCCTGTTGCGCACCCTGTGTACCGTGGGCCACTCAATCGGCGTCATCCTTATCGCGGAAGGGGTGCGCAGCAAGGAGGAATGGAGCCAGCTGCAGGAACTCGGCCTCGATGGCGCTACCGGGCCGGCGATTAGCGACTTTAACGAGTAGCGACGGTCAGTCGTCGCCAAGCAGATCCAGGCTGCCGGGCAACTTGCTCCGCAGCCGCTGGCGGTGCAGCATCTTCTCCTGGGCTGAATCCGGGAGATCCGTAAACAGAATCACACCGCGGCCGATCAGCAGCTCCACCACGTCTTCCAGCACCCGCACAAAGTCCTGGTCCGTCGCGCTGATCTGTCGCGCCTCACCGGCCACCTGCCCGAGAAAATCCTGCAGGTCAGGATGATCAGCAGAGATCGCTGCCATCCCGTCTGCCGGTACCTGGCTGACCGCAACGATCCGGCCACTGGTATCGCGCTGTACAAAGGGCATCCCTTCACTCCAAAAAAATCCCCGGCGCCCTCGGGGACACCGGGGAATATCATAGCCCAGAAGGTTACTGGTCGACAGCGTTGTTGGCCGGATTCAGCAGGCTCTGGATCACCGCATCGACATCGCCGCCACCCAGCAGGTCGACGCCATCGAGGACAATGGTCTGGTCAACGAACTTGTCGCCGCCCGCACCCAGCTTGCCGTCCGTGCTGACCTGGATCACCGTCTCGCTTCCCTGTGCCGTGCTGTTCACCGTGACGCTGATGAAGTCCGACAGGCTGTCCTTGCCTTCCTCAAAGTTGGATAGCAGGTCCCGCAGATCGAGCGTATCGCCCTCCGCCGCGTTGAAGTTGAGAACGGTGTCGGTGCCGCCCGCGTCCGCCAGGGTCCAGGCGAACACATCCGCTTCACCCTCGATGGCGATCAGGGTGTCGTCACCGGAGGTGATGCCGCCGGCATCGCCGGCCCCCTCAGTCTCAGGCTCGTCCTCCGGCGCCGCGGCCGGGGGCTCAACCTCATCCACCAAGGCTGTACTCAAGGCGGATGTCGACGCCGGGGCGCCGCCGGTCGACGCGGTCTGGTCGATGGTCAGCCCGATCGCGGAGGCAATGCTGTCGCCGTCGCCGTCCGTGCCGATAACCGGCAACGCAAGATTCACGTTGTTCAAGGTAAAGCCGGTAATCCCGCCGAGGAAGATCGTGAAGGTGGGGCCACTGCCACCGATAATTTCCAGCGAAGTGAACAAAGTCTCCGAGGAAACGTTGATCACAGTCCCGCTCAACGCGGAGGTGGCGGAAACGGTCACAGGGACCAGCTCGCTGCCATTGTAAGCACGCACCTGGAAATTGGCCTGTGCACTGGCGTTACCCTGGACCCTGCCGATCCTGAACTGGAAGCCGTTGATACCGATACCATTGAGGCCAGTGGGTATGGCGGGCAAGAAGGCCGAGCCGCCAGGCGCCTGCAGGTTGGTGAAGAAGTCGAAGCGCATCACCTCGCCGGCGTCAAACGACTGGCCCGTGCCCGGTGCAAGCCCCTGGGTACTGGTGTTGACGGTCGAGGCGGGGCCTGTGGCAGACACTTTCGATGTCAGAAGTACATCCACATCCGACGAGCCGATATCGGAGATAGCGTAGATCGCCGCATTGCCAGCGGTGAGATTCGACGCCGAGGGGAATGCCTCGAAATCGCCTTCAACGGAGAAGACTCCCGCATTGACCTTGCTGACCTGGTAGCTATCGCCGACGAGCTTGACAATGAAACCAAGATTGCCCCCGCTGGTCTTGGCATGCACTTCGGTGTCACTGACACGGGTCCAGAACAGCGCCTTGCCGTTCAGGAAAATATCGTCCCCTGACGCGGTTTGCACCGCACCGGACAGTGTTCCAAAAATCACCGGCACCGCGGCGCCGCCGTCGCCCCCGGCTTTCGCGAGGAAATTGAGCGGTATCAGGACACTGTTGTTTCCCCCATTGGCTATCGAGATACTGTCGGGGGTAAAGGCCGCCGGCATGTCGTCGTCGATATCCACCGTGAAGCTGCTGGAGCCGACACTTCCGTCGCCGTCGGTGACCGCGACATTGACGGTAAACCTCACGTTGTCCTCGGTCCCGGCAACAGCGTGCCGCACCGGCTGCAGCAGGGTAACGGTATAGCCGGCCTGGCTCGCACCGGTATTATTGGCCAGGGCGATGGTGAACACCTGGTTGGCGGACTGGGTAGCGTCCTTGCCGCTGATATAGCCCACCAGGGTGTTCGACGCTGCGTTCCAGACAGTGAGCACGGGCTCGCCGGCGAGGGTAGTCAAACCCGTGGCGTTGTTCACCGTAGACAGGCTGATAGCACCGAATCCGTCGCCGCCCAGGTCGTAGGCGATCGTACCGGTCGTGACCGGGGTGTCGTCGCCCGGCGCCGAATCGCGATTGCCGCGTGCCAGGTCATCCTCGTCCACCAGCGCGTTGTTGCTCACCGTGACGACAGGCGTGGCATTCACGTTGGCCACGTTGAGCACCAGCGTGGTTGTGGAAAGGTCCCCATCGCTATCACGCAGGGTGTAGACGAACACGTCCTGGACATCGCCGGCAATACTGGCGGTGGCGGTGTAGGTGTAGGAGCCGTTCGCCGCCAGCACCAGGGTGCCGTAGCTGCCCTGTATGGAAGTGCCCAGGCCACCAGTTACGGGAGTGGTGGTGTCGCCATTGGCGGTACGAACACCCGCAACCTCGGCACCGTCTGCGCCTTTGGTGTCATTCACCAACACGCCATTGGCTGCATCCACTACCAGTTGACCACGCTCGGCGACCGAGCCAGTATCCGCCACCGCCGTTGGCGCATCGTCCAGGATGCGCACCACCAGGTTGCTGCTCTGGCTGTCGCCGTCCGTATCCGAGGCCACGATCGCAAAGGTCTGGTCCAGCGACGCGTCGCTGCCCGGCTGCGTGTGCGTCTCTTCATTGCCCAGCGTGTAG
>JBFHFJ010000269.1:0-4549 GCA_041583655.1 Haliea sp. | reverse complement strand
CAGCCAGATATCAGTCTCCTTCGGCTTTCGCCCCGGCGCCAGCAGCCAGCGCCACGACCTGCCAGGCAAGGGCAGGGAAGAAGTGTCCATACTGCTGCTGCCCCGGGCCGGGGTCTACAACGTGATGTATGGCATGGATGCGGGCAGCCTGGAGGCCACGGTTATCGACGCCAGGCGATCCGGCCATTCTGCATTTTCCGGCACCTTCTCGGGCAACCTGGTCGACAATGAGGGCACGGTGGTACACCGCATCACCGACGGCCGGTTCACAGTCGACAAGGCGACCTTCTTCGAGCTTGAGTCCAGCGGCAAACAGTAGCAGTCCTGCGGGACCGCCTCGGATCAGGACTGGCGCCTGGCGACCACGTCTGCAGCGAGCGTCTCCATCAAGCGAAAGGCTCCAACGGGGTCGTTGCGCTTGAGCGCCAGAAAATCCATTTCCGCGCCCTCGCCAACGTTGATCTCTTCGGTGCCCGAGCAGAACCCCTCCAGGATGGCGGCTGCGCACTCATCGACATCCATACCTCCTTCAATGTCTGCGTCCGCTGTACCCGTTGGCTCCCCGGTTCCAGTGAGGGCGTTGCGCGCGATGTCCGTGCGGATAAAGCCGGGCACGATGGTGGTGACGCGGATACCCAGATGCGCCACCTCCGAGCGCAGCGCATCAAAAAATCCCATTACCGCGTGCTTGGCGGCGCAGTACCCGGTGCGCAGGGGCACGCCCAACTTGCCCGCGACACTCGCGGTCACGGCCACATGGCCACTGCCGCGGGCGACCATGTGTGGCAGCACCTGCTTGGTGAGGGCGATCTGGCCAATGACATCCACTTCGAACAACCGGCGGTAGACGTCCAGTTCCGTTTCCAGGCACAGGGAGCGCTGGGAGATGCCGGCATTGTTGATGAGCAGATCGATGCGGCCGAAGTGTGACAGCACCGCCTCCACGGCGGCCGGCATGGTGTCTGTCGCCACCACGTCCAGCGGCAGTACCAGCACCGACTCCGGTCCCGCCCCGGCATTGATGCAGTCCCTCTGCACGGTCGCCAGTGCCTCCGCGCGCCGGGACGAGAGCACCAGCCGGGCCCCACGGGCTGCGAAATGCCTGGCCAGGGCGGCGCCAATCCCCCCCGAAGCCCCGGTGATCCAGACGACCTGGTCCCGGAAAGATTTGCCTTGTGGCTGGTCGGAATTTTTCATCGCGGCGCTCCCTGAAATGTAGTGACAGTCCATTATCGGCCAGCACCGTGCAACAGGAAAGCGACCGGGGCCCTGCAGGGCGGATGAAGCCGCGGCATCTAGCCTTCTGAAAAAATCTCCTCGGCATTGGCGGCGTTGCCTGTTGTATCCTTCCGGCTGGCGCCGATGAATTCAGGGAGCGGTTCATGAGCAACTCGGAGCAGAAGACCTACTGGAACGGGGAGGCCGGCCGGAAATGGGCGGACAATGATGCGATGATGGCGCAGATGCTGGCGCCCATAGCCCGGGACCTGTTAGAGCATGCCAATATAGTGGGGGCAACCCGGGTACTGGATGTAGGCTGTGGCGGCGGCAGCGAAACCCTGATGCTGGCAGAACATCTGGGCCCTGGCGCCACCGTGCTCGGCGTGGACATTTCCGCCCCGCTTCTGGCGGTTGCCCGGGAGCGCGCCAGGGCGGCGGGCGCCAGCGGCACACGGGTCGATTTCCTCGAGGCGGACGCCTCGAGCTTTGCCTTCGAACCGGCCAGCTTCGACCTGCTGTTTTCCCGCTTTGGCGTCATGTTCTTTGACGACCCGGCGGCGGCCTTTGTCAACCTGCAGCGAGCGCTGCAGCCCGGCGCAAAACTGGCTTTCTGCTGCTGGCAAGCACTGCAGGAGAACCTGTGGGCGGCGCTCCCGCTCAAGGCCGCGCTCCAGCATCTGCCCGCGCCCGAGCCACCACCGCCCCACGCACCGGGCCCGTTTGCCTTTGCCGACGCCGAACACACCCGGTCGGTGCTGACGCGAGCCGGGTTCAGCGATGTCTCCATGACCGCGCACCCTGTCACCATGGCATGGGGACGCGAGGATGACATCGCCACCACCGCGCGGGACATGTTGAACATGGGGCCGGTGAGCCGGCTGCTGCAGGACTGTGACCCGGCGCTCCGGGAAGCCGTGTACCGCTCCGCCACAGAGGCCATGAAGCCCTGGTTCAGGGAAGGCAGGATCCGCTTGCCCGGCGCGGTCTGGCTGGTAACGGCACGAAAGTCGTGAGCACAGGAACGCCGCGGAACCCAGGAAGAGGCCGAGCTGCCGCGGTGCAGTTTTTGCTGCGCATGGCCATCGTCCTCGCGCTGGCGCTGGGTCTCGCGCTTGCCGGCAGCCACACCGGCGTTCGCTGGGCCGGCTGGCCCGTGTTTGCCCTGTGCGCGCTGCTGGCGCTGATACTGCAGTGGCTGGCCTTTGTGCCGGCATGGCTGCTGCAAACCGAGAAGTTCTATGACCTGGTCGGCTCCTGCACCTACCTGGCGGTGGTGTGGCTGGCGGTCGGACTGAGCGGCGCCGAAGATACCCGCAGCCTGCTCCTGGCCGGCTGCATCAGCCTGTGGGCCCTGCGCCTGGGCAGTTTCCTGTTCCTGCGGATACTCGAGGACGGCAGCGATTCGCGCTTTGACCAGATCAAGCCCCATGCCGGCAGGTTCCTGTTCACCTGGACCCTGCAGGGCCTGTGGGTCCTCGTCACAGCCGGCTGTGCGCTGGCGGCTATCAGCAGCACTGGCGCAGGACCGGCGGGCTGGCTGGAAGCCCTCGGGCTGGTGTTGTGGGGCGGCGGCTTCGCTCTCGAGGTCGTCGCGGACCAGCAGAAGCGCGTATTCCGCCGCCAACAGGGGGAAGAACGTTCTATTGCCAGCGGGCTCTGGGCCCGCTCTCGACATCCTAATTACTTCGGCGAGATCATGCTGTGGTGTGGCATCGCCATGCTCGCGGCGCCGGCGCTGGCCGGATGGCAGTGGCTGACACTGATCTCCCCACTGTTCGTATACCTGCTGCTGACCCGCGTCAGCGGCGTGCCCCTGCTGGAGCGCAAGGCCGAGAGGCGCTGGGGCCACGACCCTGCGTGGCGGGCCTACCGGGAAAATACGCCGTTACTGGTACCGCGCCTGTGGCGCTGAGCATCCGGCTCGTGCCCCGCCACCGCGCATGCGCTATAGTGCGCCACCCCGATACCGCATAAGCTGATGCCATGGCGCTCAAGTCCACCATCTTCAAGCTCGATCTCAATGTTGCCGACCTGGACCGCCAGTTCTACGCCGATTTCCCCCTGACCCTGGCCCGGCACCCGTCGGAAACCGACGAGCGGATGATGCTGCGGGTGCTCGCCTTTGCCCTGCATGCGAGCGAGACCCTGGAGTTCGGGCGCGGCATCAGCACCGATGACGAACCGGACCTGTGGCAGAAGGACCTCACCGGCAGCATCGAAACCTGGATAGAGCTCGGCACCCCCGACCCGGACCGCCTGCGCAAGGCCTGTTCCCGCTCGCGGCGGGTTATCCTGTACGCCTACGGCGACCGGGCGGCCCCGGTGTGGTGGCAGAAGCACGGCCCCAGCCTCGCTCGGTTCCGGCACCTGGAGATCTGGCAGATTCCCGACAGCAGCGCACGCGCCCTCGCCGCCCTGGCCCGGACCGGCCTGGCCCTGCAGTGCACCCTGTCCGGGGGCGAGGCCTGGCTGAATGGCGCCGGGGATTCGGTGAATGTGCGCCCGCAGGTGCTGAAAGAAGCCGATCAGGCGTCCAGCACCACGCGGTAGCCGGCAACCGGCCGGTACGACCGGCCACGGGTGGTATCGACAAAGCGCCATTCGGCCTCCAGCCCGGTGGCGGTCACCTTCAGCAACATGAAGCCGCGCTGATGCAGGTTGCAATACTGCAGGTCGTCGATCAGCACGGTCAGGGCCCCGGCGAGTTGCAGCGCCTCTTCGTCATTCACGCCAAAGTATTCTTCCATTCCGGGTGATGACACGCTGGCCGTGGCCAGCTCCACCCCGACCTCGTTGCCCTGATGGTCGCGAAGGCGGCTGTACCAGGCATTGTGGGTATCACCCGCCAGCACCACCAGCCGCTTGCCCAGCTGCTGCGCGATACCATAGAGCTGCTCGCGCTCCACCGGGTAGCCGTCCCAGGCATCGAGGTTATAGGGCGTCACGCGCTGCAAGCGGGCCTGCTGTTCCGCGGCGATCTCCGAGCCGGCCGACCAGGCTGTTTTCAGCCCGGCGAGTTCACCCACCAAAGGCGGCAGTTGACTCAGGTCCTGCACCCCCAGCAACTCCGTTGGCAGGTGCATTTTCGCCATCAGCACCTGCTGGCCCAGCAGCTGCCAACGCGCGTCCGACCCGGCAAGGCGCTCGCCCAGCCAGGCCAGCTGGGCGCTCCCCAGCAAGCTGCGACCCGGGTCGCCGAGGTCGGCCCGGAACCGGTTCTGGTCCATGGCCCCGGTCGCGGCGTCCACATAATCCGCGTACTCAAGCTGCCGGTCGCGCCCGATGATGCGGGTGTCCAGCATGTGCAGGGACAACAGGTTGCCAAAGT
>JBFHFJ010000268.1:0-4555 GCA_041583655.1 Haliea sp. | reverse complement strand
GATAGCGTAGGAGCCGGTCTCAGGCGAGCACTTCCAGGCCGCGCTCTATGCACCAGAGTGCCGACAGGGCGCCGAGAATGTAGACCGGAACAGGTTGTAACCGAGGCTGCCACTCACCCGGTATCCGGCGCAGGCTCCGCCAGAGCATCAGGACCAGGAGAATGAAGCTGATCTGGCCCACCTCGATCCCGAGATTGAAGAACAGAAGGGCGAGGGGCACATTGCCTGCAGGCAGACCGGTCTCGGCCAGGGCACCGGCAAAGCCCATACCGTGCAGCAGGCCGAAGCCCCCGGCCAGCCACCAGGGGTGGCGGCGGAACAGGCTGCTTTCATTGCCCCGGGTCAGGGCCACTGCCAGCCAAAAGATGCTGATCGCGATGGCGAATTCCACCAGCGCCACCGGGTAGTCGAAAAAGCCCAGTGTCACCAGGGAAAGGGTGACGCTGTGGCCGGCGGTAAAGGCAGTGACAGTCCACAGCAGGCGTGCGCCGCCGCCGACCAGCAAGAGCAAGCCAAAAACGAATAGCAGGTGGTCGATGCCCTTCCAGATGTGATCCACCCCCAGCGCGGTGTAGTCCGCCATGACGCGGCCGCTGCCGGGTTCCGCAGGTACTGTGAATACAGGCTGCTCCGCGTTCAGTACCTGTTGGTACTGGCGTCCGTCCAGCAGGTTCAGCATCAGCATGACCGTGGCCTGGTTGGCCGCGAGGCCGTTGACGCCCAGCGTCTTGCCGACCAGCCCCCCGTTTCCCTGGCCTGTACATTGGAGGCGCAGGCTGGTTACCAGGCCGGTGCCCTCGGGCTGGGGAGGACTGGCGCTGGCAACTGTGCAGGCCTCCGGCCAGGTTGGCGTCAGGGGGACAGGGCTGGCCGCCTGGGCTGGCGTTTTCCAGACTACGTTGTAGGACCCCGGAGCCAGTTCGACCATCTGCAACAGGGTAGGTGCAAAACGGTGAGCCTGGGCCGCGCTGCACAGGCCGCAGCACAGGAGCAGGATAGCGACTCTGGTCAGCTGTGAACGGTGGCTCATAGCAGCAACTCGTAGCCTTCCGCGAGCCCGGCGACGGCAGCGGCCAGTGCCCTGTTGCGCGCTTCCAGTTCAAGATCCCGCTGCAGCAGGGGGCGCACCTCGTCCAGCTCGGCGGGCCGCGCCGGGGAAACGCTTTCAATCCAGACGTAGTGCCAGCCATAGGCAGAACGCAGGGGGCCGTGCCACCGGCCCGGCGCCGGGTCGGAGGCCAGCAGATTGCTGACGAACACGGCACCGAAGTTCCTGCCCAGCTGGTCCGGGGTCTGCTCCCGGAAAGTATGGCCGAGCAGGAAGGGCGAACTCAGCTTCAGTGCAGCCTCCGGGTCCATGTTCTCGGCCTGAATACGCGCCACGACCTCAGCCAGCTCCGGCTCCCGGTCGCGATCGAAATAAAGCTGCAGCAGGGTGTAGCGTGCCGGGCGCTGCAATGCCTCTTTCCGCTGGGCAAAGGCGGCAGCTATGGCTGTCTCGGAAATGGAAGGCGGCGGGTTCGCAGCCAGCAGCAGCTGTTCCATGACCTGCACCAGGCGCCGCCGAACCACCTCATCACCCAGGTGCAGGCGCAAGTCCAGGGCGCGTTCGAACAATTCGGTGTCGGTGTCACCCTCTCTGGCGAGGTCCAGAAACCGCATGTTCAGCACCAGGCGCTGGAAGACTACCGGGTCCTGCCGATGCAGCTTCAAACTGACCGCGTGCTGGAACAGCATGTCCTGTTCAAGTTCAGCGCGCAGCAAGCTTTCCAGTTCGGCGCCTGCCGGACGCTGCCCGGTGGCCGCTTGCCACTGGCCGAGCAGGGCTTCGACGCGCGCTTCGCTGAGCGGCCCAACAATGGGTCTCGGCGCTGGAAACAGCAAACCCTGAAGCCAGAACATCAGGGCGCCCAGTAACAGGAAATGGAGCCATGGGCGATGCAGAGTAACCTTTGGCAAGTGCGGGTCTCGCGCGTCTCAAGGTGGACCAGAAAGCGTTGGGCATCTTCGCACCGCAGAGGCTGCAAGGCCAGCTTTTCGCAGCCGCATCTCCTGTCGGTAGACGGATTTGAACCCGGTTGCCCGGAATCAGTGTTTCATCCATGGCGAATAAGGCATACAGTTGTTGGCTCCCGAAGAGTCGAAAGCCAGGCCGCCCTGATCAGCCATGAATCATCTCGCGCATGCTTTTCTGTCCGGCACCGAGGCCCAGCACCGTGTCGGTAACGTCACGGGTGACTTCCTGAAAGGCCCGCTTGCCGCGCTTGATCTGCCTTCCGGGATCAAGCGCGGGGTACAGCAGCACCGAAGCATTGACGCATTTACCGACAGGCACCCCCTGCTGGCTGAGATCCGCAATGGTTTCCCGCCAGCCCATCGGCGGTATGCGGGGATCGTGCTGGACGTCGCCTTTGATTACTACCTTGTTCGTCACTGGGGGCGCTTCAACGGCGGCCTGCGGCGCGATTTTATCCATGGCATCTACGGCACGCTCGCGGAGCACAAGCCACTATTGCCCGATCCTCTCGCGGCCTACCTGCCGCGCCTGATCGCCCACGACTGGCTCGACCGCTGCGCGACCATGGAGGGCGTCGAGGCGACGCTGCAGAGTATCTCCAGGCGCTTGCGCAGGGACAACCCACTGGCGCTGGGGGCAGTGCTGATTGCGGAGCGGGAGGCCGAGCTGGAAGCCGCATTTCTGGATTTTTTCCCAGAGGCCCTCAAGTTCGCCGCGCTAGAGTGGGATAGAACGTAGTGTTTGGGCTGTTTTTTCCCGAGACTCGTCCTATCATTCAGTTACATGCCAAGCGAGGTCATTCCAGTGTCAGGACAGGTTAGAATCAACAATAGTGGCGGCATCAGCGCGTTTCTGGGCAAATTTCCCTGGGTGCTGCTGGTGGTGGCATTCCCGGCGGTCATGTACCAGTTACAGATAGACATGAAGGCAGATATCCATTTCGGCTTCATTTATATGGGCATCGGTGTATTCGTCCTCTTCGTGGAGTTTTTCAAATCCGGCGATATAAATACCGCATCCTTCCTGCTGGACCTGTTCTGGTCCATTGTTTCGGTGATGCTGGGGACAGCCATGCTGACCTGGTTCCTGCTGGAAGGGAGCCCTGCGGGCGCCGCCGGCTGGCAACAGCTTAATTATTTCCACTGGTTTGGCTGCGCCATTGTACTGGGCGATGCCCTGATCAGCCCCTTCAATGCCTTTCGCACCGCGCTGCGCAACCTCGGGCTCGGAACGTCGGTGTGATGTCGCTGCCCGCGCTGTCGCGGGTCGGGGTGGCTGGTGCCCGGGGCAGTTGATCGCAGCAGCATGAATGCCCCCTCCTGGCACACGCTGTCCGCTGCTGAAGTGGAGCAGACCCTGCAGGTCGACAGCAGGGTTGGCCTGGGTGTGGAGGACGCCGCAGGGCGGCTCGCGCGGCATGGCCCCAACCAGCTTGCCGAATCCCGGCTGCGCTCCCCGTGGCTGATCTTTCTGGAGCAGTTTCAGGACTTCATGATCCTGGTGTTGCTGGTTGCAGCCCTGGTGGCCGGCCTGATCGGTGACTGGGTCGATACGATTGCCATCCTTGTCATTGTCGTACTCAACGCCGTAATTGGCGCTGTGCAGGAGTCACGCGCGCAGCGGGCGATGCTGGCCCTGAAGGCGATGGCAACGCCGTCCGCGACCGCGCGCCGCGGTGGCGAGCTCCTCGAGCTGCCCGCTGTTGACCTGGTGCCCGGGGACGTGGTGCTGCTGGAGGCAGGTAACCTGGTTCCGGCGGATCTGCGGCTGCTGCAGACCGCGGATCTGCAGGTGGATGAGTCCATGCTTACCGGTGAATCCACAGGTGTCCTGAAACACGTCGATCCGTTGCCACAAGCTGACTTGCCGGTAGCCGAGCGGGCCAACATGGTCTTCAAGGGCAGCCAGATAGGGAGTGGCAGGGCGGAAGGGCTGGTGGTCGCCACCGCGGCAGTCACAGAGCTGGGCCGCATAGCCGCGCTTCTGGAAAAGACCCCGCAGCTGAAGACCCCGTTACAACAGCGATTGGCCCGCTTTGGCCGGCGCCTGGCGCTGGTGGTACTGGCGATATGCGCGCTGATTTTTACCGTTGGCCTGCTGCGCGGGGAGCCCACCCTGCTGATGCTGCTTACCGCAATCAGTCTGGCGGTCGCCGCGATCCCGGAGGCCCTGCCCGCGGTTATCAGTGTCGCCCTTGCGCTGGGTGCGCTGAGCATGGGGCGCAAGCGTGCCCTGGTGCGCAACCTGCCCGCCGTCGAGACTCTCGGCTCAGTGACCTTCATCTGCACAGACAAGACAGGGACCCTGACCGAGAACAAGATGCACGCGGAAGGCTTCGTTGTCGACGGCAAGCATTCCACCGCATTTCCTGAAGGCGCTGAACGCCTGGGGCTGGCCCTGGCGCTGAGTAACGATGTGGAGCCCGCAGCTGACAATACCCTGCGTGGGGAGCCGACTGAGATTGCCTTGTATCAGGCGGGCCTGGATGCGGGCTATGCCAAGCAGGCAATGCTGCAGCAGTGGCCCCGCATCGCGGAG
>JBFHFJ010000267.1:0-4578 GCA_041583655.1 Haliea sp. | reverse complement strand
GGAGAGACCCTGGCCTGCGGCACCGGAGCCTGTGCCGCAGCCGTATACGGCATGCTGCGCGGCTGGCTGCGGGATACCGTGACAGTGCAGCTGCCCGGCGGTAAGCTGGAGATCACCTGGGCAGGGCCGGGCAAGGCAGTCATCATGACCGGACCCACCGCCGTCGTGTTCGAAGGCAGTATAAAGATCTGACGCCGCGGTGCGGCAGTGACAACGGAGAGAAAACGAACCATGCCAGCCAAGAAGGAACCGGCAGTCACCGTGGCAAGCCCCGAGCTCAACGATGAGTCCGTGCGCGAGTACCTCAAGCAGCACAGCGATTTCCTCCAGCGGCATCCCGACATGCTGGACTTCCTGCATGTGACGCATGCGTCGGGTAGCGCGGTGTCGCTGGTGGAAAAGCAGGTCACGGTGTTGCGGGAGCGCAACATCGAGATGCGCCAGCGCCTGAATGCCCTCACCGCCAATGCCCGCCACAACGACAAGCTCTACGAGCAGACCCGCCGCCTGGTGCTGTCGCTGCTGGACGCGCAGTCCCTTGCCGATCTCTGTGGGGCCTTCACCAGCGCCATGCACGACGACTTCGAGGTTGAACACGCGAGCATCATCCTGTTCGGGGACCGGCACAAGGCGCCGGAGGGTGTCCGGGTCGAGAGCGGCGAACGCGCGCGGATCGAAATCGGCGCCCTGCTCCGCGGCCGCAAGGCCCTGTGCGGCCCGCTGCGCACGGAGGAACTGAACTATCTGTTCCCCGAGGCTGGCGCGGTCGGCTCCGCCGCTGTCATGCCCCTGCTCAACGGCGAAGAGGTAGGCGTCATCGCCGTTGGCAGTTCCGATGCCCACCGCTACAGCAGCAGCATGGGCACCCTGTTCCTGCAGCATATCGCCGAGGTCCTGGTGCGCCTGCTCCCGCGCCTGGGTGTCGGCCCGGGTAGCTGATGCCCGCCGCGGCCACGCCACTGGCAGAGGCCAGCCTCGCCTTCATCAACTATCTGCGCGATGTGCGGCAGCTCTCCCCGCACACGATCAGCAACTACCAGCGCGACCTGAATTCCCTGGTGGAATACTGCACTGCCCGCCAGCGCGAAGACGCCGGCGCTATCCACGAGGCCGATATCCGCGGCTGGGTGAGTCAGCTGCACCGGCACGGGCTGGCCGGCAGCAGCATCCAGCGGGCACTGTCTGCGTCGCGCTCGTTCTTCAACTATCTCGGCAGGGAACAGGGCCACAGTCGCAATCCCGCGGCGGCGGTACAGGCCCCGCGCCAGCCGCGACGCCTGCCCAAGACCCTGGATGCGGACCAGGTGAGCAAATACCTGCAGTTCACCGGGGATGATCCCATGGCCCTGCGTGACTGCGCGATCGCCGAGCTGTTCTATTCTTCCGGCCTGCGCCTGGCGGAACTGGTGGCCATCAACCTGGACGATGTCGACCCGCAGGCCCGGCTGGTAACCGTAACCGGCAAGGGCCGCAAGACCCGCACCATACCGGTAGGCTCCGTGGCCCTGGCGGCCATTGACCGCTGGCTGGCGATACGCCCGCCCAGCAGCGACCCGGCCCTTTTTACCAGCAACCGTGGCCGGCGCATCAGCGTGCGCAATGTGCAGGCCCGGCTGAAACTGCAGGGCCGCCGGGCGGGCATGTACCAGGACGTCCATCCGCATATGCTGCGCCACTCCTTCGCCAGCCACATGCTGGAGTCCAGTGGCGACCTGCGCGCGGTACAGGAACTGCTGGGGCACGCCAATATCGCCACAACCCAGATCTACACCCACCTGGACTTCCAGCACCTCGCGAAGGTATATGACGCAGCCCATCCACGCGCCAGACGGCGCAAGACCGAGCCGGAGTGAGGCCGTGAAGATCGCCGTTGTCACCTTCGACCTGGACAACACGCTCTGGGACGTGGAACCGGCGCTGCTGCGGGCGGAACAGGCCCAGCGCGACTGGCTCCTCCAGTATCGCCCCGGGTGTATCGAGCACCACGATCACGACAGCCTGTGGGAATTCAAGAAACGGGTCTGGAAGAACCACCCGGAACTCGCCCACCACGTCAGCCAGATGCGTATCCGCATGCTCTACGAGCTGCAGCGGGCGGCTGGCTACAGCGATGCGGACTCCGAACGAGGCGCCATTGCCGCTTTCGCCGCATTCCTGGAGGAACGGCACAAGGTGGAGCTATACGAGGAAGCGCTGGAGGTACTCCGGGAGCTGGCGGGGCAGTACCGGCTGGGAGCCCTGACCAACGGCAACGCCGACATCTACAAAACCGATGCGGGGGAGTATTTCGATTTCGCCTTCCTGGCCGAGGAGATTGGCGCCAGCAAGCCGGCGCCGGACATGTTCCAGGCAGCGCTGGCGCAAACCGGCGTGGAGCCCGGCCAGATCGTGCATGTGGGGGACAATCCGGAGCACGACATCCTCGGCGCCAGCCGGGTCGGCATGCGTACCGTCTGGGTCAACCTGCAGGGGGCACCCTGGGATCAGCAGGACCTGCTGCCCGATGCCGAAGTAAGAACCCTGCGCAACCTGCCCGATACAATACGCGGCCTCGACAGCACGGGGCGCTGACCCCCGCCACGGATTGCCACCCGGGGATCTTCAGATGGCTTCTTCACCGGTTTCACCGGTGCGAATCCGGATGACCTGTTCCATCTCGGTCACAAAAATCTTGCCGTCGCCGATCTTGCCGGTGTTGGCCGCCTTGATAATGGCTTCGATGGTTGCGTCGAGCTGACTTTCGCCGACAGCGATTTCCAGTTTCAGCTTGGGCAGGAAATCGACCACATACTCGGCACCCCGATAGAGCTCCGTGTGGCCGCGCTGGCGCCCGAAGCCCTTGACCTCGGTGACAGTGATCCCCTGTACCCCGATATCCGACAGGGCGGCGCGGACATCATCCATCTTGAAGGGCTTGATAATGGCAGTAACCAGTTTCATGGCGATTCTCCAGCGCGTTCAACAAAGCAGCCATTATGGAAGGCGGGCGCAGAATCGCAAGGGGTGGGCACAAAAAAGGGGGCCCGAAGGCCCCCAAAGCACGCATTGCATCACTGCGCCCGCAAGACTGTAACTACTTCTGGGAGACGAATTCCGGGTAGGCTTCCATCCCGCACTCGGACAGGTCCACACCTTCGTACTCTTCTTCCTCGCTGACCCGGATACCCATGACGGCCTTGAGGATCGCCCAGGTGATGAGGCTGGCGCCGAACACCCAGACAAAGATCACCAGGGTGCCGACCAGCTGGCCCATGAAAGTGGCGTCAGGGTCTGACAGCAGCACCGCGAAGATACCCCAGATGCCGACCACACCGTGTACGGAGATGGCACCGACCGGGTCGTCGATCTTGATCTTGTCCATGGCGACAATGCTGCCCACCACGATCAGGCCGCCAATGGCACCGATGATCATCGCCAGCAGGGGCGAGGGGTCAGCAGGCTCGGCGGTGATGGCAACCAGGCCAGCGAGCGCACCGTTCAGGGCCATGGTCAGGTCCGCCTTGCCGAACACGACGCGTGACAGCAGCAGGGCCGCGATCAGGCCACCGGCAGCAGCGGCGTTGGTGTTCAGGAACACGTTGGCCACTTCATTGGCGACCGCGATACCGCCCAGTTTCAGGGTGGAACCACCGTTGAATCCGAACCAGCCCATCCAGAGGATGAAGGTACCCAGGGTTGCCAGCGGCATGTTGGCGCCGGGAATGGCGCGGACTGAACCATCGGCGCCATACTTGCCTTTACGGGCACCGAGGAGCAGGACACCAGCGAGGGCAGCAGCGGCACCAGCCATGTGCACGATACCGGAGCCGGCGTAGTCGCTGTAGCTCAACTCACCGATGAACGGAACTGCCTTGCCACCCCAGGTCCAGCCGCCCTCGATGGGGTAGATGAAACCGGTCATTACTACGGCAAAGGCCAGGAATGTCCACAACTTCATCCGCTCGGCCACGGCACCGGACACGATGGACATGGCAGTGGCGACGAACACCACCTGGAAGAAGAAGTCGGAAGCACCCGAGTATACCGAGTCGCCGCCGAAACCGGCTTCGGCGGAATCCGCCAGCACTGCCGCCACCGCTACGTCATCCATTTGCGCCACGGTAGTCACACCGGACAGGAAGAAGCCGCCGTCGTACATGAAGTGGTAGCCGCAGATCAGGTACATGGTGCAGGCCACTGCGTACAGGGCCACGTTCTTGGTCAGGATTTCAGTTGTATTCTTGGCGCGGACAAGGCCAGCCTCCAGCATTGCAAAGCCTGCAGCCATCCACATTACCAGCGCGCCGCACACCAGGAAGTAGAAGGTGTCCATCGCATACTGTAATTCAAAAATCTGGTTTTCCATGGGATTCACTCTCGTCTGTTAGTCGCGTGGGTTCAGATGGCGTCTTCGCCGGTTTCACCGGTACGAATCCGTATCACCTGCTCCAGAGCGGAGACAAACACCTTGCCGTCACCGATCTTGCCGGTGTTCGCGGCCTTGGTGATGGCCTCAATGGTTTTTTCGGCCATGGTCTCGGCAACGGCCACCTCGATTTTGACCTTGGGGAGGAAGTCGACAACATACTCGGCGCCACG
>JBFHFJ010000266.1:0-4579 GCA_041583655.1 Haliea sp. | reverse complement strand
CTGGCCTCTCCCGCCTGGTATTCCTCCGGCGTGCTGACGACCTCGCCGTAGCAGCACAGGGGCTTGGGCAGGCCGCGCTGGATATACAGCTGCAGGAACACCCGCGCACCCGGTGCAGGGACATCGCCCCGCCAGCTTACCCCAGTGGCAGAGACCCGCACCGCGCTCACCGGGGGAATGTCCAGCTCGTGATAGATCAGAGAGCTGACAAGATCCAGGAGCAGGTTCAGCTTGAGGTCGAGACGGGCAAACTCCTGGCTCACACCGGCGGGGGTTTCCCCCCCGTCCTTGCCCGGCACACCGTCACCAATGGCGGATACGGCACGCAGGAAGCTCTCATTGGAGGCATTGACCATGGCGAGGTGCGTGTCGTCCGGCGTGTAGTCCACCGGCTTCCAGGCCACCGCAATATTGTCGCTGTACACCAGGCCGTTGCCGGTTTCACTGTCAGCCATGGCTGCCGCTCCGCAAAAGTACCTACGATAGCACAGGCTGTTACCAGCGCGACAAGGGGATCAGGAGTGCGACTTTACCGACTCGTAGTGGCCCAGGGCGACCCGGGTGCGGGCCTGCGCGACACCCTGTTCCAGCGCCACATCCCGCGCTGACGTCAAGCGTGCCATGAGTTCCTCGTTCAGGTGCAGGATGGCGGCCAGCGCTTCGGCCACGAGTTCGGCCTGCCCCGGATCCTGGGTGCCGGAGAAGCAGGCCGTGAGGTCTTCCCGCCGCTCCTGCTCCAGGCCCGCCACCGCGTCCCAGTCGCCGGCATCCGCGAGCGCCAGCATATCCCGGGTTATATTGAGGACACGAGCCAGGCGCCGGCACTGGGACAATTTTTCATCCCCGGCGCGATCAGCTGAACCCAGCACCTGCCCTCCGGGAAAACTCACGATCATCCTGCCGGCCGCCGCTGGTCGAGGGGAATGCCTTCCCAACCTTCCCGCACTGTCGCCAGCAACCCCTGGACTTCCGCCAGCAGCTCCGGCTCCGAGTTCGCATTCGCCTCCAGCAGGCGGCGCTGCATATAGTCGTACAGATCGCTCAGGGTGCGCGCCACGTCCCCGCCCTTGTCGTGGTCGAGGCTGGCACGCAGGTTGTCGATAATGCTGATGGCCTTGCCGAGCAGCTCTCCCTGGCGGGCGCGCTCCTGCCGTTCCATGGCGCCCCGGGCCTCGGCGATGCGATCCTGGGCGCCCACCATCAGCATGCTGATCAGCTGGTGCGGGGAGGCATCGGTGACGCCGCTCTGGACCCCGACCCTGCTGTAGGCATTAAGCGCTTGTCTGGAATTCATATCGCGGATCCTGTCTGTCGCAATTGTCAAAAACGGTCGCTGGGCAAGGGAATATTGGCCAGCTGTTCCACCACGAAGGAACTGGTACTGCTGATCTGGGCCAGCAGCCCGTCCAGCGCGTTGAACTGGGCGCGGTATCGCGCCTCCAGGGATTCCAGCCGGCGGTCCAGCGCTTCGCGATCAGTGCTGATCGTCTGGATCCTGGTTTCCAGTCCGTCTTCGCGCGCCTCAAGCAAACCGGTGCTGCCCAGGAATCCTCCCAGAAGCGTGTCCAGGCGCTGGGCGATGCCGGTCGAGTCGGACCGGCTGAACAGGCTGCCCAGGGTACCAAGCCCGCCCTGCAGGGCGGCGTCGAGGCGCGTGTTGTCTATGCTCAGCTTGCCATCTGCAGCAGTGGTAATGCCCAGCTCCGCAAGGGAACCGTAGGGCCCCTCCGCTGAGCGCACACTGTCGGTGAGCGCAGAGCGCACCTGGCTGATGATGGCCCGTGCGCCGGAATCCCCCTGCAGCGGCCCCGCCAGGCCCGTCGCGGGTTCATACCGGGTCAGGGTCGATGCGGTGCTGATGAAACTGTTATAGGCAGTGACCAGCTTCTCCACCGCCGAGCGCACCGCATCCCTGTTCTCGGTGACGCTGACCGTGACAGTGCTGGCGGTTACCGCCCCCAGTGTCAGGGTCACGCCCTCGATCACCTCGGTCACCGTGTTGCTGGCGCTGCTGAGCGCCAGGCCGTTCAGCGTGAACTGGGCGTCGGCACCGGCCTGGGTCTGGGTGAGATTCGCAGCTCCCGTGTTGAAGGCCAGCCGGGACAAACCGGCGGCATCGGTGCCATTGCCGTCACCCTGGTCGTCCACTGATATCTCTATGCTGTTGGCGGCTCCCGTGTCGGGGCTGCTCAGCAGCAACCTGAAGCCGCCGCCGTCTTTTACAATCGATGCGGACACCCCGAGCCCGGACCCATTAATGGCGTCCCGAACTCCCTCCAGCGTGTTGTTGCTGCTGTCTATGGTGATCTGTGCGCCGGCGCGCTGGGTGTTTTCAGTAAAGCTGGTGACTTCCTGGGGGCCGGGATCGGCCGGGGTGGCGGTCAGGGTGCCGAATCGGATAGTCAGGACGCCCTGCCCTATCTGATCGGTCTTGGCCGCGAATACGCCGGAGGCGAGCGTCTGCGCGCTTGCCCTTGCGCTCACCGCCAGGGAGTAGCTGCCAACGCTGGCGCTGGCGGACGCGGACACGGCAACGGCGGCGGCATCCGAACTGGCAGCGCTGCGCTG
Organism: Haliea sp.; assembly: GCA_041583655.1. Taxonomy (GTDB): domain Bacteria; phylum Pseudomonadota; class Gammaproteobacteria; order Pseudomonadales; family Halieaceae; genus Haliea. Next base: position 2,011 of record JBFHFJ010000266.1, on the reverse strand, counting down.
GGAAAAGGTTGCGGGGTTTTTCAGGGCGCTGACCTGGCCCTGCAGATCCGCCAGCAGCCCCTTGAGGGTGCCGAACGCGGACAGCTCGCTGGTCAGGGCCGCCTCGCGCCTCACCAACCTCGTTTCGACCGGTGTGCGCTCCGCCGTCAGCAGCTGGGTGACCAGCGACTCGATATCGAGACCGGAGCCAACTCCCGTTACCGCTACCATCTGCCCATCCCCGTCTCCATCTGCCCTGAAGTGCCGATGAAACCTTTACGCAAAAACAATGCCAGAACGACTACAGTAATTGCAATCAGCCTTCGCTGTCCATGAGCAGGCCCCTGACCGGAAGATCGACCCCGCCAAGTTCCTGCTGCTGCTCGGCGATAAACCGCGCCAGCGCGAGAATGTCCTCGGACGGGATCTGCCGTACCACCTGCTCCGTGGCCTCGTCGATCACGGTAATGACAGTGGTACCCAGATCCTGTTCCACAGAAATCTGCAGTGACCTGTTGACGGTTTGTATGTACGAGGAAATCTCGCGCGTTGCCTGCTCGACTTCAGCGGAAGGCCGGGATGCTGCAGCTGCCTTGCTGGCGGCAACTGCTGGCACAGAATTGCCGTCCGCGACAGCTTCTTGCCGCCCCGCGGATGTCGCCGGCTGTGCGGCGGTCTTCCCCGCGAAAGGGACTACCGCGAATTGCGGTGATGGCGCCACCGGATTTGCCATAAAAGCTACCTCCTTACCACGATCATAGACCCTGCGCCGAACCGCAGAAAGGCGAGAGGGATCACCCTCTCGCCCCGGCGGCAGGACTCTTCACCGCGGCTCCACTATTCCCGCTTACTGCAGCAGGGCCAGGACGTTCTGGGGCTGGGCGTTGGCCTGGGCCAGTACCGAGATGCCCGCCTGCTGCAGGATCTGGGCGCGGGCCAGGGCCGCAGTCTCCGCCGCGAAATCGGCGTCGAGAATCCGGCTGCGGGAAGCGCTCAGGTTTTCCGTCGTCGTGCTCAGGTTGGCGATGGTGGACTCCAGGCGATTCTGGATCGCACCAAAGGTGCTGCGCAGATCCGCCGCCGCCGTCAGGGCCGAGTCGATCCGCTGGATCGTCGAGTTGGCATCGGCCACCGTCAGGACATTGGCGTCGTTCAGGCTCCCGGATGCGGTCGCCGTGGTTGCGGTAAACACCGTGGCCGCCTGGGCGCCGGCAATGGTGATGTCAGAGCCGGACGTGATGGTCAGCACGTTGTTCTCGTCCACTGACGCCGAGGCGTTGCCAGCCAGGGCCACGTTCACCGCATTGACGAAGGACTGCACGTCCGAGTAGGTGCCGGCCGCAACCGCGAGGGCGTCAGCGTCACCAAACTGGAAGGTGAGTTCATTGGCGCCCAGGGTGAGTGTAGTGGCGGGTGTTCCCGGGTCGTCCGCAACACCGGCTTCGCTGGCGACCAGTTCATCGGTAACCAGGGTCGCGTCAGTACCGCCGATGGTGAAGCTGCCCGCGGCGTTCGAAGCATCCGTGAAGACAACTTCGCTACCGGTTCCAGCACCCACCGTAAAGGTTGCCGCGCCGTATCCGGCCTGGCCCTGGATTGCCGTAATTAGGTCCCCCGCGGAGGTAATGTTGCTGTTCAGGGTGACTGTCAGCACATTGCTTTCGGGGTCTGTTACCGTGAAGGTGCGGTTGGCGGAGGTATCTTCAAGGGTTCCATTGGTGAAAGTGCCGATAAACCCCGCAGTAGCAAAAGTACCGTTCGAGGTAGTACCGGCTGCAGCATTAGTCGAGCCTACGCCATCGGAGAACGACGTTGCAAGGGTCAGGTCATCACCGTCGGTTCGGCTGATGACCAGATCTCCGCCAGCAACAGTGCCAGTCTGGGTATAAGCCCCGCCGGACCCTGCAATGAATGCTGCAATATCAGTATCAAGGTTACCCGCAGTCGCATCCGCAACCACACGGTCTGACACTACGGTGCCGTCAATAGAGAACTGAAAGGCGTCAGTTGCAGTAGTCGATGCCGCTTGGGT
>JBFHFJ010000265.1:0-4602 GCA_041583655.1 Haliea sp. | reverse complement strand
GGCCGGGTGAACTACGTCGCCATTAATGACGACGAAGCGCTGCGCGCCTTCCACGCCCTGACCCGTACCGAAGGGATCATGCCGGCGCTGGAGAGTGCCCACGCCCTGGCCTATGCAGAGAAGCTGGCCGCGACCATGACACCTGAGCAGACTATTGTGGTCAATCTTTCGGGCCGCGGTGACAAGGATATTCATACCGTGGCCGATATCGACGGCATTGAATTTTAAGGAGAAGGCAGTAGTGAGCAAAATAGCCGGGCGCTTCCAGCAGTTGGCCGCACAGGGCCGCAAGGCACTGGTTCCCTATATCGTGGTTGGCGACCCGGAAATGGCCCTGACAGTGCCGCTGATGCACGCCCTGGTGGACGCCGGTGCCGACATCATTGAACTGGGAGTGCCGTTTTCCGACCCCATGTCCGAGGGGCCGGTGATCCAGCAGGCCCACGAACGAGCCCTGGCCAATGGTGCCCGGCTGCGCGATGCCCTGGACATGGTGGCGGCCTTTCGCCAGCGCGATCCGGACACGCCCGTGTTGCTGATGGGTTATGCCAATCCGGTCGAGCACATGGGTTATGCCGCGTTTGCCGATCGCGCTGCGGCGGCGGGTGTGGACGGGCTACTGACCGTGGATATCCCGCCGGAAGAGGTGGCCGGTGTCAACGCCGAGCTGCGCCGGGTTGGCCTGGACAACATTTTCCTTGTTGCGCCCACTACACCCGACGCGCGCATCGAAGCTATCGTCGGCCAGGCCAGCGGTTTTATCTACTATGTGGCGCTAAAAGGCGTGACCGGGGCTGGCAACCTGGACGCAGAGGATGTCGCGCGCCACCTCGACTTGATTCGCGCGCACACGCAGCTGCCCCTGGCTGTTGGCTTCGGCATCAAGGACGCCGCCTCTGCCCGCCTGGTTGGAGCAAGCGCGGATGGTGTCGTGGTGGGCAGTGCGCTGGTCGATTGTATCGCACGGGCGGCGGCAGCGGGCGCCGGTCAGGAAGCCATTTTGCGGGCTGCAGCCGGTCTGGTGGCAGAGATACGTGCTGGATTGGACAGCATCGCTTCCTAGTTGCCACCGCGCACGTTTATAATGGCGTCACCAAACGGGAGATGCCATGAGCTGGATTGACAAGATACTGCCGTCCGGAGTGCGCAAGGAGGAGGGCGAACGGCGCTCCAGCGTACCTGAAGGTCTGTGGAAGAAGTGCGTCAAGTGTGATGCGGTGCTCTACCGGCCGGATGTCGAGCGCAACGACGACGTCTGTCCCAAGTGCGATCACCACATGCGGATCGGCGCCCGCCGCCGTCTGGATATCTTCCTGGACAAGGAAGGGCGCAAGGAAATCCTGACCGACATCGAGCCGGTTGACCGGCTCAAATTCCGCGACAAAAAACGCTATCGCGACCGTATCGTTGCGGCGCAAAAAGCCACTGGTGAGAAAGACGCACTGGTGGCGATGCGCGGGACACTGCAGGGTATGCCCCTTGTTTGCGTGGCGTTCGAGTTTGCTTTCCATGGTGGCTCCATGGGGTACGCGGTGGGTGAGAAGTTCACTCGCGCTGCCCAGCTGGCGCTGAAAGAGCGCATTCCCCTGGTCTGCTTTTCCGCTTCTGGCGGAGCGCGTATGCAGGAAGCACTGATTTCTCTCATGCAGATGGCCAAGACCAGCGCGGTAATAGAGCGCATGAAGCTCGCCGGGGTGCCCTATGTCTCGGTGATGACCGACCCGATCTACGGCGGTGTTTCCGCGTCCCTCGCGCTACTGGGGGATATCAACGTGGCTGAACCTGATGCGCGTGCCGGGTTCGCGGGGCCGAATATTATTGAGCAGACCATTCGCCAGAAACTGCCCAAGGGCTTCCAGCGCAGCGAGTTTCTGCTGGAGCATGGCGCTATCGACATGATCGTTCATCGCAACGAAATGCGCGACACCCTCGCCAGGTTGCTGGCCAAGCTGACCGGGCAGCAGCTCGCAGAAGCGGCCGCCGGGGACGAGGAGGATAGCAGCAGTGCAGACTCAGAGGAGCCCGTCGAGCTCAGGCCCCACAAAAGGAATGACTGAGTCTGCGCTGGCCGAGTGGCTGGCACGTCTCGAAGCGCTGTACCCGCAACCAATTCAACTGGGCCTGGACCGCGTCGCCACGGTCGCCAGTGCCCTGGGCCTGTTACCTGTAACGGTACCTGTGGTCACCGTGGCAGGCACCAATGGCAAGGGCTCGGTGGTCGCCACACTGGAGGCATTGCTGCACAGCAGCGGGGTCACCACCGGTGTCTATACTTCGCCGCATCTGTTGCGCTTCAGCGAACGCATTCGTATTGGGGGCAAGGAAGCTACTGATGCCGACATCGTCACCGCACTGGAGGAGGTCGAGGCGGCGCGCGGCGCGGTGCCGCTTACCTATTTCGAATTCACTACCCTGGCCGCTCTGCTACTGTTCAGGACCCATGGTGTGGCGGTGGTGGTGCTGGAGGTCGGCCTGGGGGGGCGACTCGACGCGGTCAATATCGTGGACCCCAGCGTCGCGGTCATTACCAGCATCGCCCTGGATCACCAGGAATGGCTGGGGAACAGTTTGGAGCAGATTGCGCGGGAGAAGGCGGGCATCTTGCGTCCCGACGTACCCGCAGTGATTGCGGCGACAGAACCTCCGGGTCTGGTTGCAGCGGTAGACGCCAGCGGTGCCCGCGCCGTGTACCTGGGAAAGGAGTTTGGTTTCGAGGGGGAGGGTGCGCAGTGGCGGGGTTGGCTGCAGACCAGTAGTGGAGCGCGCCGGACACTGCCCGTCCTTGGAAATCCGTCCCTGTTGCCAGCGAATCTCTGTGCGGCGGTACAGGCACTTGAGCTTCTGGGGCGGCCTGCCAGCGACGCCGAACTGCTGGAGGTGCTGCCCTCGCTGCAGCCCCCTGGCCGCAGGCAGCGCCTGTGCCTGGCTGACTTTGAGTGTATCCTGGATGTGGCACACAATCCGGCCGCAGTTGCCAAGTTGGTTGAGTTTATTGACATAACCCACTGTAATGGAAAGACTATTGCTGTCTTTTCTGCCATGGCTGATAAGGATATTCAGGCTATGATCGCCGCAGCAGGTGAACGCTTCGCTGCCTGGTTCCTGGCCGACCAGCCCGATAACCCCCGCGCTGCTCCCGCGGCGGACATCGCCGGCTTGCTGCGCGAGGCGGGGCAGGGGATGATCAGTGTCAGCAAGAATCTGCGCCAGGCACTGGCGCGCGCGCGCAGCGTTATGGGGCCGGGTGACAGGCTGGTGGTGTTCGGATCCTTTCACACGGTGGCGGCGGCCATGAAGTGGCTCGCAAAGGAACAGGGGAAGGGATAGCAGGTGAACGACATCCTCAAGCAGCGACTGGTCGGCGCACTCATTCTGATTGCCCTTGGCGTTATTTTCTGGCCGATCATTTTCGTAGACCCGGACCAGGGTGCAGGGATGGAGGATCTGCGCATGCCACCGCGACCCCAGGTGGACACAACGCCCATTGCCGCCCCCGACTCCGCTGGCCTGCGGGGGTCTCCTGAGCTCGAGTTTGACGAGGAGGCTTCTGGCGACAAGGAGGTGGCCGACCTGGAGCTGCGAAAATTCGCCGAACCGGCCCCGCTGGACAATCCTGAGGCCCCGGCGGAACCTGGGGTCGATGCGGTTACGGCAGTACTCCCGGCGCCGGGTGAGACTCGCAATGAGCCGCCGGAGCAGCCGGTGCTGGACGCACAGGGTGTGCCCGTGGCCTGGATGCTGCAGGTGGCCAGCGTCAGCAGCGCAGACAAGGCAGAAGCCCTGCGCCAGCGGCTGGAGGCGCGGGGAGAGAAGGCCTGGGTGGCGCCGGTCACATTTGATGGCAAGGTGATGTACAGGGTCAATGTTGGGCCCAAGTTCGAGCGTGCCCGGCTGGAAGCGTTGCAGTCCGCAATTGACGCAGAGTTCGGTGTCAATTCCCTGGTCAAGCGGTACCTGCCCTAGTGAGAGTGCGGCGCGGACCGGTAAATCCTTGGCTCTCCTTCAGTGGCTCCCGGCGCTCTGCTAGAATGCGCCGCGCGGGGTGGGGGAGCCGGGCGACATGACGGGTGTGCTGGTGCTGGACGCATTTACCTGGGTGGACTGGGTGGTGGTAACGATTGTGGCCCTGTCCATGCTGGTCAGCCTGTTGCGGGGTTTCACCCGCGAGGCGATCTCCCTGCTGGGTTGGATCGCGGCTTTCGTAATCGCCTATGTGTTCGCCGGCGAGGTGGCTTCGCGCATGAGCGAGCTGATCAGCAACATAACGGCGCGTTATATTGCCGCCTGGTTGCTGCTGTTGGTCGGCGTTTTGCTGCTTACCGGGCTGGTGAGTATGCTGGTGGCGCAGCTGGTGCGGGCCACGGGGCTGGGCATGCTGGACCGGCTGCTGGGCACGATCTTCGGTTTTGCCCGCGGCGTGATCATTGTCCTGGTGCTCGTGTTCCTGGTTCGGGAACTCTTGCCACCACGGGACCAGGTCTGGCTCTATCAGGCCCACTTGATGCCGCAAATCGATGCGCTGCTGAATTGGGCGATGCAGATACTGGGGCAGCTGGACACCGACCGGTTGTCGGCAATCAGGACTTGAAAACGAGGTAAATG
>JBFHFJ010000264.1:0-4653 GCA_041583655.1 Haliea sp. | reverse complement strand
TGGAAGCTCCTGACTGACAAGATAGGCGATCGCGTGCAGCTGGTGGGCGACGATCTGTTCGTGACCAACACGCAGATCCTCAAGCAGGGTATTGAGCGCGGCGTGGCCAACTCGATTCTCATCAAGTTCAACCAGATTGGTTCCCTGTCCGAGACTCTGGATGCCATCAAGATGGCCAAGGATGCCGGCTACACCGCAGTAATTTCTCACCGTTCCGGTGAAACTGAGGACACCACCATCGCCGATCTGGCGGTGGCTACCGCCGCCGGCCAGATCAAGACCGGCTCCCTGTGCCGCTCGGACCGGGTAGCCAACAATAATCGCCTGCTGCGAATCGAGGCTGAACTTGCCGGGCGCGCCCCATACCGCGGTCTGGCGGAAATCGCCGGTCGCCGCTAGTTCACGCCGGGCAAGCTGGCTGTCGCCGCGATGAAATACCTGCTGGTTGCGCTTCTCGTCCTTTTCGGCGTGCTGCAGTATCGCCTCTGGATTGCGGAGGGCAGCCTGGCGGAGAAGCACCGCCTGCAGCAGGAGGTTGAAGCCCAGCAGGCAATCAACCGCGAACTGCGCGAGCGCAACGGCGTACTCGAGAGGGAAGTGCTGGATCTGCAGACCGGCAACGATGGTCTGGAGCAGCGTGCCAGGGAGCAGCTTGGACTGGTGCGGGAAGGCGAGATCTTCTACCAGTTCGTGACCGAATCCGAGCGCCCTGCGACCACCATAGGCAGCGATGTCGCTCCCGACACTCCCGCCGGGCCCGTTCGGGATACGGAGCTGGAATGAAGAATGTGGTCCGCTGCTGGGGTGTCATACCCGCAGCCGGTGTGGGTTCCCGCATGGCGGCCTCCCGACCCAAGCAATACCTTGAGATTGGCGGCAAGAGCCTGCTGCAGCACAGCCTTGACGCGTTGCTGGCTATCACAGCGGTGGAAGCGGTAGTGGTCGCGCTCGGCGCCGGGGAATCCCCCCCCGGCTGGCTCGATGACCCACGAGTGCGGCTGGCGGTGGGTGGTGCCCGGCGCGCCGACTCGGTGCTGGCAGCGCTGCGGGTCTTGCAAGAATTTGCACATGAAGAGGATTGGGTGCTGGTGCACGACGCGGCGCGCCCCTGCCTGTCGCCCGCGGATGGTGAACGGCTGGTGGTCAGGGTATTGAGCACCGGTACCGGGGCCCTGCTGGCGGAGCCGGTGGTGGATACGGTCAAGCGGGTTGACGCCAGTGGGCGCGTGCTGGGAACCGTGGACCGCAGTGATCTCTGGCGCGCCCAGACGCCGCAGATGTTCCGGCTCGGCGAGCTGGCCTCTGCCCTTGAGCGCGCCCTGGAGACTGGCAGCCCCATTACCGATGAAGCCTCGGCCATGGAACAGGCCGGGCATCCGGTGGCGGTGGTACAGGGTGCCGCTCGCAACCTCAAGGTAACCGTGCCGGAGGATCTGGCACTGGCCGGGTTCTATCTGGGTGAGCGGACAACAGGATGACTGGCATGCGCATAGGGCATGGATTCGATGTGCACCGCTTTGGCCCGGGCTCTGAAGTCGTCCTCGGCGGCGTGGTCATTCCCCACAGCCAGGGCCTGGTCGCCCATTCCGATGGCGACGTGCTGATTCACGCACTCTGCGACGCACTGCTGGGCGCGATCGGCCGCGGCGATATCGGCCGCCACTTCCCGGATACCGACCCGGCCCTGGCCGGCGTCGACAGCCGGGTACTGTTGCGCAAGGTCGTGGAGCAGGTGCATGCCGAGGGCTGGATCCTGGGCAATATGGACGCCACGCTGATCGCCGAGGCGCCGCGCATGGCACCGCATGTGGATGCCATGCGTGCCAACCTGGCCGGGGACCTGCTGGCGGCGGAGCACCAGGTCAATGTGAAGGCAACCACAACCGAGAAGCTGGGTTATACCGGTCGCGGCGAGGGTATAGCCGCCCACGCCGTGGTGTTGCTGGTCGCCGCCACCCCGTGACTGCCCCGCGGCCCAGAACAGTAGCGGATCTGCCGGTACGGGCGCTGATCCGCACCTGCCCCGAAGACTTCGTGGTCAGGGAACAGCTGGGTTTCGAGCCGGACGGCAGCGGCGAGCATGTGTTTCTGCATATGGAAAAGCGCGGCCTGAATACTCAGGAGCTGTTGCAGAGGGTTTCCACCCTCAGCGGCATCCACCTCCGGGATATTGGCTACAGCGGCCTCAAGGATCGCCACGCTGTGACCAGCCAGTGGATCAGCGTGCGTATGGCGGGCAAGCCCGAGCCCGACTGGCAGCGGCTGGCGGTGTCCGGTGAGGTGACGGTGCTCGATAGCCGGCGCCATTCGCGTAAACTCAAGCGCGGTGTGCACCGCAGCAACCGTTTCGAGCTGCGACTGCGCGAGCTCGCCGGTGACTTCCTGGCCCTGGAAGCGCGTCTGCGGATTCTGCAGCAGCAGGGAGTGCCCAATTACTTTGCCGAGCAGCGTTTTGGCCACGGTGGCGCAACGCTCCTGCAGGCCCGGCACTGGCAGCAGCGCGGTGCGCGCAAGCTGTCCCACAGCAAGCGTGGCCTGCTGCTGTCGGCGCTGCGCGGGCATCTGTTCAACCTGCTGCTGGCCCAGCGTGTGGAAGAGGGCAGCTGGAATCGACTGCTGCCGGGCGATGTGTGCATGTTGCACGGGTCCCGCAGTCTCTTTCCCTGCCCTGAGTTGGACGCGGCGCTGGTCGCCAGGGTCGCGGCGGGGGACATCCACCCCGGCCTGCCGCTCTGGGGGCGGGGCGAGGTGCTGCAGGGTGCGGAGCGGCTGGCCTTGCAGGACCCGGTTCTGGCGCCGGAAAAGGAGCTGTGCCGGTTTCTTGAGGATGCCGGCATGAGTCTCGCCTATCGCCCGGCGCGGCTGTTGCCGGATGACTTTTTCTGGCGGTTTTGTGATGATGACACGCTGCTTCTGGGGTTCAGTTTGCCCCCCGGAAGCTATGCAACCGCCGTGCTGGCGGAACTGGCGGACTACAGGGACGGGTATCGGGAGAGTGGTATCAGCAGTGAATAGTGTGGACCTCAATGGCATTGGCATGACTTCCCGGCGCACCCGCGAGCGATTGGTGCAGCGCCTGGTGGAGCAGGGCATCAGCAGCCATCCGGTACTGGAAGTCATGCGCACCACGCCGCGCCATCTGTTCCTGGACGAGGCCATGGCCCACCGGGCCTACGAGGACACGGCGCTCCCCATCGGGTTTCAACAGACACTGTCGCAACCCTATATCGTCGCCAGAATGACCGAGTTGTTGCTGGAGCAGGGGCCGCGCAGCCGGGTGCTGGAGGTCGGTACCGGTTCGGGCTACCAGACCGCCGTCCTCGCCCAGCTGGTAGATCATGTGTGGAGTGTGGAGCGCATCAAGCCCCTGCTGGACAAGGCCCGCCAGCGTCTGCGCCAGCTGAAGCTGCGCAACGTCACCCTGCGCCACGCTGATGGCGGTCTCGGCTGGGAAGATGCGGGGCCCTTCGACGGTATTCTCAGCGCTGCGGCACCCGAGCGCATCCCGGAGGAACTGCTGCGCCAGCTCGCGCCCAACGGCTGCCTGGTCATTCCGGTGGGTGCTGCCAGCCAGCACCTGCAAGTGGTTACCCGAACCGACGAGGGCTTTGATACCCGCATTGTCGAGGCCGTGCGCTTCGTACCCCTGCGTTCCGGCACGGTGAAGTAGTGACGCCGCTGGGGGTCTACCTGCGCGGGATGCTGATGGGCGCCGCGGACATTGTTCCCGGTGTGTCCGGCGGCACCATGGCGTTCATTACCGGTATCTACGATCGGCTGCTGGACAGCATCCGGGCCTTTGATCTGCGCTGCCTGCGGCTACTTGTGCAGGGGCGGGTGCGAGAGGCCTGGCGGCATATCGACGGGGGCTTCTTGCTGGCGCTGGTGCTGGGCATCCTCACCAGCATCCTCTCCCTGGCCCGCCTGATCTCCTGGTTGCTGGAGAAGTATCCTGTGCCCCTGTGGGCATTCTTTTTTGGCCTGATACTGGCTTCGGCACTGGTGCTCCTGCGCCAGGTGCCGCGCTGGACGCCGGCGCGGGTGACCTGCCTGCTGGCAGGGCTGCTGGCGGCCGCGGGTATCGCCCTGTCACCCGTCGTGGCCATGTCCCCTGGCCTGCCCGGGATATTCATCGCCGGCTTCATCGCCATTTGTGCCATGATCCTGCCGGGTATTTCCGGCAGTTTCATCCTGATTCTGCTGGGCATGTACAGCCCGGTTCTCACCGCTGTGAAGAATCTGGATCTGCAGGTGATGTTCGTGTTTTCCCTCGGCGCGGGGCTTGGTTTGATGTGTTTCTCGCGCCTGCTGCACTGGCTTCTGCATCACTATCACGTGGCCACCATGGCTCTGCTGACCGGGTTCCTGTTCGGTTCCCTGCTGGTGGTCTGGCCCTGGAAACACGCGCTGGACTGGGTGCTGGGCAGCGACGGCGAGTTGCGCCCGGCCCAGCAGGTGCCGGTATGGCCCTGGAACTTCGCAGCGGAACCGATGCTGCTGCTCTGCGTGGTACTGATGATCGTCGGTTTTGCCCTGGTGTGGCTGGTGGAGCGGAGGTGGGGCGGTGGCTGAACCCCGCGCCAGGCCAGAACCCGGCACGCGTTCGGCGGTGTTTCCACTCGTCCAGCTGCTGGCCTGCGTCCTGCTGCTGGT
>JBFHFJ010000263.1:0-4658 GCA_041583655.1 Haliea sp. | reverse complement strand
GTTTCTGGGTTGAGTCCGAGAAGCGCTTCGTGTCCCTGCGGGTGTCCAGCAAGGGCATGCGCATTATCGACAAGAAGGGCATCGACCAGGTGTTGAGTGATATTCGTGCCAATGGCGTCAAGGTCTGAGCTGCCAGAGCTGAAGGAGAGAAACCATGAGAGACAAGATCAGAATGATTTCGTCAGCCGGTACAGGCCACTTCTATACCACTGACAAGAACAAGCGCACCACCCCGGACAAGCTGGAAATGAAGAAGTACGATCCGGTTGTTCGCAAGCATGTCATGTACAAGGAAGGCAAGATCAAGTAATTGGTCACTGCCATCGGTACGCGTGAAACCCCGGCCCAGGCCGGGGTTTTTTGTGGGTTGCACTGATGCCTGAACTGCCCGAGGTCGAGACCACACGCCGCGGCGTCGAGCCCTGGAGCCTGGGCCAGCGGGTGGTCGCGGTGCAGGTGCGTGAGCCGCGCCTGCGCTGGCCTGTGCCACCCGACCTGGCCCTGCGCCTCCAGGGCCAGTTGATCGAGGCCGTGGAGCGGCGGGCGAAATATCTCCTGTTTCGCACCGCAGCCGGCAGCCTGCTCGTCCACCTTGGCATGTCCGGCTCCCTGCGGGTGATCCGGGACAACAGCCCCCTGTTGCGCCACGACCATGTGGAAATCCTGCTTGGCAGTGGCGACCGCCTGCGCTTCAACGACCCCCGCCGCTTTGGCTGCATGTTGTGGCTGGAGCCGGGTGCCTCGCACCCCTTGCTGGAGAGCCTGGGTCCCGAGCCGCTTTCAGCCGAGTTCAGCGGTGAACTGTTGTATCGGCGCTCCCGCGGGCGCCGGGGGCCGGTCAAGCCCTTCCTGATGGACGGCCACATCGTTGTCGGAGTTGGTAATATTTACGCCAATGAAGCCCTGTTCCTGGCGGGGATTCGCCCCGATCGCCCGGCGGGGCGCATCTCCCTGGCCCGGTATCAGCGCCTCGCGGAATATATTAAGCAAGTGCTTACTTCCGCTATAAGCCAGGGGGGTACTACATTGCGTGACTTTGTGGGCGGCGATGGCAAACCGGGCTACTTCGCCCAGCAGCTTTATGTCTACGGTCGCGGAGGGCAGTCCTGCAAGCGCTGCGACCGCCCTCTGCGCGAGAGCCGCCTCGGACAGCGTGCCACGGTCTATTGCGTGGCCTGTCAGCGCTGAACAGGCTAAACTGCAGTCGTAGCCGTTTGGGGTCGGGTTCTTTCCGGGAGTGGAAAATGAAAAACAGCAGAGCAAGCCGCAGTCTCGCAACCGTCACACTGGTGGCCGCCATGGCCATCGCGCCGTCATTGTCTGCCCAGACCGCGGTCGATGAGAGCCCCTCGACTGGAGCCATGGTTGGTGACCTGTTGCTGGCGCGCCCCATCGGCCTGGTCATGACGGTGGGTGGAACGGCCGCCTGGATCGTCAGCCTGCCCTTCACCCTGATGGCAGGCCACGCCGGGGAGGCCGCCGAGACGCTCATGGTCGGCCCGGCGGAAACCACGTTCCTGCGGTGTCTGGGTTGCCGCGAGACTGGCTATACCAACAAGGACATCGAGCGCAATCGCGCCCGCAAGGAATCCGCCGACGCGCAGTCCGCCGACTAGCTGAAGCGCGCCTGCAGGGCCCGGGCCACCGGCTCGGGCACGAAGGGGGTGATGTCCCCGCGCAGCGCTGCAATCTCCCTGACCAGGGACGAAGAGATATAGGACAGGTGCTCCGAGGGGGTCAGGAAGACACTCTCGAATTCCGGGTCCATGGCCCGGTTCATGTTCGCCAGCTGGAATTCGTACTCGAAATCCGCCACCGCGCGCAGGCCGCGCAACACGCAGCGTGAACCCTGGCTCTTGGCAAACTCGATCAGCAGATTGCTGAATCCCACCACCTCCACATTGTCCAGGTGTTGCAGGGACGCCTTGCACAGCTCCACCCTCTGCTCGAGGGAGAACAGGGGAGTTTTTTTCTCGCTGTGGGCGATGGATACCACCACCTTGCCAAACAGGCGTGCCGCCCGCTCGGTGAGATCAACGTGGCCGTTGGTGATCGGGTCGAAAGTGCCCGGGTAAATGACCGTGTGCGTGCGCATTGTGCCGTCCGGCGTCAGGGATCGAGTGCGGATGGTAAACACTCACTGATTGCGGTGCAAATACCGCTCCTGCCCGGTTTACGGCCCGGGATCGGCCGGGTACCGGTAGAGGCGGTAGTCGACTGCGCCCGCGGTCTTCTCCCGGTGCAATTGCCAGGCTTGCGGCAGCTCCGGCAGGGTGTCCCCGCTACCGGTTTCGATATAGATGCAGGCCCCCGGGGTCAACAGCCGCCGGCTGTCCAGCAGCTCGCAGGCGGGCGCTACCAGCCCCTGGCCGAAGGGTGGATCGATAAAGACGATGTCCCATGGGCTGTCGGCCCGGACCAGGAAATCGCTGGCCCGGGCAGTGTGGCAGCTCGCCGCCGTTGCGGCCTCCAGGCTCTGCAGGTGACGCCTGATCTGGGCGAGGCTGGCGGGGTTGCTGTCGACAAAATCGCAGTGAGCCGCGCCACGGGACAGTGCTTCCAGGCCCAGCGCGCCGGAACCGCTGAACAGGTCCAGGCAGCGCGCCTCGCGAATGTCAGCCGCAAGCCAGTTGAACAGCGTTTCGCGCACCCTGTCCGGTGTGGGGCGCAGGCCCTCGGCGGCTGTGAAGCGAAGCTTGCGTCCACGCCAGCGGCCCCCGATGATGCGCAGTAGGCCGGCCCCCGTGGATTGTTCCTGTGGTCGCCGTCTACTCCTCCCTGTCATTTCGCCGCTCCGCCCAAGAGTGATAGGATACGCCCTCCCGCAGACGCTCCCCGGCAGACTCTAACACGAGACCCATGAAGTTTTTCAAACGCAACAGGAAGTTACCCGCGCAGCCCGAAACTGGCGCTGATTCAGCGACCGGAAGCGATGCAGCCCAGCCTGGGGTCGAGGCGGGAGAGGGGGTGGAGGCAGCCCCGGTCTCGCCCCCGGTTCCCGCTGCTGAGGCCATGGTGCCTGACCCTTGCGTCGAAGCGGCCCCTCCGGTGACCGAGCCCGCAGCACGTCCGGTCGCGGCTGCGGAAGCCGGTTTTTTTGCCCGCCTGCGCCGGGGCCTCGGGCGGACCAGCGACACCCTGGTACAGGGGCTCGGCACACTGTTCCTGGGGCGCAAGGAAATCGACGCCGATCTGCTGGAGGAGCTGGAGTCACGGCTGTTACTGGCGGATGTTGGTGTCGACGCCACGGTGGAGATCATCGAGCGTCTCACCCGGCGGGTGTCGCGCAAGGAACTGACCAGTCCGCAGGCCCTGCAGCGGGCTTTGCAGGAGGAACTGCTGGAGGTGCTGCGTCCCTGTGAGGAACCGCTGCAGGTTGTTGGCAAAAAGCCCTTCGTGATACTGATGGTCGGGGTCAACGGCGTTGGCAAGACGACCACCATCGGCAAGCTGGCCCGCCGCTATCAGGCCGAGGGCCGCTCGGTGATGCTCGCAGCGGGGGACACCTTCCGCGCCGCGGCGGTAGAGCAGCTGCAGGTCTGGGGACAGCGTCACAATGTGCCCGTGATCGCCCAGCACTCTGGCGCCGACAGCGCCTCGGTGATCTATGACGCCCTGCAGGCCGCCCAGGCCCGCAACGTCGACGTCCTGATCGCGGACACCGCCGGCCGCCTGCACAACAAGGACCATCTCATGGAGGAGCTGCGCAAGGTGGTCCGGGTTATGGGCAAGCTGGACCCGGAGGCCCCGCATGAAGTCATGCTGGTGCTGGATGCGGGCACCGGCCAGAACGCCCTGGCCCAGGCCAGCCAGTTCCAGCAGGTGGTGGGCGTGACCGGGCTGACCCTGACCAAGCTGGATGGCACGGCCAAGGGCGGGGTCATCTTCGCCATTGCCCGCAAGCTGGGCCTGCCGATTCGTTTTATCGGCGTCGGTGAAACTGCCGACGATCTCCGGCCGTTTGCGGCGGAGCCCTTCATTGAAGCCTTGTTTGCGGGTGCCGAACCCGAGCAATGATCACTTTCGACCGTGTCAGCAAACGCTACGCGGAGGGCCACGAGGCCCTGAGTGAAGTCAGCGTCGAGATCGGCCAGAACGAGCTGGTGTTTCTTACCGGGCATTCCGGTGCGGGCAAGAGCACCCTGCTGCGCCTGATCATGCTGATCGAGCGCCCCAGTCGCGGCCAGGTCATTGTCGATGGGCAGAATCTCGCCCGGGTTGGCAGCCGGGGTATTCCCGCCCACCGCCGCAACATCGGCGTCGTCTTCCAGAACCACCAGCTCCTGTTTGATCGCTCCGTCTACCACAATGTGGCGCTGCCGCTGGTGATCGCCGGATACGACCAACGCGAGGTGGGGCGCCGGGTGCGGGCGGCCCTGGACAAGGTCGGCTTGCTGGCCAAGGAGCGGGCCCTGCCCATTACCCTGTCCGGCGGCGAACAGCAGCGGGTGGGGATTGCCAGGGCGGTGGTGGCGCGGCCCCGCATCCTGCTGGCCGATGAGCCCACCGGCAACCTCGACCCGGCGCTGTCGGCGGAGATCATGCAACTGTTTGAGGCGTTCAACCAGGTGGGGGTCACCGTGTTGATCGCCAGCCACGACCTGGCCCTGATTTCCCGCCTGTGTCACCGCATCCTGACCCTCCGCGAGGGGCGCCTG
>JBFHFJ010000262.1:0-4687 GCA_041583655.1 Haliea sp. | reverse complement strand
GGAAATCTTCTACGATCACGGCCCCGCTGTGGCCGGCGGCCCGCCGGGCAGCGAAGGCGATGATCTCGACCGCTACATCGAGATCTGGAACCTGGTGTTCATGCAGTTCAATCGCGATGCCAGCGGCGAACTGCATCCCCTGCCCAAGCCCTCGGTCGACACCGGCATGGGCCTGGAGCGCATCGCCGCGGTCATGCAGGGCGTGCACAGTAATTACGAGATTGATCTGTTCCAGGCCCTGATCCGGGCGGCGGCGCAGCTGCTCAACGTGGACGACCTGGAGCACAATTCCCTGCGGGTGATCGCGGACCACATCCGCTCCTGTGCGTTCCTGATTGTCGACGGCGTCCTGCCGGGCAACGAGGGCCGTGGCTACGTGCTGCGCCGCATCATCCGCCGCGCCATTCGCCACGGCAACAAGCTGGGGGCGACCGCGCCCTTCTTTCACCAGCTGGTGGCGACCCTGGCCGCAGAGATGGGTGAGGCCTATCCCGAGCTGGCGAAGCTGCAGCCCCAGGTGGAGAAAGCCCTGCTGGCTGAGGAAGAGCAGTTCGCCAAGACCCTGGATAACGGCCTGCAGATACTGCAGGACGCCCTGGCGGGCATCGACGGCAAGGAAATTCCCGGTGCGGTGGTGTTCAAGCTCTACGACACCTACGGGTTTCCGGTCGATTTGACCAATGACATCGCCCGCGAGCGCGGCCTGAGCCTGGACATGGCGGGCTATGAGGCCGCCATGGCGGAGCAGCGCAGCCGCTCCCAGGAGAGCGGCAGCTTCCGGGTGGACTACAACGCCGTCCTCACCCTGGAGGGCAGCACTGAATTTACCGGTTACGACAGCCTGGAGGGGCAGGGCACGGTCACTGCGCTGCTGAGTGACGGCGCCGAGGTGGAAGAACTGACCGCGGACCAGGAGGGCGTGGTGGTGCTGGACCGCACCCCGTTCTACGCCGAGTCCGGTGGCCAGGTGGGCGATACCGGCTATCTGCAGGGCCCCGGCCTGCGCCTGGAAGTCGCCGATACCAGCAAGGCCCAGAGCCAGCACCTGCACCATGTCAAGGTGCTGCAGGGCGCGGTGCGGGTCGGGGATACCCTGCAGGCGGCGGTGGACAGCAGCGTGCGCCAGCGCACCCGTCTCAACCACTCGGCCACCCACCTGATGCACGCGGCCCTGCGCCGTATCCTCGGGGAACATGTGACCCAGAAGGGCTCGCTGGTGGATTCCGAACGCCTGCGCTTCGACTTCTCCCACTTCGAGGCGGTGACACCGGCGGAGCTGGCGGAGATCGAGCGCCAGGTCAACGAGCAGATTCGCGCCAATACCGCGGTGACCACGCGCCTGATGGCCATGGATGACGCTATTGCCGCCGGTGCCATGGCCCTGTTCGGCGAGAAATACGGGGAGCAGGTGCGCGTGCTCAGCATGGGCGAGAATGACTATTCCGTGGAGCTGTGCGGTGGCACGCACGTCGATCGCACCGGCGATATCGGCTTGTTCCGCATCGTTTCCGAATCCGGTATCGCCTCCGGCGTGCGCCGTATCGAGGCGGTGACCGGCGCCGGCGCCCTGGAAGCCATAGCGCGCACCGAGGCACAGCTGGATGCGGTGTGCGAGGTGGTCAAGGCCGGCCGCGATACCGTGGCGGCCCGGGTCGGCGCCTTGCGCACGGAAAATCGTGAACTGGAAAAGGAAGTGGCGCGCCTGAAGCAGAAGCTGGCGACCTCTGCCGGCGGCGACCTGACCGCCAGCGCGGTCGATGCGGGCGGAGTAAAGGTACTCGCCGCCAGCGTCGAGGGCGGTGATGCCAGGTCCCTGCGTGACACCCTGGACCAGTGCCGCAATAAACTGGGCAGCAGCGTGATCCTGCTCGCCGCGGTGGATGGCGACAAGGTGGCCCTGGTGGCCGGGGTCAGCAAGGACCTCATCGACCGGGTGAAGGCCGGTGACCTTATGCGCGAATTCGCCGGCCGGCTTGGCGGCAAGGGCGGCGGTCGCCCCGACATGGCCCAGGGTGGCGGCAGCGATGTCGCCGGGCTGGCGGCGGCACTGCAGGACGTGCCTGGCTGGGTAGCGGAAACGCTGGGCCAGAGCGCCTGAGATGGGCCTGATCGTCCAGAAGTTCGGCGGTACCTCCGTCGGCAGCATTGAGCGCATTGGACAGGTCGCCGACAAGGTAGCCCGGTTTCGCGCAGAAGGGCACCAGCTGGTCGTGGTCGTATCGGCCATGAGCGGCGAAACCAACCGCCTGCTGGGCCTGGCCCATGAAATCCAGGAGCAGCCCGTGGCCCGGGAACTGGACGTCCTGCTCGCCACCGGTGAACAGGTGACCACCGCGCTGCTGAGCATGGCCCTCAACCGGCGCGGTATTGCCGCCAGGTCCTATACCGGCAGCCAGGTGCGCATCCTGACTGACGAAGCGCACACCAAGGCCCGCATTCGCGAGATCGACAACCACCGCCTGCGCGCAGACCTCGACAGCGGCCATGTCCTGGTCGTCGCCGGTTTCCAGGGCGTGGATGAAAACGGCAACATCACCACCCTGGGCCGCGGCGGCTCCGACACCACGGCGGTCGCGCTGGCGGCGGCGCTGCACGCCGACGAATGCCAGATCTATACCGATGTCGACGGCGTCTACACCACCGACCCGCGGGTTGTGGATGATGCCCGGCGCCTGGACCGGATTACCTTTGAAGAGATGCTGGAAATGGCCAGCATGGGCTCGAAAGTGCTGCAGATACGGTCGGTGGAATTCGCCGGCAAGTACAATGTTCCCCTGCGCGTGCTGCACAGTTTCCAGGACGGACCTGGCACCCTGATTACCCTGGAGGATGCGTCATTGATGGAAACCCCGACTATCGCGGGCATCGCCTTCAACCGTGATGAAGCCAAGCTCACTGTGCTCGGCGTCCCGGACATGCCCGGCGTGGCTTATCGCATTCTCGGCCCGATCGGCGAGGCCAACATTGAAGTGGACGTCATTGTCCAGAACGTGGCCGAGGACAATAGCACCGACTTCACCTTTACCGTGGGGCGCGCGGACCTGCCCCGGGCTCGCGAGGTGCTGGAGAAGGTTGCCGCGGAACTCAACGCCCGCGAGGTTCGTTCAGACAGCAAGATCGCCAAGGTGTCGGTGGTGGGGGTGGGTATGCGCTCCCATGCCGGCGTTGCCAGCCAGATGTTCCGGGCACTGGCAGACGTGGGCATCAACATCCAGATGATCACCACCTCCGAGATCAAGATTTCGGTCATCATCGAAGAGAAGTTCATGGAACTGGCGGTGCGCGCCCTGCATTCCGCATTTGAACTGGACAAGCCACCCACTGCCGAGGCTGCAGACTGATAAACTGGTCCGGTTGCGTTTTCCTGTATCTGAACTACAACTAATACAGGCCCGGGCGCAAGGCAGGCGCAGTTCGGTGGATTGCTGCCGGACCAAAGGAGGCAAGGATCTATGCTCATATTGACCCGCAGAGTCGGTGAATCCCTCATGGTCGGTGATGACATCACCATTACCGTGCTGGGCGTCAAGGGCAACCAGGTGCGCATCGGCGTCAACGCGCCCAAGGATGTCGCCGTGCACCGCGAGGAAATCTACAACCGGATTCAGGAGGGTGACGACGCTCCGGGCGCCGAGGAAGAAACCGGGCGCTGAGCGCCCTCGTCGCTCACCTCCAGCCGCCGCTTACCGGCCGCCGTTGAGGCAATCCATCACTGTGTCCATCTCCTCCGGCGTATTGTAGATATGCGGTGAAAGCCGCAATCCCAGCGGCCGGACATCGAAACGCACCCGGGCCTCACGCAGGCGTTCGACCACGGCATCCTGGTCCGGGAGCGCCAGGACCAGGGTGCCGCTGCGCAGGGCCGGGTCAGCGGGCGCCCGCAGGCAGGCTGGATTCACCTTGCCCGCGATCCTCTGGGTCAGCGCCATGTTGTGCTGGCGTACAGTATCCACACCGATGCGCCCCACCAGTTCCAGGGCATGGCCGGCCACGACGTAGGGCACAATCGACGGTGTGCCGCCCCAGAACCGCGCGCTGCCGGCGGCGTATTCGAAGTGGTTGATGTCGAACTCGAAGGGCGCGCTGTGCGAGAACCAGCCGACATCCAGCGGTTCCAGTTGAGCGGCAGTGTCCGCCTCCATCCACAGGAAGCCTGCGCCGGGACCCCCGCACAGCCACTTCACGCAGGAGCCGAGCACCACATCCACATGCCAGTCCTTGAGGTCGATCGGGATGACCCCGGCCGATTGCGCAATGTCGACCACGCTGAAAATCTCGCGGGCGCGGGTGAGGCGGGTGATCTCCCCGACGGGAACAAGCTTGCCGGTATTGAAGTGGGCGTGGGTCAGCAGCACGCAGTGCACATCCGGCCCCAGCGCGCTTTCCCAGACAGCCAGTTGCTGGGCATCCTTCCGGGCCGGGATCATCCTCGCCTGGTAGCCCAGGCGCTCGGCCTGCTGCAGAACAAAGCCCACCGAGGGAAAATCGTGTTCGCAGAACAGGATCACATTGCGCCCGGTTTTTTCGGGGAGGCCACCGATCACCTTGCCCAGGGCGCTGCTGATGTTGGTCTGCGGACAGAAATTGCCCGCTGCACTGTTGAAGAGTTGGCCGAGCCCTGCCTGGAAACGCGTGATGGCCTCCAGCCACTGCGGCCAGGGCTCCGGGTCACCCTGCTCCCAGGGAT
>JBFHFJ010000261.1:0-4693 GCA_041583655.1 Haliea sp. | reverse complement strand
TCTATCTCATCGATGTTGGACTCTTCCAGCAACTCGATCAGCTTCTTGACTTTGCGAATGTCCATGTTGGGCTCTCTCTGGTTTTCGGTTAAGGCTGTTCCAGGCTGCGGATAGCAGCCAGTAGTCCAAGTTCGTAGCCCTGGGCGCCCAGGCCGCAGATGACGCCGCGGGCCAGGTCCGAGAAATAGGAATGCTGCCGGAAAGGCTCGCGGGCATGGGTATTGGACAGGTGTATTTCAATAAAGGGGATGGCCACCGCGGCCAGTGCGTCGCGCAGGGCGATACTGGTATGGGTGAATGCGGCAGGGTTGATAAGTATGAAATTCACCCCTTCGCGGCGGGCATCGTGGATGCGCTCCACCAGTTCATATTCGGCGTTACTCTGCATCGCCAGCAGGTGGTGACCCCGCTCGGTCGCGAGGGTGGCGAGGCTGCGGTTGATGTCCGCAAGTGTCGCGTGCCCATAGACTGCCGGTTCGCGTTCACCGAGCAGGTTCAGGTTGGGGCCGTGCAATACCAGGATGGTGGCCATGATTCCCCGCGGTTGCTCTCGTCGACCTTATTGGGCGGATTCTGGCGCAAAAGTAATGTTCTGTCCATGTTTAATGTTGTTTTTTTGGGAAATAGCGTCCGTTAGCGGCCATTTAGGCGAATTTAGCAATTTTCCAGACGATACCTGCACGCAGCCCGCTGTTTCGCCGTGTTTTCAGGATAATGGCAGAAAAGCAGGGTATTTCCGGGAAAAACCTCAGATATTGCCGGCAATCCCGCCTGTATGGGGTGCAACCGTGTCCAGGGCCCGCAGCACGATGTTCCTGGTCAGGATCTGCGGCAGGATCACCGGCTCGGCAGCCGGGTCAGCCGGATAGAGCACATACAGCGGGATCCCCGTGCGACCGTGTTCGCGCAGGAAGCCGGCGATCTCCGCATTGTGGTTGGTCCAGTCGGCGACCAGATAAGCGACATCGCGATCGGCAAATTCCGCCTGCATGTCGGCGGTATTCAACACGGCGCGCTCATTGGCAATGCAGGTAATGCACCAGTCCGCGGTAACGTCGACGAATACCGCCCGTCCCTGCTGGCGCAGCTCGGCGACGGTCGCTGCGGACCAGGCGGCTTCCCTCCTGGCTGCCAGGCTTTGCTCGCCACCGGCCTCAAGGGGAGACCGCCACAGGCCCAGCATGAGTGCCAGGGCGAGACAGGAGAGGGACAGGGTCCGTCGCCACAGTGCGCTGTGCCACAGCCACAGGCCCAGGGCCAGGAGCAGGGCGCCTGTCAGGGCCCCGGCCATGGTATCGACCCCGGTCTGGCGCCCGGCCACCCACAGCAGCCAGATCGCGCTGCCATAGAGGGGGAATGCGAGCAGCTGCTTCAGGGTCTCCATCCAGGGCCCGGGCCGGGGCAGCCAGTTGCGGGCGCGGGCGCTGTAGCCGAGAAGCAACAGCGGCGCTGCCATGCCGGCTCCGAGCGCGAAAAATACCGCCAGCGCAACCGGGGCCGGTTGGGTGATGGCGAATCCCAGGGCCGTGCCCATGAAGGGCGCGGTGCAGGGGCTGGCCACGACCACGGCGAGTACGCCGGTGAAGAAGCTGCCGCTGTCACCCTGGCGAGCAGCGAGGCCGCTGCCGACGTTCATCAGGCTGCCCCCCAGTTGCAGCATGCCGGACAGTGACAGGCCCATTACCAGGAACAGGTAGGCGAGAGCGATTACAAAGGCGGGAGATTGCAACTGGAAGCCCCAGCCGATGGCCTGCCCGGCACGCTGCAGCAGGATCAGCACGGTGGCCACACCAAGGAAACTCAGCACGACCCCGGCCGCATAGAGCCAGCTGTGCCGCAGGCGTTCATGGCTGGAGCTGCGAGCGAAGCCCAGCACTTTCAGGGACAGGATCGGGAATACGCACGGCATCAGGTTGAGTATCGTCCCGCCGAGGAACGCCAGCAGCATCATGTAGGGCAGCCTGGCCAGCGCGGTCGTCGGGGTCTCTCCTGTAGCGGGGGCGGTGGTAGCTTGCGCGGCGGCGAGTGGCACCGGGCTGACGCTGCCGCTGGCAAAGTCAATGTCGAACAGCTCCGTGCGGGGTGGATAGCACAGCCCGGCATCGGCGCAGCCCTGTGACTTTACCGTCAGCCTGGCGTACTGCGGCACGTCCGCGGCTGCGAGGCGGACATCGGCCTCCCGGTAGTACACCCGCACCTCGCCAAAGAATTCGTCGTGGCGCTCCAGGGCCGCGGGTAACTGCACATCCAGTGGAATGGAGCTGCCGGCACTCTGCAGGGAAAAGTCGAAGGCGTGCTGGTAGAGATAGTAGGTGTCGGCGATGCGCCAGTACAGCCGCAGGTCGCCAGAGGGTTGAGCTTCCACAGCCAGCTGGTACGCTTCCTCCACCGGGAGGAAGTCCGGTTGGCTGAATGTCGCGGCCGCCGTGCCGGTGCCCGGCAACTGGGCCAGGCTCAGGCTGCTGCAGAGCCAGAGCAGGCTGGCGAACAGAAATCGCATGGGTGTTCCTTTTGCTGTTGCGGTCCTGCCGCGACGGTCGACATTGTAGCAGTGCCGCCGCGGCAGCCCAATTCGGCGCGGGCCCGGGGCCGGCGCTGGTGGTATAGTGTGACGCCTGTGGGGCCTGTAAGTTTCGTCGGGCCCGTGACTTTACAAAGGAGAACGAACGGTGACCTTCCTGAAGCCGGTGGCATTCGCTTTGTGTGTTCTGGCCCTGCCCGGTGCGCGTGCGGCGCAGGCGCAAGTTGAGCTGGATGATGCCTGGGTGCGCGCATTGCCGCCTACCCAGACCAATACCGCAGCCTATGTGACTGTGCGCAACGTCAGCTCTGAGCCGCTGACCATTTCCGGGGGCAGCGCCTCGCTGGCGGCCAGCGTTGAACTTCACGACACGGTCGAGGTCGATGGCATGCTGCGCATGCGGCAGCAGGAGTCGATTACTGTGCCGGCGGGTGAATCTGTTTCCTTTGCGCCCGGAGGACTGCACCTGATGTTGCTGGGCCTGGAGAGGATGCCCGCGGTGGGCGAGTCACTTGAGCTGTGCCTGGAGATCAACGGCACTTCCCAGTGTACCCAGGCCGAAACCCGGCGCGCCCCGGCCGCCAGTGGTAGCGCCCACCAGCATCACCACCATTGACAGGAACCGCCGGCCGTTCGCCGCGGAAGGAGATCCAGGATGACAGGATTCAGGCAGAGGCTGACCCGCTGGCGGGACGATTACCTGCCGCAAAAGGGCTGGGCTTACGGATTGCTGGTGGGCCTCGGCCTGTACCTGCTGGTCACCGTGCTGGTCGGGATGTACTGGAGCGTCACTCCAGCGCCCTTTGACGTCAGCGACCGCGCCGCAGCCTACGCCGCCGAGGACGGCGCCCAAAGCGTCACTGGCTCGACTACCACCGCGGCACTGGTCAGCGCCATGGAGACCCTGCTGGAGAAGCGCGGCGGTTACCTGTCAAACGATGTGTTTCCGCCGGGCGCGTGGCTGGACAATGTGCCCAACTGGGAGTTTGGTGTCCTGATCCAGTCCCGGGATCTGGCGCGTGCCATGCGGGAGGTGTTCAGCCGCTCCCAGTCCCAGTCCCGGGAGGACCCCGATCTGTCCCTGGCCGAGCCCAAGTTCAACTTCAATTCCGACAGCTGGATGCTGCCGGCCACGGAAAGCCAGTATCGCGAGGGAGTGGTCCTGCTGCGCAGCTACCTGCGGCGACTGGAGAACACCGGGGACAGCGACGCCCAGTTCTACGCGCGGGCGGACAACCTGCGTTACTGGTTATCCACGGTCAGTTCCCGGCTGGGCAGCCTGTCCCAGCGCCTGAGTGCCAGTGTAGGCCAGCGCCGTCTCAATACCGACCTCGCGGGTGACGACAGCGCCCGCCAGGCCACCCCGGCTCCTGAAGAACTGATGGTGCAGACACCCTGGAGCGAAATCGACGACGTGTTCTTTGAGGCCCGCGGTACCGCCTGGGCCCTGATCCATTTTCTCAAGGCCGTGGAAGTGGACTTTGCCGATGTCCTGGCCAAGAAAAACGCCCAGGTGAGCCTGCAGCAGATCATCCGCGAACTGGAGGCAACCCAGCAGGCCGTGTGGAGTCCGGTCATCCTCAATGGCAGCGGCCTCGGCTTGCTGGCCAACCACTCGCTGGTGATGGCGTCTTATATCAGCCGGGCAAATTCGGCAATGATCGACCTGCGCGACCTGCTGGCGCAGGGCTAGGCGACTACTTGCGGTCGTAGCGCAGGCGTGTACCGGTGTCCAGCGACAGCCGGATTTCGGTCGCGCTGATTGATTCCGGAAAATAGGTCCCCGACAGCTTGGCGTCGAGGAGGCTGGCGCCCTCGAGGTTGGTTTCGCGAAAATCGATACCGCTCAGGTCCGCGTTGCGGAAATAGGAGTTGCTGAAGTCCAGGCCGCGGGCGTCCATGTTGCGCAGGTCTCGCCCGCGGTAATCCCCGCTTTGCAGTTCGCTGGTGTCCAGTTTGTCACGCTGTTCATTGAAGCCCTTGATATCCTCGTTGCGCAGCAGCTGGTAGAGGGGATCCTGTTTGATATAAGGCTTGCTCATGATGACCTTCCAGAAAATGTTGGGCAGGAAAAAACGCGGCATTGCGTCCTATAGCTTAAGCCACCCGGTCGGCCGTGCCTAGCGTGCCCGTGCGTACCCCGCCTCAGCGTATCCGGCACGAGGGGTTCCT
>JBFHFJ010000260.1:0-4695 GCA_041583655.1 Haliea sp. | reverse complement strand
GATCTCACCAGCCTGGTCAGCGTCGACCCCATCGAGGCGCTGTTCCAGGTGTCGGAGGCGACCTACATTGCGCAGATCAGCCAGCGTGTCAGCGCCAATCCCAGCGTGGCCGACCTCAAGGGGGTTGAGGTCATGCTGGAACTGGCCAACGGCGTGCTTTACCCGGAGGTGGGCCAGATTGATTACTTCGGCAACCGGATCGACGCCAGTACCGGCACCATGGAGGCCCGCGCACGGATCCCCAATCCCTACGGCCTGCTGGTCCCCGGCCAGTATGTGCGGGTGACCCTGCAGGATACCCAGCTGCTGGAAGGGCTGTTCCTGCCCCTCGCCGCCGTGCAGGCGGACCAGCAGGGCACTTTCGTGCTGGTGGTCGGCGCCGACAGCACGGTCACGCGCCACAATGTGGAACTGGGCGAGCGTTTTGACGATTTGGTGCTGGTCAAGGCAGGCGTGGACGAGGGCGACCGGGTCATTGTGCGTGGACTGCAGCAGGTGCGCCCGGGAATGCCGGTGGAGGTCACTGCAACAGTGGCCGGCGGCGGGGCATAGCGGCATGTTCAGTGCCTTTTTCATTACCCGGCCCAAGTTCGCCCTGGTCATTTCCATTGTCCTGACGCTGCTCGGCTCTCTTGCCATGGCGCTGCTGCCGGTGAATGAATACCCGGCGATCACGCCGCCCAATATCGTGGTGTCGGGTTCCTACCCGGGTGCGGCTGCGGAGGTCGTGGAAGCGGCAGTCGGCACGCCGATCGAGGATGCGGTGAACGGTGTCGAGGACATGATCTACATGTCGTCCAAGAGCGCCAACGACGGCAGCTACTCCCTGACCGTCACCTTTGAGATCGGCACCGATGCGGATATGGCGCTGGTCCGGGTGCAGAACCGGGTCAAGCTGGCCGAGCCTTCCCTGCCCGGTGAAGTCACGGCGCGGGGCCTGAGCATTGTCGAACGCGCGCCGGACATGCTGAAGATCGTCAGCTTTACCTCGCCGGACGATTCGCTGGATTACAAGTTTCTCTCCAACTACGTCAAGATCAATGTGCTGGCTTCGCTGGGCCGGATTCCCGGCATTTCCGGCGCCACGGTGATCGGCGAAGCGGACTACGCCATGCGCCTGTGGCTGGACCCGGACAAGATGGCCAACCGCGGCCTCTCGGTCTCCGATATCTACGCCGCGCTGAGTGAGCAGAATGTCCAGGTCGCTGCCGGCAAGATCGGCGGCGCGCCCTTCGACCAGCGAATGGAGACGGAATTCACCCTGCGGGTGAAGGGTAGGCTGCAGGAGGTCGAGGAGTTCGAGAGTATCGTGTTGCGGGCGCGACCTGACGGCTCGGCGACTTACCTGCGGGATGTGGCACGTGTCGAGCTGGGCCAGTCCGGCTACGCGTTCTTCGGTGAGATCAACGGGCGCCCGGCGGTTAATGTGGCCCTGTACCAGGCCACTGACGCCAACGCGCTGCAGGTCGGGGCGGCCGTGGATGCGCTGCTGGCGGAGGTGTCCGCCGGCTTCCCCCAGGGCATGTCCTACCAGGTCAACTACGACACCACCCGCTACGTATCCACGGCCGTGTCCCAGGTGCTGGTATCGCTGGGCATGGCAGTAGTGCTGGTGATCCTGATTACCTATATTTTCCTCGGCAGCCTGCGCGCCACCCTGGTCCCGGCAGTCACCATCCCGGTATCGCTGGTGTCGTCCCTGGCGGTCTTGTTCCTGCTGGATATGTCGATCAATACCATGACCCTGTTCGCGCTGATCCTGGCGATCGGCATCGTGGTGGACGATGCGATCCTGGTGATCGAGAACTGCGACCGTCATCTGCGCGAGGATCCGGCACTGGCGCCGCGGGAGGCGGCCCTGGTCACCATGCGGGAAGTGAGCGGAGCGATTATCGCCACTACCCTGGTGCTGCTGGCGGTATTCGTCCCGGTGGCGACCCTGCCGGGAATTACCGGCGAAATGTACCGCCAGTTCGGGGTCACCATCTGCATCGCGGTGGTGTTTTCCTCCCTCAACGCACTCACCCTGAGCCCCGCCCTCTGCGCCCTGCTGTTGCGCCAGGGGGGGCAGCGCGACGCCGCCTGGTATCGCGCCTTCCTGGCATTTTTTGCCCGCATTACCGCGGGCTACAGCCGCGGCGTCGCCTGGGTGCTGCGCAAGCTCGCGGTGGTCGGGGCGATTTTCCTGCTGTGGATGGGGGCCCTCGCGCTGGGGGTTTTCACCATTCCCACGGCGCTGGTGCCCGATGAAGACAAGGGCGCGCTGCTGGTCAACGTGCAGCTGCCGGATGCCGCCTCGCTGCTGCGCACCCGGGACGCAGTGCGCAAGGTGGCCGATATCATCCTCGACGATCCGGCGGTGCAGAGCGTGACCGAGATCAGCGGCTTTTCCATCCTGACCGGCGCGATGGCCGGCAACGCCGGCACCCTGTTCGTGGTGCTGAAGCACTGGGATGAGCGCGAGGAGGCGGGGCAACTGGTGTTCGACGTGGCCCGGCGCGTCAACGCCCAGGCTTTCCTGCAGGTACCCGAGGCCCAGGTGTATGCCATCGCGCCGCCGGCCGTGCCGGGCATGGGCGCCGTGGGCGGGCTCGAGCTTGTGCTGCAGGACACCCTGGCGCGCAGTCCTGCTGAACTCGCCGCGGTGCTCAACAACTTCATCGTCGACAGCAATGAACAGGCAGCCCTCACTGGCGTGTTCAGCAGCTTCAGGGCCAATGTGCCGCAGTATTTCATCGACGTGGACCGGATCAAGGCGAAGAACCTCGGCGTGCCGCTGGATGAGATTTTCATGACCCTGCAGGCGCAGCTGGGCTCAATGTACATCAACGATTTCAACAAGTTTGGCCAGACCTACCAGGTCACCATGCAGGCAGACGCCCCTTTCCGAGCCGATCTGGAGGGTCTGGAACACTTCTACGTCAAGGCCTCCGGCGGCGACATGGTGCCGCTCGGCACCCTGGTCAGCAGCCGGCTGGTGCTGGGGCCCGATGTGGTGCAGCGCTACAACCTCTACCGTGCGGCGACGGTGCGCGGCAACGCCGCGCCGGGGTACAGCAGCGGCGATGCCATGGCGGCGTTCGAGGCCGCGGCAAGCCGCCTGCCGGGCGGCTACCGGCTCGACTGGACCGGTGCCGCCTTCCAGGAGCGCGAGGCGGGCAACACCGCGGTCCTCGGCTTCGCGCTGGCGCTGGTCTTCGTCTACCTGTTCCTGGTGGCCCAGTACGAAAGCTGGTCGGTGCCGGTGGCGATCATCCTGGTGGTGCCGATGGCGATTGGCGGCGCCATCCTGGCGCTGCTGCTGGCGGGGCAGGCGCTCAACCTCTACGCCCAGATCGGCCTGGTGCTGCTGATCGCCATGGCGGCGAAGAATGCCATCCTGATCGTGGAGTTTGCCCGGCAACTGCGCGAGCAGGGTGGCCAGGACATCCGGGCTGCGGCGGCGGACGCCGGCCGGCTGCGCTTTCGCGCGGTGTGCATGACCGCGGTGTCCTTTATCCTGGGCATTCTGCCGCTGGTCTTCGCCTCCGGTGCCGGCGCCTTCGGCCAGCGCTCGCTGGGTATCACGGTGTTCGGCGGCATGCTGGCGGCGCTGCTGGTCGGCACCTTCTTCATTCCCGGCTTCTACGCCATCATCCAGACCTGGCGCGAGGGCATCAAGCGGCGCCTGGGGCTTACGCAAACAGGGACTTGAGGCTGCTCAGGGTCTCTGTCGCGCGCTGCTCGTTGGCCTCTGCGGTGTCGGCATCGCCGCCCTGCCACTGCAGGTCGTCCGGGGGCAGCTCGACGAGGAAGCGGCTGGGCTCGCAGCTGATGATCTCGCCGTACTGGCGCCGCTTCAGGGCCATGGTCATGGTCAGGGTTTCCCGGGCGCGGGTAATGCCGACGTAGGCCAGGCGCCGCTCCTCGGCGATGTTGTCCTCCTCGATGCTCGCCCGGTGCGGCAGCAGGTTTTCTTCCATGCCGATGATGAATACGTGGGGGAACTCCAGGCCCTTGGACGCGTGCAGGGTCATCAGCTGGACGCTGTCGGGGCCTGCTTTTTCCTCTTCCTGCTGCTCCAGCAGATCGCGCAGCAGCAGCCGGCTGACCGCTTCGTCCAGGCCAATCTCCTCGTCCCGCATCACGCGCTCCAGGCTGTCGACCAGGAAGGTGACGTTGCCCATGCGGCGCTCCGCGACGTCCTCGCTGGAGCTCAGCTGCAGCAGCCAGTCGGCGTAGTCGATATCGCGGATCAGCTGGCGGATGGCGCCGATACCGTTGCCAGCCTCGGCCTGCCGACGCAGGCCGGCCAGCCACTGGTAGAACTCCCGCAGCCGGCGCAGGCCAGCCTCGGGCAGGGCTCCGGCGTCGATATGCTGCAGGGCCTGGCTCAGGCTGCAATGGCGGGCGGTGGCATAGGTACCCAGTGCCTCCAGGGTGGAGGGGCCGAGCTTGCGCCGCGGCACGTTGGCGATGCGCAGGAAGGCGTTGTCGTCGTTCTCGTTCACCAGCAGGCGCAGGTAGGCCATGATGTCCTTGACCTCGTTACGGGCGAAGAACGAGGTGCCGCCGCTCAGGTGGTAGGGCACCTGCTGTTGCTGCAGCGCCAGCTCCAGCAGCCGCGACTGGTGGTTGCCCCGGTAGAGAACCGCATAGTCGCCAAACCGGGTGCGCTTGCGCAGCTTGTGGTCGAGGATTTCCGCCACCACCTGG
>JBFHFJ010000259.1:0-4787 GCA_041583655.1 Haliea sp. | reverse complement strand
GGTACTGCTCCGGGTAACACAGCGCATCCGGCACCAGCGGCCGGGCCCCGGCGCTGGCGGCCTCCAGCATCGCCAGCCCCTGGAATTCGTGGCGCGCGGTACTGACGGCAATACCGGCGCGCCCCAGCAGCGCCCGATATTCCTCCGCCGGCAACCGGCCATCGGCGACAATCCGCTGTGCCAGGGCCTCGCGCAGCCGCGCCAGCGCCGCCGGGACCCGGCGCGGACGCTTGCCCAGCAGCGCGAGGCGGAACGGTACTCCCTCCGCGGCCAGCTGGATCATGGCCTCGGCAAACCGCTCGGGCGCCTTGTCGTGCTCCCAGCGGTGGTTCCACAGCACCAGCTGCGGGTCCCGCTGCTCGGCGGCAGGCACCGGCTCAATGGGCACCGGGCACAGTGCGCTTTTCTGCGCGAGGCGCTCGACAATTCCCGCCGGCACCGCATCCGGCATTTGCCCCAGCAGGTCCGCCACCCCACGCAGGTAGCTGTCGCGGTTGAAGGCCGAATTGAACAGCACACGATCCGCCGCCAGGCCGCCGTAGAGCTGCACCATCTGTGGCTCCAGCCAGTGGCTCTGGCGGTCGCTCAGCGGGTAGGCGAACTGGTTTTCGTGGAAGTAGTACAGGGTGGGCACCGCGGCCAACCGCGGGTGCAGGCCCTTCAGGGTCGCCAGGTCCACCATCGAGGTGGCCAGCAGCAGGTCCGGCGGCTCAGCCGGCAGCGCATCCAGCCAGGAAACGGGATTACCGCGGATGCGCCAGGCAAAATGGCGCCCGGGTAACTCCAGGCGCACCCAATCGATCCGGGGCTGGGAGGCCAGCAGCCAGTCAGCCCAGGCAGCGTGGCTGTCGGCACGGTAGGCGGAGAGCAGCCAGACGCGGGGGCGCCGGGCGATTTGCGTCGCGCTACCCCGCCCCATCCTCACACGGAATATTTGAACCCCACGCTCTTCTCCGTGACACGCCACAGCTGTTCTGCCGCCTCGTCATCCCGGGCCCAGGGCTTGGGCCGCACCGCCTTGCAGTCGGCAAAGTATTCCCCGCTGACCCCGGCGACCTCGTCACTGCTGCACAGGTAGATGGAGGTGGCAGCGCCCTGCTCCGGGGTACGGAAGAAGGGCTTGAGCAGGAAAGGCATGACCCGGCTCATGAAGCCGCCGTTCTGGGTGCCCAGGGACGTGGACACCGCCCCCGGGTGCAGGCAGTTCACCGTCACCGGGTAGTCCGCCAGCCGCCGGGCGAGGCTGCAGGTGAAGAGGATATTCGCCAGCTTGGAGCGCCCGTACTCGCGGAAGGTCTTGTAGCCCCGCTCCGCGTGCAGGTCGTCGAAACCCATGCCGCGGGCAAAGGCATGGGCAGCGGAGGCGACATTGACGATACGGGCACCGGGCGCCTGCAGTATGTTGGGCAGCAGCAGCCCGGTCAGCAGGAAGGGGGCGAAGTGGTTGACCGCCAGGGTCTCCTCGAAACCGTCGACCGTGGTGCGGCGGGTGGTATTCACGATCCCCGCGTTGTTCAGCAGCACATCGATCGGCTTCCCCAGCGCGAGGCACTCTTCCGCCGCCTGCCGCACACTGGCCAGGCTGGCCATGTCCATCGCCACCACCGTGGGTGCAGCTCCCCCCGCCGCGGTGATCTCTGCCGCCAGCGCCGCACCCTTCTCCGGGCTGCGGCAGAGCAGGGTCAGCGTTGCGCCCTGCGCGGCCAGGGCCAGGGCCGTGGTGCGGCCAATACCCGCGGTGGGGCCGGTGATAAGCACGTGCTTGCCTTGCAGGGACATGGTGGAGCTCCTGGTGATTGTAGTTAGACGCACGATTATAGGGGTATTGGCAACAGGAGCCTACTGCCTGTTAGTCTCAGGCTGCTGACCCCAACGGGCTGAATCTGCATGGACTTGATGTACCGCGCCACCGCCAGACGCGCCATGCTTGGCGTGGATGCATCGGGAGGCTATTCTTGTGGCAACGCTCGCATTTGATTCACTGCGTTTCGCGCGCCGGCTCCGGGAAGCCGGGGTGCCGGAACCGCAGGCCGAGGCGCAGGCAGAACTGATGGCAGAGGCATTTGGCTTTTACGCTGACAATATCGTGACCCGGGACTACCTGGACGCCGTGCTGCGTGCCGGATTCGGGGAACAGGAGCAGCGCTTTGAGCAGATCACCGGTCGGTTCAGACGAGTTGACGGCAAGTTCGAGCAGATGGAGCGGAGATTTGAGCAGATCGACAGGCGGTTCGAACAGATCGATGATCGCTTCGAGCAGGTCGATGCTCGCTTCGAGCAGATGGAGCGGAGATTTGAGCAGGTCGATGCCCGATTCGAGCAGATAGAGGGAAGATTTAAGCAGTTAGATAAGCGATTCGAGCAAATTGACAAGCGCCTCGACAAGCTCGATGTCCGCCTGGAAAAACTTGAGCCGCTGCGGGTCCAGGCCACGCTGCATTCCTTCATGCTGGGGCTTATTGTTCTGGTGCTGGTCGCACCCCAGTTGCAGCTATGGCTCTCCCCCTGACCGGAGGCCGCAACGGCGGCCAATGGCGCCGTGCCGGCGGTGCGGTGTCGGGCCGCGTCGTGACTACCCACACTTACCGCAGGTGAGCACACTGGATCACGGCAGCGCGCGTCTGGATGAGGTAGAACTGCACTACGTCTTGAGCCGAGGCCAGCCTGCGCAACCCTGGGTTATTTGCTGCCACGGCTTCCCCGGTCTCGCCTACAGCTGGCGTCATCAACTGCCCGCCCTGGCCAACGCCGGCTTCAACGCGGTCGCGTTTGACCAGCGCGGCTACGGCCGCTCCAGCCGCCCCACGGACCCGGCACTGTACGACAGCGAGCACACGGTCAACGATGTACTGGGGCTGATGGATCACCTGGGCCTGGCGCGTGCGGTGCTGGTGGGGCACGATTTCGGCGCGGCGCAGGTGTACAACGTGGCCGTGCGCCACCCGGAACGCGTCGCGGCCGTGGTGGGTGTGGCCTGCCCCTACGATTTCGACCTCGCCGGGCGCGGCGGCGCCGGCGCCAACCCGCCCCCGGGCCGCGAATACCACCGCGCCTTTGCCCGCCCGGACAAAGCGCCCAGCGTGTGTTTTGCCGAGGTGGCGGCGCGGCACTTCTACCACATGCACTACTACCAGCAACCGGAGCGGCCAGAGCGTGAACTCGCCCGCGACCCCCGCCTGTTCCTGACCCGCCTGTTCTGGGCGCTGTGCGCCGACGGCCACCTGCTGGACTGGACCCGCTTTCCCACCGAGGGCAGCACCTACCTGGATGTGCTCGCTGACCCGGCGATTCCCCTGCCCTGGCCGTGGATGACCGAAGGGGACATGCAGACCTACGTGGATGAATTCACCCGCTGCCCGCCGGGCCTGGAATTCATCGGCGGCATCAATTCCTATCGCGTAGCGGACCGCAACTGGGAGCTCGGCAGGGCCTGGGCAGACGCCAAAGTCACACCTCCGTCGCTGTTCGTTGCCGGCCGTGAAGACCCGGTGCTGCAGATGATCGGCGACGATGCGCTCGCTGTGCTGGCGCGATGCTCCAGCGACTTGCGGGGTATTGAGCTGATACCGCAGGCCGGGCACTTTGTGCAGCAGGAGCAGGCCGATGCCTTCAATACAGCGCTGCTGCGCTTTCTGGCGACGCTGTAAGTGCGAAGTCACACTGCGCTTTTACCGGATAACACGGCGCATACTTCCCCGAGGGGGCCGAGCGCTTAGTGGATCAGCAAGCTAAGCCACGTCCCCCGGCCGCACCTCTCGCGCAATGCGCTCTGACGACTCGACTTCCGCTACCCGCAGGTCATAGTCCGACTGCAACGCAATCCAGAACTCCGCGGTAGTGTTGAAGTGGCGCGCAAGCCGCATTGCGGTGTCCGCACTGACGCCGCGGCGCTGGAGGACTATGTCATGGAGCACAGCACACATACCCAACCAGAGCCCAGAGAATAATTCACCGTTCATCAATAACAAACGTCAAAAGCAGCCACAGCGGAAACCGCCCGATCGCTGGGCGCGACATCCAGCAAGCGCCCCGTCATGCCCAGCAACAGCTCATTCAGCGCCGCTTTCACCCGGAAGTAGTCCGGCCCCGGCGCGGGCGCCGCCGCCAGATCCGCCTGTTCCAGATACAGGCCCCGGTTCACTTCCACCATGATGGCCGCCACCCGCGGGTCCGCCGCATACACCTGGGGCACCAGGCAGCCCGCATAGGGAAAGTCCACCGCCACCGTGAAGCCGTGGCGGGCACACCAGTCCAGCGCGTAGTCCAGCAGCCAGGCTGGCGTGTTGGCGCCGGTACCGAGACAGATATCCGGCCGCGCCCTGCCAGCGTCATCTTCATTGGCCAGCGGCCGCGCCGGAAAGCTGTGGGCATCCACCAGCAGGCAGGCCCCGTGGCGCTGCAGGCTGGTGAGCACGTCCAGTTCCAGCTTCAGGTGCCAGGGGCGATACCAGTGGTCCAGCCACTGCCGGCGCTGCTCCGGCGACGGCTCCGGGCGCAGCCGCTGCCCGTCACTGTCATGGGTGTAGATCACGCCCTGCCCCACCGCGGCGCGCGGCTCCAGGCTGTCGTCGGTATAGCGCTCCAGATCCACCACCAAGCGACTGACCGGCGTGGCGCACAGGGCCGCACCGGGCAGCTGGAACAGGTCTGCGGTATACCAGTCCGTCAGGCGGTTGAGTTCCGCCTGCAAACGGGCGGGGTCAAGCACGGTCTCCCGCGCCACGGCAGGCACATGGGTACCCGCATGGGGTGCGTGAACAACGAGGGGAAGAAACGGGGAAACGCCG
>JBFHFJ010000258.1:0-4906 GCA_041583655.1 Haliea sp. | reverse complement strand
ACCATGCTGGGCAGGGTGCCGCCGCTGGCGGTCACCACCTGGATGGCCAGGCTGATACGTGACAGTTCACCACCGGAGGCGATCTTTGCCAGGGGCTGGGGTGCCGCTCCCGGGTTGGTGCTGATCAGGAATTCGATATCCTCCGCGCCCTGGGGGTGGGGGTCGCCGCTGTCCCGCTGCTGGAGTGCGATCTCGAAGCGGCAGTCGCCCATGGCCAGGGTCTTGAGCACGGCGGTCGCCTTGCTGACCAGGGATTTGGCGGCCCTGGCCCGCTGTTTGCCCAGGGTGGCGGCGTCCTTGGCGTAGCGCTGCTCCAGCTCCGCCAGTTCCTGCTGCAACGCTTCGATCCTCTGCCCGCCGTGGGTCAGCCCCGCGAGTTCCTCCTGCAGGCCGGCCAGGAACTCCGGCAGCTGCTGCGGTTTGATGCGGTGCTTGCGGGCCACATCGTGGACCTGCTCCAGGCGCTTTTCCACCGCCGCCAGGCGCTCCGGGTCAATCTCGACAGAGTCGACATAGCGCTGGATTTCGCTTCGCGCCTCCTCGAACTGGATCGCCGCGGACTCCAGCAGCTCGCGGGCATTGTCCGCCGCCTTGCTGGCGCCCGCGGCGCCGCGGATCAGCTGCCGGGCATGGCGGGCACCCCCGGCCTGCTCATCGCACAGCTCCAGGGCCTGGTGCGCGCCCTGCAGGATCTCCTCGGCGTTGGCCAGCAGGGTCTGGTCCCGCTCCAGCTCCTCCAGCTCACCCTCGCGCAGGTCCAGTGCCACCAGTTCCTCGACCTGGTAGGCCAGCAGCTGGGCGCGCGCACTTTGCTCATCCCTGCTGCTGGTGAGCAAAGCCAGTTCGCGGCGGCCGCGCAGCCAGTCGGAGGCGGTCTGCTCCACGCTGCGGGCCAGGGCGGTGTGCCCGGCGAAGTTGTCCAGCATTTCCCGCTGCACCGGCTTGCGCAGCAGGGACTGGTGCGCGTGCTGGCTGTGGATGTCGATCAGCAGCTCGCCCAGCTCTGCGCAATCCTGCACCGTCGACGCGCTGCCATTGATGTAGGCGCGGGAGCGGCCCTCGCTGGTGACGACCCGTCGCAGCAGGCATTCGTCGCCGTGGTGGAGGTCGCGGGATCGCAGCCAGGCAGCGGCCTGCGGGTTGGCGCTGATGTCGAAGCCCGCAGTCACCTCGGCGCGTTCGCTGCCCGCGCGCACGGCCTTGGGGTCCGCCCGGTCGCCCAGGCACAGGCCGAGGGCGTCCAGCATGATGGACTTGCCGGCCCCTGTTTCCCCGGTGATGACGGTCATGCCGCCCCGGAACTCCATGTCCAGGGTGTCGACAATGGTGTACTGGCTGATACTGATGTGGGTGAGCATAGAAAACCGCTGCAGGATTTGCACTGTTATACCGCAGATCCACTGCGGCATAAACATCACGAGTGGCCAGGCTTTGTATTCCCGTGCCCCTGTGTTACAACCGGGGCACGCAACAGCAGAGGGGAAGGTATGAGCTCGGCGGACTTGTCGGAACGCGCACGGATTATCCTCAAGGCCCTGGTGGAGCGCCATATCCGCGATGGCCAGCCGGTGGGGTCGCGAACCCTGCTGGAAGAGGCCGGCCTGCCGGTCAGCGCCGCTACCATCCGCAACGTGATGTCGGACCTGGAGGAGCGCGGCCTGCTGCATTCACCCCATACCTCGGCCGGACGGGTGCCTACCGCCCAGGGTTACCGCCTGTTCGTCGACCGCCTGCTGCAGGTGCAGCCCATTGATGAACGCTCGGTCATCGCCCTGCGGGAGCAACTCAACCCTGACAAATCTGCGACGGAACTGGTGCAGACGGCGTCCTCCCTGCTGTCCGCCATCACCGCCCAGGCGGGGCTGGTGACGGTGCCGCGGCCGGATACCCACCAGCTGCGCCAGGTGGAGTTCCTGCCCCTGTCCGGTAACCGCGTGCTGGTGATCCTGGTGGTCAATGAGCGCGAGGTGCAGAACCGCATCATTCACACCCAGCGGCCCTTCACCGAGGCCGAGCTGCGGGAAGCCGCGGCCCTGGTCAACCAGCGCTTTGCCGGGCAGCCCCTGAGCCGGGTCCAGGGCCAGATCCTGCGGGAGATGGAAGAGGCGCGCAGCCGTATCGACAGCTACCTGCAGGCGGCCCTGGATCTCGCCAGCAAGGCGCTGGACCAGGAGGATCCGGAGGAGGAATACCTGGTGGCGGGGGAGTCCCGGCTGCTGGGCAACGTCAGCCCGGAGGACCTGGGGCGGCTGCGGGAGCTGTTCGACGCTTTCGAGCGGAAAAAAGATCTCCTGCACCTGCTGGAGCGCTGTTCCAAGGCCAATGGCGTGCAGATTTTCATCGGCGAAGAGGCCGGTTTCGAGGTCTTTGGTGATTACAGCGTGATCACCGCCCCCTACAGCGATGGCGCTCGTACCCTGGGCGTGCTGGGGGTGATCGGGCCCACGCGCATGGCCTACGAGCGGGTGATTCCGGTGGTGGATATCACCGCCAGGATGCTGAGTTCCGCCCTGTCCCAGTGAGTTTCCCGGGCGCGACCGCGCCCGGAAGCGCATTCCTGCCCTTGAAATGCCCGTCGGCGTCCCAATATCTGCTGCAGGCAGCTGACGGGCGGCCTCCCTGGTTGTGCCCGTTACTCAATTCGGAACCGCCATTGATGGAGTAGAGACGTGGCTGAGAGCGAGCAGAAGAAATCCGATACGGAAGAGGCCCTGGCGGCAGAGCAGTCTACCACCGAGGCGGGGGCAGAGAGTCCCGATACGTCCCGGGGCGACAGTGAATCCACCCCGGAGGAGTTGATGGCAAAGCTGGAAGAAGACCTCAATGCCGCCCGGGATGCGGCCCTGCGGGCCCATGCCGATGCCCAGAACATCAAGCGCCGCGCCGAGCAGGATGTGGAAAAAGCGCGCAAGTTCGCGCTGGAGTCCTTCAGCAAGGAGTTGCTGCCGGTGGTCGATAACCTGGAGCGCACCCTGGCGGTCACAGCGGGGCACGACGAGTCGGTCAAGCCGATCATCGAAGGGGTGGAGCTGACCCTGAAGAGCTTCACCGACGCCCTGCGCAAGTTCAATATCGAGCCTGTAGACCCCGAGGGCGAGCCCTTCGACCCCCAGTTGCACCAGGCGATGAGCATGGTGGAAAACGCCGATGTCGAGCCCAACACCGTGATTGCGGTGATGCAGAAGGGCTACACGCTGAATTCCCGCCTGGTGCGTCCGGCCATGGTCATGGTCAGCAAGGCGCCGGCGGCGCAGGACTAAGCTCACGCAGGCCCTTGAATTTTTCCGCCCAGGGCCAATATAGAGAACAACTGACACAATCAGGCCGGCAGCGCCGGCCCGTATGAGGAGACGAACACATGGGCAAGATAATCGGTATCGACCTGGGTACCACCAATTCCTGCGTGGCCGTGCTGGAAGGCGGCAAGGCGCGGGTGATCGAGAATTCCGAGGGTGACCGCACCACGCCTTCTATCGTTGCCTACACGGAAGACGGCGAGATCCTGGTCGGCCAGAGCGCCAAGCGCCAGTCGGTCACCAACCCCAACAACACCCTGTACGCCGTCAAGCGCCTGATCGGGCGCAAGTTCAAGGACGACGTCGTGCAGAAAGATATCAAGATGGTCCCCTACAAGATCATTGAAGCCGATAACGGCGACGCCTGGGTGCAGGCGAAGACCGAGAAAATGGCCCCGCCGCAGGTGTCCGCCGAGGTGCTGCGCAAAATGAAGCGCACCGCCGAGGAGTACCTGGGCGAGTCGGTTACCGAAGCGGTCATCACCGTTCCGGCCTACTTCAATGACTCCCAGCGCCAGGCGACCAAGGATGCCGGTCGCATCGCCGGCCTGGAGGTCAAGCGCATCATCAACGAACCCACCGCGGCGGCGCTGGCCTACGGCATGGACAAGGCCAAGGGCGACCGCACCATCGCGGTGTACGACCTGGGCGGTGGTACGTTTGATATCTCCATCATCGAGATCGCCGAGGTGGATGGCGAGCACCAGTTCGAGGTGCTGTCCACCAATGGTGACACCTTCCTCGGTGGTGAAGACTTCGACATGCGCCTGATTGAATACCTGGCGGCGGAGTTCAAGAAAGAGAGCGGCATCGACCTGCACAACGACCCGCTGGCCCTGCAGCGCCTGAAAGAAGCGGCCGAGAAGGCCAAGATCGAGCTGTCCTCCAGCCAGCAGACCGAAGTCAACCTGCCCTACATCACTGCCGATGCCACCGGTCCCAAGCACCTGGTGGTCAAGCTGTCCCGCTCCAAGCTGGAGTCACTGGTCGAGGAGCTGGTCAAGCGCTCCATGGAGCCGGTGAAAGTGGCGCTGCAGGACGCCGGCCTCAGCCCCAGCGAGATCAACGATGTGATCCTGGTGGGCGGGCAGACCCGCATGCCGATGGTACAGAAGGCGGTGGCGGACTTCTTCGGCAAGGAGCCGCGCAAGGACGTGAACCCGGACGAGGCAGTGGCCATGGGCGCTGCCATCCAGGGCGCGGTACTGTCCGGCGATGTGAAGGATGTGTTGCTGCTGGACGTGACCCCGCTGACCCTGGGTATCGAAACCATGGGTGGCGTCGCTACGCCGCTGATCGAGAAGAACACCACCATCCCGACCAAGAAGTCCCAGGTGTTCTCGACGGCGGATGACAACCAGACCGCTGTGACGATCCACGTGGTGCAGGGCGAGCGCAAGCAGGCGGCACAGAACAAGTCGCTGGGCCGGTTCGACCTTGCGGACATCCCGCCGGCGCCGCGCGGCATGCCGCAGATCGAGGTGACTTTCGACCTGGACGCCAACGGTATTCTCAATGTGTCCGCCAAGGACAAGGCGACCGGCAAGGAGCAGTCCATCCGCATCACCGCGTCCGGCGGTCTGAGCGAGGAGGAAATCGAGAAGATGGTT
>JBFHFJ010000257.1:0-4936 GCA_041583655.1 Haliea sp. | reverse complement strand
TTCATTGTGCTGGTGCTGCTGGTGCTGGGGGAGCGGCGCTCACCCTGACCGCGTCGATCAGTCGAGCGATGCGGGCAGGAACGCGTCCCCCAGCACGGTCCCGCCATCCAGGCTGTGCACGGACAGGCCATGCGCCAGAACCCATTGCCGGCTATAGGCCATCTGCCCCACATGGCGGCCGGAGCACAGCGACAAAGCCGCCTCCGCCATCATCTCAATCGGCTCGGCCCAGTCCGGGTGGCGGCGGGCAATGTCGCGCACATACTCGGCCCCCGGTGTAAGCACAATGCTTTCCGGCGCCAGGGTATTCACGAAAATATTCTCCGGCGCCAGCTCGTGGGCCAGACCCTCGCTGTAGCGGTTGAGCGCCGCCTTGGTGGCACCATAGGCGGTGATCACCAGCGCCGCCTCACGACTGTCCCGGTATGGTGGCAGCGGTTGGTTGACCGTCGCGCTGCTGATGCTGAGGATCCAGCCCGCACCGCGCTCGCGCATGCCTGCCAGCGCCTGCTCTGCCAGCTCCATCGGCACGTTCAGGTTCAGGTCAATCATCATGTTGCGCTTCGCGGTCGTGACCCTGCTCGGCAGGTCCATGCTGGAGCCTGCGGCATTGTTGACCAGGATATCAATGGGCCCGAAGTGTGCCGCGGCCCTGGCCACCAGGTCGGCGCGCGCGCCCGGGTCCAGCAGGTCACAAACCTCCGCTGCCGCCCGGCCGCCACTGGCGTTGATCGCCGCCACAGCCCCCTCAAGGGTGCCAGGCAGATCGCCGTGGGCACCCAGGCGCGAGGCGCACAACACCACCGCGGCGCCCTCGGCGGCGAAGCGGGTGGCAATGGCGTGGCCTATGCCACGACTGGCGCCGGTCACGAGCGCGGTCTTTCCCTGTAGTTGTCCCATGGTGTTCTCCTTGTTGTTATGACGATGAATTGGGGCCGGAGCGGCAGGTCAGTACTGACGGTACCGGCGCTGCACGTGGCGGTGCCGGAGCAGGCGCTCGGCGGCGCGCTCCTCCGGCGTGACCGCCCGCGCGTGGGGCATGTGGGCGCGAATCTCGTCGAAGGCCACCTTCTTGGCGGTCAGCGTGGGCCACTGCTCCTGCGGCGGTTGCTGCGGGTAGGTCCAGCGCATGCTGGTATAGCCATGGGGCACCCCGGTGGTGCTCACCCAGTTGGCGATGCCCGGGTCACGGTGACAGACCACCCAGCGCCGGGCACCGTCCGGGTCGGTGTCCACAAAGTGCGCATTGATATTGCTGGGATAGCTTTCGAAATCCAGCGACTCCCCCCACAGGTTGGCCAGGTGGAAGCCGAGGAAGTGCGGCTCGACCGGCGTGCGGGTCTCGATCACCAGTGCCTCGTCGTCCTCCAGCAGGAAGGTGCCACCGGCGTAGATGTTGCTGCTCTGCCCGCCACCGGTGGCGATGCCCAGCACGTTGGGCGGGTTCATGTCGTTTACCGGCATGAACGGCTTGTCGAGGCCCATGCGCTCGCTGATGCCGCCGGGCACCTGGCCATAGGTTTCCAGGGTGATGGTGTTGAAGGCGTTCCAGAAATGCACCTGGTTGCGGGCGATGCGGCCAATCTCGCGCAGCATCTGTTCGGCGCCCTCGGGGTCGATGGGGGGACGCGGCTCGTGCTCGCAGCCGATGCGCAGGATCTCCAGGTCGAGCAGGTCCTGCCCGGCCCAGTCGTGGAACAGCTCGCGGCAGGTGAGGAAACAGCCCACATGTTCCACGCCGCGGCTGCTGCGCTTGCTGGCCATGAAATTGCCGCTGTAGCCTTCCGGTTTTTCCGGCGCGATCAGGATCTCGAAGCGTCCGTCGGCATCCACCTGCAGTGCACTGCTGTCCAGGGTACTGGTGTTGATGCGGGTACCCGGCTGCATTTCGGACAGCTTGCCGCTGTCGCCCGAGTAGCCGCTGGCCAGCTCGAAGATGACGTACTGGGGCGCAGTGGTACCCGCCGCCGGCGCCTCACCGCGCCAGTGCCGGGTATCGGCGGCACGGCCGCGGATGCGATAGCTGTGGTTGCCGTCGATCTCCACCCCCAGGTACACCGCGTCGGCGTTGTCGATGGTGGAGCGGTTCATCGGCTGGATCGCGCGCCGGAAGCGGGGATACAACGGGTCTGCCAGCGCCCGCTCAATACCGTTGAGCATGAAACCCACCACGTAGCGGTAGCCCTCCGCCAGGTTACGGTCCGTGGGTGGCGGCGGGTACAGGGCAGGATTGTCGATGGCGTCCCGCGCCTCCTGGAAGCACTGGATCATTTCGTCGAAGGCCGCGCACAGGGCATCGCGGGTGGCGGCGGTACTTTCGGGATGTGGCATGCGCATGCTCCTCAGTGATCGGTGTGTCATGGCCCGGAGGCGGTGGCAGGAGGGGGGGCATCGTCGATGCCGCAGGCGGGGGTACTGCCTTCACCTGCGCGCAGCTCAACCGCCCGCTGCGCCGCCCGCGGCCACCCGTAGCGCTCATAGAACGGGCCGAGCCGCTGCTCCAGCAGTTCGCCGGAGAGGGCGTATTCGCCGAGGCTGTATTCGAACTTCGAGTGGTGGCTCTTTTCCCGCTCGGCGTTGGCCCGCAGGTAATCGTCGAAGGCCTCGCAGACTGTCATGCCCAGCGCGTCATATACCGCATGCACGGCTTCCCGCGGCGCTGCGGTCAGCTCCCGGTAATCCACGAAAGCATGGGGGGTGTCCGCGTGCCGGGCGAGCTGGTCCGCCGGATTGTGGAAGCTCTCGAAGCAGGTCTCCAGCAACAGCTCCAGGGAGCGGGTGTAATCGGCCTTTTCCCAGCCGCGGCTGCGCCAGGAGATTTCCACCAGTTTCAGCAGGCTGGGCACGCACTCGGCGGGATCGCGCACCATGACCACGATACGCGCATCCGGGAATACCTCGATCAGCGAACCCACCCAGCCGCTCATCACCGGGTTCTTGCTCAGGTGAATGCGGTTGCCGCCGTTGAGCAGCAGCTGGCGCTTCACCAGTTCCCGGTAGTGGTGCAGCCAGCGGCGGCGCTTGGCAGGCATCTGGTCCAGGTGAAACAGGTCCAGCACCTCCATCACCGGCAGGTCCGTCGCCCACTGCTGGGTGACAAACGCGGCGCGCATGGCGAACTGGTCCTCCTCGGAGGTCCACAGGCTCATGTTGTGAATGTGGCGGAAAGGTCCAAAGGTCCGGTCATCCCAGGCCTTCAGCCTGCGGTGGATAAAGCCGCCCAGCAGCCCGCTGTCCACCCGCCCCAGCCAGCGGATGACCTTCTTCTGCAGCAGCGAGGGAAACAGGGTTTCCCAGTACAGGAAGTAGCTGAAGCGCTCGCCGTCTGCCGCCAGCAAACGGTGCATCAGGGTAGTGCCGCTGCGCGCGTGGCCGACAATGAACACCGGGGTCCTGACCTGCTGTGTCCACAGGCGCGGGAAGACTACATAGTCGAGCAGGAAGCAGAGACTGTGAAACAGGGTGGCCAGCGGCGTGGTGACCAGCAAGCGCAGTAACAGACGCCGCCGGCCGGGCCAGTGCTTCAGGCCCCAGACGTGGCGCAATAGACGTAAGTAATAGTCAAAGTCGAAATACATGGCGTTCGCAGACAGTTGTCATTGCATCGGAATACAGTACTCTAGACCTCTGCCTGACCCTGGCAACTGCGGTTTCCGCCTCACGCTGCCGCATGCATCCAACTGTTTTTAAAGAGTTTTTCGGAATCGCACTGACAATGAAACCGCTCCCCTTACATTTTTACTGCCCGAGCAGCAGGCGGTGAGCGACAGCGGCCTGCCCAAACCGCGCAAACGCCCCCGGCAGCAGCGCTCCCAGACCCTGGTGCAGGCCATTCGCGAGGCCTGCCTGAAAATCCTGGAAACAGAGGGCCCGGACCGGCTTACCACCCAACGCATTGCCGATGTCG
This sequence comes from Haliea sp., assembly GCA_041583655.1. Lineage (GTDB taxonomy): Bacteria > Pseudomonadota > Gammaproteobacteria > Pseudomonadales > Halieaceae > Haliea. The sequence continues at coordinate 1,029 of JBFHFJ010000257.1, read as the reverse complement.
CGGGCATCAACATCGCCTCCCTCTATCAGTACTTTCCCAACAAGGAGGCGGTACTGGCGGATGTCTACGAAGAGCGCATGGCGGGGCTGCTGGCGCAGACGGAGGGCGAATTCGCCCGCATTCACGCCCTGACCGACCAGGGCCTGGAAGCGACCCTGGCAGCGATCATCGACCTTGAGACCGCACTGCTGCTGCAGCTGTACCGGATGTACCCCGACTTCTACCTGCAGTACCAGCACAGCCTGGACATCCGCGCGCGGGTCAACGAACTCACCCAGTCCCTGTCCAATCCCTCCTGGGAGCAGTGGTTCCCCGGCTTCCTGCGCAGGCACCGGGCCCAGCTGCGCAAGGGCGACATCGACACCATGGCGTTTATCGCCCGGCGCAGCCTCGATGCCTGCCTGCAGTCAGCCCTGGCGGAGCGGCCCCAGGCGCTGGAGGATCCCGCCTTCAGGCAGGAACTGCTGAACCTGCTGCTGCGCTACCTGCTGAGGTAACCGCTTGGGGTGACAGGGCTACCCCCGATCAATTTTGCTGAGTAGATTTCCGGGCAGGTGCCTAAAGCAGATCCTGTACAGCTGTATTCTTTGCTTGTTTTAGCGCGTCCATTGCCTGCTTGGGAGGCGCAGAAATCCCACGCAGTTCTGCTCCGGGAACGAATGTCTCAACCCCAACACCTGCACCCGGGTAGCCAAGTGGACAAATTTGATGAATCGCGGTTCTTGGGTGTTTGGTTCGGCGCGGCTAATATACTGGTTATATATACAGCATTGAGGGCTTCACCATGGGCATGCCAGCGATCGTGGAAGGTTGGCCCCAGCGGTTGACGGCGGCGCAGCTGGGGCAGGCGATCACGCTGCTCTCGGCGCAGGTCAATGCAGCGAATCACCGCCTGTTGCGGCTGATCGCCGAGTTTGACCGCTGCGGCGGCTGGCGCGAGCAGGGCACCATGCGCTCCTGCGCCCACTGGCTGGTGGCCCACTGCGGCATCACGCTGGGTGCGGCGCGGGAGAAGGTGCGGGTGGCGCG
>JBFHFJ010000256.1:0-5005 GCA_041583655.1 Haliea sp. | reverse complement strand
GACCGCTTCCCACCGGCGGACGCCTACCGGATAACCATCGAACCGGTGCAGGGAGTGACCTTCCAGACCATGGAGGGTGAGCAGCACCGCTTGTATCGACGCCTGACCACACCCGCATTCCAGTCCCGTGCCGTGGAGGCCATGGAGGAGAGGGGTCTGGCGCAAATTGCCCACGAGCTCATCGACCGCCTGGACAAGCAATCCAGTGCCGACTTCGCCAGCGCTTTCACCCACCGGGTCGCCTTCGCCGTCATCAGTCGCATGCTGGGGATACCCACCGACAGGGAAGACCTGTTTCGGGACTGGGCGGTAGGCTTTCTCCAGTTCCCGCGCGACCCCGTTCGTTCCCGGCAATGCGCCGGGCAGATCACGCGCTACCTGCTGCCGATCCTCGCAGAACGCCGCCGCGAGCCCCGCGATGACATACTCTCGGGACTGGTGATGGCGGAAGTTGACGGCCGGCATCTCAGCGACGACGAGATTCTCGCCCACATCCGCCTGCTGTTCAGCGCCGGGGCATCGACCACCACCGATGCGTTGGGCAATCTGGTCTATACGCTGCTGGTGCAGCCGGACCGCTGGCAAGCAGTGCTCGCACAACCCGAGTTGCGGGCCGGCGCCATTGAAGAGTTGCTGCGCTTCGAAACGCCCGTCGCGGTGCTGCCACGTCTGTCCGCAGCGCAGCCTGTGGAGTTCCATGGCACCCGCATCCCGGCCTCTACTTTCTGTCTGTTCGCGATGGCAGCGGCCAACCGCGACCCAACCATATTTGCCCAGCCAGATGTGTTCGACATGCTTCGGGACAGCAGCAAAAAACTGCTAAGCTTCGGCCCCGGGCCGCGTCTGTGCCCGGGAATGCACCTGGCGCGCAGGCAACTGGCCGTCGCGCTGGATGTGATTTTGGAGCGGCTTCCGGGGCTGACCCTGCGAGACCCGGAAGCCGCGGCGCCCCGGGGAGCGATACTGCGCGGACCTGCCCTGCTGCCGGTGAGCTGGTAGCCATCCCTGGCGCCACCTAAGGCTGCTCAGAAAAAGTAGTGCACTCTCATGCCCAAGGTCCGTGGCCGCAGTGTATTGATGTAGTTGGTGCCGGAACTCGCACCACCGTTGACAATGTAATCGTCATTGTTGGTGAGGTTTTCACCATAGAGGGTCAGCTCCCACTTGTCCGTCACCAGGCCAAGGCTGGCGTCGACATTTTCATAGGCTTCGTTTTCCGCCAGGAAGGGGTTCGGGTTCAGGCTGCCCGCCTGGTTGGAAAAGCCATTGGGAGATGAGTCGATCCGCTGCGCTGCAAGCCTGGCGTACATCTGCCTGCCTCCCCCAATAGGCCAGCTGTATTGCACCGCGGCGGCCACGGTGTAGTCCATGGAGCCAGGCAGCGTGTCACCCTCCAGCACACCGGAACGGATGCTGTCCGCCTCGCTGATGCTGTCGATCTCGGCATCCTGCAACGCAAAGGACAGGTCGAATACCAGGCCTTCCAGCGGGGTCAACTGCATCTCCACTTCAACCCCCCGGGATATCGCCTCGCCCGCGTTGGCAATGTAGTTGGCCACATCGGAAAGGCGAATGGCGTCGACCTGTATGTCCTCCCACTCAATGTAGTAGGCAGCCATATTCAGGCGCAGCCGCTGGTCCCACAACAGGGTCTTGGCACCCACCTCGTAGTTCAGGGTCTCATCGGGCTGGTAAATGTTGGGAATATCCAGCGGATCCTCGGGATCTACAGGACTGCGACCCACAAACGGGTTGGTCTGGCCAATCCGGTAACCCTTGCTGATGCTGGCGTAAAAATGCAGGTTGTCCTCGGGCTGGAAGGACAACGCCCCGCGCCAGGTGACAATACCCGAATCCTCCCCTTCGTTGTTGAATGACACCGCCGTGGGCAGGAACGTGGCAAAATTCAGCACCTCCCGGCGCGGTTCATTGATGCTCACCTCGGTATCGGCAACGCGCACGCCTGCCCCTATGTACCACTGCTCGGCGAGCCGGTAATTGATATCGGCGAAGGCCGCCATTTCCTCAGAGCGCGTGGTGGTGCGGGTCACCAGAAAGTTATCGCTGGGGGGCAGGCCCGGGCCCAGTATCGGGTTGAAGAAATCAGCAAGCCCTACCAGCTGGAAGTTGAAGTCCGCCACGGACTCACGCTCGATGTAAAAGGCGCCGAGCACCCAGTCCAGCCCTGAACTGGTGTTGGACACGAGGCGCAACTCCTGGGTAAGAAAGTCGATTTCCCAGGGTGCGTTGCGGGCGTGCAAGGGAAAACCTAGGCCGGTTATATCCCCGTAGTCAATGCTGACCGCAGTCTCCGATTCCAGATACGACGTTGTAGAGACGAGGTCGGCAAAATCCGGAAAGACGTATTCAAGTGTCAGGTTGTAGCTGGTGATTGTGGAAGGGCGACCCTCGGCGAGGGTCGAAGACTTGTTGAACTTCCCCAGCTCGGGGGCCCAGCTGTCACCGTCCTCGGGATCACTGTCCTGATACAACACTTCGCCGGTCAGCCTGAAGGCATCACCCGGCTGCCAGCGCACAGAGAGCCGGCCGCCCTTGTCCTCGGTGCTGTTATCCGTTCCCAGGACCACATTGTCCACCCAGCCGGCTTCGTCCCGGTAATAGGCAACCGCCCGCAGCGCCAGGCTATCGTCCAGCAGCGGGATATTTACCATAGCATCATAGCGCTGGCGCAGGCCGGCCTCGTCCGTGTCCGCGAAGTCCGCGCGCAGGGAGCCGTCAAATACCGACATTTCCGGCTTGTTGGTGATGATGCGCACGGTGCCTGCCAGAGAACCTGAACCAAACAGCGTACCCTGCGGTCCACGCAAGACCTCGACGCGCTCCACATCATACAGCCGCAGGTCCGGCTGCACCGATGCGCCGAAGGTGTCCGTTACCGGCATATCGTTGATGTAGACCGCCACGGGATCCTGGGTGTTGCCGCCACCGATGTTGGTGGAGAGGCCGCGGATATTGAACACTGCCCGGTTCTTCACCGGCTGGTTCAGAGTCACGCCAGGCAGCGCACGGGCAACACCGGCGAAATCATCAAGCCCCTGCCGTTCGATACTTCCGGTGGTCAGGGCCGAGACGCTGGCCGCCACATCCTGCAGGCTTTGACTGCGCTTGTTGGCCGTGACCACGACCTCCTCCAGCACCAATGCTCCCTGTTCCTGCGCCGATGCGGCGCCAGTGACAAACTGGGCTGCCAGGCTCAGGCCCGCTGCAATCGCCGATACTGCAAACCCGGAGTTGCGGCTGCCGACAGCCGCGTAGATTTTCTGTGTACTCATCTTTCCCATCCCCACTGTTTTGAAAATACCGTGTCTTCACCTATCAGTCGACTCCGAGTCTGGCAGCACTCAGCGGCATCGGTATTTGCCAAATGTCACAAGCTTGTAGCACACAGTCACGTTCTTTCAGTCCAGCCACGAACACACGGGTCAGCGGGATGCCAGGGCGTCAACCATGCGGATCATGCGGAGAGTCATTCCAGGGGTACTTGCCCGCGGTATCCACCTGCACCAAGGGAATCTGCCGGATGAGTGGCGCGATCGCCCCGGGCGCAGCCATGTAGATGATTTCACCCGCGATCGGTGCAAAGGCGCCGTAAAAGTGCTGGGTCGATTTCGGCACGATGACCCTGTAGCCCAGCGGATCGAGCCCGAAATCGGTCAGTATGCACGGGGAGAAACACTGCCCACGCTCGCTGCTGACGACAATGTCGACACCGTCGCAGCGCAGCACGGCGGTGTCACCTAGGGAGAAGACACAATCCCCCCCCTGTCGCTGGGGGAAGCGGTGCTGATGATTGCCTGCCAGCGCCACAACCACGACTGACAGATCGAGTGGCTCGCCGGACTGGGCGCTCATCTTGCCCCCGAGGCGCACCTGCAGCCTGGCACCCGCGCCCGCCGTCATTGCGAGCTTGACCACCTCGGGGTCGTAGAGGATGGCCACAGCGGCGGGTGCCACCTTGTTTTCCAACAGCCAGCGCAGGGCATAGGTAGAGTCAGAGGGGGCGCCACCGCCGGGATTGTCCGCCTGGTCCGCGACCACCACCGGTCGGCGTGCGCTGGCCACCGCTTTCGACATCGCGGCCTCCAGTGGCAGGGAGTTGAACTCCACCGTACCCCTGAGGGCGAAAAACGCCATTCCCAGCTCGCGCGCCAGGTTTTCAGCCAGCGCGGGATCGTTATCGGTCACCACCAGCAGCTGGCTGCCGGCATCCGCCACATCGCCCCAGGGAAACCCGTGCCCGAGTGAGACGGACAGTACGCCATCCCTGTGCTCACAGTCGATCAGCCGCTGCACGAAGTCCCGCATCGGACCACTGGAAGTGGGGTACATCCCGATCATTTTGCAGTCAAACAGGGACATGGTTGGCCGGATCTCCCCGGCGCGGGTCCGGACTGCGAGATCAAACAGCTCCACGGCACGATCATTGATATCAACGTGCGGGTATTCCTTGTAGCAGATCATCAGGTCGGCCTGCGCGAGCATGGCCGCACTGAAATGGCAGTGCAGGTCCAGCTCCACTGCAATCACCACCTCCGGGCCGACCAACTGCCGGATTCGGCCTATCAAATCGCCTTCGCAATCGTCGTAACCATCCGCCGCCATGGCCCCATGCAGGTCCAGGAGCACGATATCGACATCCCCCGCCAGTCGCAGGTCCGCGAGAATTTCATCGCGAAGCCCTTCATAGACGCTGCGTACAATGCGGCCCGATGGCTCGGCAAAGGCACTCAAGCTTAGCGACAGCCGGTGGTCCTGCTGGCGACACAGCTGGCTCCAGGTTGTCAGGCAACCCAGACCGCTCACCCGTGCGGGATCCGAGAGGAAGTCCCCGCGGTGGCACAGACTGAAATGGCGTTCGCCCGTGGGAAAGGGCGAAAAGGTGTTGGTTTCGGTGTTGAATGCCGCGGCAAATATATGCATGGCTTGTCGGTCCTCGGTCCGGTGCGTGGACGGCGGCGGTTGGGCGGGGGCAGCTCACCGGATT
>JBFHFJ010000255.1:0-5093 GCA_041583655.1 Haliea sp. | reverse complement strand
AAACAGGCCGTGGACATACCACTGCTGCCGCAGGCGGTCGTGGAACAGCCAGTAATACTGGCCCCCGGCGCCCCGGGCGATGTCGTAGTCACGGCTCACCGGTTCCCGCCACCAGTTGTCTTCAATACGCTCCGGCCCGCTGACCAGCTGGAGGGTTCCCTGCCAGTGCAGTTGTCCTTGCTGCCAGCGGACTGGCTGTGGCTCCGGCAGCAGCCAGAACGGACGCCGGACGGGGGGGTGGGCAGCCGCCGGCGCCGTCGCCTCGCTGCCGACATGCAGGGCCAGCTCCGGCAGGTGTTCATCCCGGCAGCTGATGGTGAGAATGGCCTGCAGCCCCAGGCGGCTGCGCAGGCGGTCCAGCAGCGCCTGCATGGGTTCGCGCTGGCTGCGGGGGCTGAACAGGTCGATGCTGGCGCTGCGCCCCGCCAGTAGCTGGCGGCATTCCAGCGCCAGGCCTTCAATGCCCGCGCGCAATTGTACGCGGTCCAGCTGCAGCCGGGTGAGCTGGTACCAGTTCTCCCAGTCGCTGTGGCCGCTGCTGCTGCGCACGTGCAGGCTCTGGACCCTGCGGTCGACTGCCACCAGTTGCCATTCGATTTCCTGCGTTTGCAGCTGGGTCTGGCGCAAAAAACCGCACAGGGATTGCAGCAGCTGCCGGGTCGCGGGCAGCAGCTCCGCGGTCGTCCTGGCTTCGTAGCCAAATACATACTGGTCGCTGAAGTGGTCAGGTGGGCGATAGTCCGGCTTCAGGTCCGCCTCGTGCCCCTGCATCTGGCGCAGCCAGTGGATGAAGGCCTTGCCGCAGCGTCGGCCGAGGGCGGCTTCCGGCAGTGCCAGTATGTCGCCCAGTCGCTGCAGTCCGGCCCGGTGCAGGGCTGCAACCTCTTTCGGGAAGTCTTCCAGCAGGGTTAGCGGCAGGGTAGAGAGCTCCTCTCGCCACTTCTCTCCGTTGTCGGCTGCCGGGTCGCGAATGCTGAAGGACAGCAGCCACGCCGCCTTGGGGGTGGGGGCCAGGCCGGTCTCAAGCCGGTAACCGCGCAGGCGGATGCCGGCGTGTACCGTGTCCAGCAATGCCTCCAGGCCGCGGAACAGGGCCAGGCAGCCGCCGATCTCCAGTTGCAGGCAATCCCCGCGCCAGGGATACAGGGTGGGAGTGATACCGTAGGCCCAGCAGCACAGCTGTTGCAGGCAGCGCTGCTCCGCATCCTGGTCTCGTGCCAGCAACTGCAGCGGCTCGCTGCCGGCGAGGGCGCGTACGGTGGCTCCCGTCATGCCTTCGCGGATGCCCAGGCTCGCGGCGCAGTCATTGGCCCGCAATACCCGCTGCCGTGCCAGCACCACCACCGGCTGCTCTTCGCTCAGGGTCTGGCATTGCAGGGGGAGCTGTGGAAACCGCAGGCAGAGCCAGAGGCTCACGGGTGAGAACTCCGTGGCCGGGCAGCGGCGGGCACTTCCCCCATTGTAGAAAATGTACTGTACATATGTACAGTATCTGCGGTTAGCCGATACTTGTCCAGCCGGGTGCCCGGCTCCGGCGGTGGGCTGGAAATTGCTCCTGGAATGCGCCATCATGGCGCAGTTTTTTGCTATGAAAATCGCCTAAATTCATTCAAAAGTTAAGATATGAGGTTTAAGTGTTGCTAAAAGTAGTTAACTGCATTGTGCTCTCCGTGGTTCTGGGCGCAGTACTGGGCGCATGCTCCCGTGAGGAGGCGCCGGCTGAACAGCTTGTGTCCAGCGTTCCTGCAAAGAGCGCCGCCGCAACCGACACCGCTGTCGCGACGGCCTTCCGCACCTTCCTGGAAGAAAACTACGCCGTGGACATGGCGCGCATGCCCTACACCGCCAGCAAGCGCGGGATCAAGCTGAACCACGACCAGTGGGATCCGGTTACCGAGGAATTCCAGCAGGAGACCCGCGAAATCAACGAGGCCCGCCTGCAGCAGCTGGCGCAGATTGACCGCGCGGCCCTGCCACCGGCAGGCCAGCTGTCCTACGACCTGTACCGGCTCGATCTGGAGCGGCAAATTGCCAGTGATGACTTCCGCCATCACCATTTCGTCATACAGCAGTACAGAGGACCCCACACCGAGGCCGCCAGTAACCTGGTCAATATCCACCGGGTGCACGATCTCGCCGATGCCGAGGCCTATATCGGCCGCCTTAAGAATATCGCCCCCTGGTTTGACGGGGTTATCGAGCAGTTGGCGATCCGCTCCCGCAAGGGCCTGGTGCTGGCGGACTGGCAGTACCCGCAGATGCTGGAGTCAGCGCGCAATGTCATCAGCGGGGTGCCTTTCGACACCCGGGGTGGGGACTCCACGCTGTGGGAGGATTTCCGGGGCAAGGTCGAAGCCCTGGATACAGACCCCGCGACCCGTGACCGGCTGCTGGCGGAGGCCCGCCAGGCCCTGGTCGACGTCGTGAAGCCCGCCTACCAGCGCCTGATCGCGGCCCTGGAAGAACAGGCCGAGCTGGCGACGGAGGCCGACGGGGTCTGGAAGTTCAAGGATGGCGATGCCTTCTATGCCGAGAGGCTGCGCTGGTTTACCACCACGGAGCTGACAGCGGACGAGATTCACACTATCGGCCTGCAGGAAGTGGAGCGTATCCACAACGCCATGCGCGCGATCATGGCGGCCGTGGCGTTCGAGGGTGACCTGGCCGGGTTCTTCGAGTTCATGCGCACGGACCCCCGGTTCTACTACCCCAACACCGACGAGGGCCGCGCCGCCTACCTCGCCGATGCCACCGCGGCCATTGACGCCATGCGTCTGCGCCTGCCGGAACAGTTCGGGTTGCTGCCAGAGGCGGACATGATTGTGAAGCGGGTGGAAGCCTTCCGCGAACGCTCGGCCGGCAAGGCCTTCTACAATGCGCCGCCGGCAGACGGCTCCCGCCCCGGTATTTACTACGCCAACCTGTATGACATGAGCCGCATGCCTGCCTATCAGCTGGAGGCCCTCGCCTACCACGAAGGGGTGCCCGGGCATCACCTGCAGCGGGCCATTTCCATCGAACTGGAGGGTCTACCCGAGTTCCAGCGCTACGCCAGCTTTACGGTCTTTAATGAGGGATGGGCGCTGTACAGCGAAGAGCTGGCCGGGGACATGGACATGTACTCCGACCACTGGTCCGATTTCGGCCGCCTGGCCTTGGAGCTGTGGCGGGCCTGCCGGCTGGTGGTGGACACCGGCCTGCACAGCAAGCGCTGGACCCGGGAGCAGGCGATCGACTACCTGGTCGAGAACACGCCCAACTCCCGGACCGACGCCACCAAGGCTATTGAGCGCTACATCGCCCTGCCCGGGCAGGCCACCGCCTACCTGATCGGCAAGCTGAAGATCGTGGAACTGCGGGAGCGCGCCCGGGCCGCACTGGGTGAGCAGTTTGACATCCGTGCCTTCCACGATGAAGTGCTGAAACACGGCCCGCTGCCGCTGTCCATGCTGGAAGACAACATCGAGCGGATGATTGCCGACACCCTGGCCGCCCGCACCTGAGGGCCCGGGCTGGCGCAACCGCCGGCGTCGATCAGACGCCGGCGTTCTCCAGCATCCAGGTAATGATCACCTTGATCAGGAAGCCGAAAATGCCCATTGCCAGGCCAATGTACAGGATGAGGGTGCCGAATTTGCCCGCATTGCTGCGCCTGGCCAGGTCCCAGACGATAAAGATCATGAACGCGATCAGCGCGCCCACGCCCAGCGTCACCCCGTAATCACTCAGCCACTGGTCCATTGCCGCTACCTGCCGCTTATCGCGCGGCCAATATTACGCAGCCTTTTCACCCGGCCTGGCTTACGCTGGCGTGCAGGTGAATGGTGCTGTTCAGGGAATTGCTGACCAGGCAGTTGGCTTCGGATTTTTCCAGCAGCAACTTCGCTTTGTCGGCATCTGTGCCCGCGGGTACGGTCAGGTGGGCGGTAATGGTCAGCTCGGTAAACCGGGTTACCCGCTCGATGCGCTCCAGTTTGCCTTCGGTGCTGCACTCCAGGGCGGTCCAGTCCATCTTGGAGGCGCGGGCAATGGCGCGGAAGGTGAGGACAAAGCAGTCGGTCACCGCCCCTACCAGCAGCGCCTCGGGTGACCAGTAGCCACCGGGGCCGCCAAACTCTTTCGGTGGGGCTGTTTCCAGTACCGGCAGATCACCGCCTTCCAGAGTGATGTTGCCCTCGGGCCCCGCTTTCGCGGAGACGTGGTAATGGTGCGGGAGTTCCTGCATGGCTGCTCTCCATGGCGTTAAAGGTTCCGTTCCCGGCTGGTTGGACCGCTGGGCCGGTCAGAGCATCCATGCTAGTTCCCTTGCCCCGTGCATGACAATTGATGTGCCTCAATTCACGCTCAATGCGCTGGCGGCGGGTGCGGTTGCCGGCCAGACGGGCAGCTCCCACAGTTGCGGCTGGCCGGGCAGCTCGTCTTCCACGGCCAGCTCGATATCCAGCTGCTGCTGGCCGCCGCGCTGCTTGAGGATATGGACCTTGCGGTATTCGCGCATCTGCAGCCGCAGCCCTGCGGGTGAGCTTTCGGCGGCTGCCTGCCGGGGCCTGAACAGGACGCACAGGGTATCGCTGGCGGCCGCGGCCAGTTGCAGCTTGCGCAGTTCGCTGTAGCGGTACTGCCCGGCCCCGAGCCAGCTGAATACGGCGCTGCAGGTGGTGCTGCGCAGGGACTGCTCAATGCTCCACAGCAGATCCTCCCGGCTACGGGGATGAACCAGCAGAACCTGTTGTGTGTCGATGCCGCGGGCTGCGAGCAGGGGGGCGTAGGGTGTCCAGGGTGGGGCGATAAAGGCCTGCCAGCGGCCCTGGGCGCTCAGCCGCTCCATGGTCGGCAGGAACAGGCCCATGGCCCCCATGCCGCAGCTGTCGCTGAGGACCTCAATGGCGGTGGCCTCGGGCCAGCCGCCCTGGACCAGGGCGGCGTCCAGGGCCCGATAGCCGGTGCCCAGGCCTCCGCGGTGGGAATCGTGGTTGGCGGGCAGCGGCAGGCCGCTGAAGCAGCGACTGCGGCCGCGCCAGGTGTCGTGGCGAAGAATAACCTGTTCCAGTGCTTCGTTCATGTTCGCTTGCCTCCGGGAAACCCTGTCTTTT
>JBFHFJ010000254.1:0-5109 GCA_041583655.1 Haliea sp. | reverse complement strand
GCCACTGGCTCCGGAACAGGTCTATCGCGCCTGCAGTGGAGAGGGGTTTCAGTTCGAGCTTACCACCGAGCTGGAATCCCTGGATTTGTTGTACGGCCACGACCGGGCGCGGGATGCCCTGAGTTTCGGCACAGCTATTCGCAGTGACGGCTTCAACCTCTATGTCCTGGGTGATCCCGGTCATGGCCGCCACGAGCTGGTAGCGCAGTTTCTCAACGCCCGCGCCGCTTCCGAAGTCCCGCCCGGGGACTGGGCCTACCGCTACAATTTTGATGATCCTTCCCGTCCGATCCACCTCGCCCTGCCGGCGGGGCTGGGTCGGCAATTGCATACTGATCTGAGCCAGCTCGTTGACGAGTTGAAGACTGCGATCCCCGCCCTGTTCGAGAGCGAGGAGTACCAGAATCGCCTGCAGGAAATGAACCAGGCCATGGGCGACCGCCAGCGTGACGCGATCGAGGCGATCCGCCGTGAGGCCCGGGAACAGGGGATCCTGCTGGTGTCCACGCCCAACGGCTTTACCTTCGCGCCCATCGACGCCAAGGCCGATGGCGACAGCATGATGTCCCCGGAGGATTTTCGCGCCCTGCCCAAGGAAGACCGCGAGCGCATCGAGGGCACCGTCGAGATACTGCAACGCAAGCTTACCCAGGCGATCCGCCAGATGCCCCTGCTGGCCCGCGATCTGCGCCATCGGGTGGATGCCCTGAACGCGGAAATGCTGCAGACCGCCATCGGTGCGCCACTGGCGGAGCTGGAGGAGCGTTACCGCGAACAGGCGGGGGTGCTGGCGCACCTGCAGGCCTGTCGCGAGGCCATGCTGTCGCATGTCAACGTGTTCCTGGCGGAGGCGCCCGAGGTGTCGCCGGAGGCGGTATTCAGCCGCTTCCAGATCAACCTGCTGGTGGACAACAGCGACTGCAAGGGCGCCCCGGTGATTTACCAGGATCTGCCCAGCCACCAGCACCTGGTCGGCCGCACCGAGCACCATGTACACAACGGTACGCTGGTCACCGACTTCTCGCTGATCCGGGCCGGCGCCCTGCACCGCGCCAATGGCGGCTACCTGCTCATCGATGTGCGCGGGGTGCTCACCCAGCCCGGCGCCTGGGAAACCCTGAAGCGCGTGCTGCGGGCCGGGGAGATCCGCACCGAGTCCCTGGAGCAGGCCTACGGCCTGATCAGTACCGTCAGTCTCGAGCCCGAGCCCATTCCGCTGGACGTCAAGGTGGTGTTGCTGGGTGAGCGCCTGTTTTACTACCTGCTCTGCGAGCACGACCCCGAGTTCCTGGAATTGTTCAAGGTGCAGGCGGACCTGGAGGACGAGCTGGACCGTGATCCCGCCAACCAGGCTCTGTACGCACGGATGATCGCCACGCTGGCCCGGGAGGCGGAGCTGCTGCCGCTGGACCGGGGCGGCGTTGCCGCGGTGATTGAGCGGGCCAGCCGAATGGCAGACGACCAGCGCAAGCTCACCGCGCGCCAGCGCGAGCTGCGGGATCTCCTGCATGAGGCGCAGCACTGGGCGGCCGAGTCCGGGGCCGGGGTGATCGGCCGCGTCCACGTGGAAAAGGCGGTGACCCAGCAGCTGTGGCGCGCCAGCCGCCTGCGCGAGCGCAGCCACGAGATGATCCACCGCGGCACGGTCATGATTACCCTGAGCGGCTCCGTGGTGGGGCAGGTCAATGGCCTTTCGGTGCTGACCCTGGGCGACTTCGCTTTTGGCCAGCCCTCGCGCATCACCGCCACGGCCCGGCCCGGCAGCGGCCAGCTGGTCGATATCGAGCGCGAGGCCCGTATGGGCGGGCGTATCCATTCCAAGGCGGTGATGATCATCGCCCGTTACCTGGCCAATCGCTACGCCCCTGATGAGCCCCTGTCCCTGTCGGCCAGCCTTGTTTTCGAGCAGTCCTACGGCGGCGTCGAAGGGGACTCGGCCTCGGTGGCCGAGATCTGCGCGCTGGTATCCGCCATCGCGCGGGTAGGCCTGGATCAGTCATTCGCGGTGACCGGATCGGTGAACCAGCACGGCGAGGTACAGGCGGTGGGTGGTGTGAACGAAAAGATCGAGGGCTTCTTTGACGTCTGTGAGGCCCAGGGTGGGGTCAGTGGCCACGGGGTCCTGTTGCCTGCCAGCAACGTCGAGCATCTCATGCTCAAGGTTGAGGTCCGCGCGGCGGTGGCCGACGGGCGCTTCCGAATCTATGCGATCAGCCATGTCGACGAGGCACTGGCCCTGTTGACCGGGGCCGATGTTGCCGCGCTGGACGGGCTGGTGAAAGAGCGCCTCGCCCTGTTCGCGGCGGCGATCAAGGCGGCCAGGGCCGGGGAGGGCGCCGCGGACGGGGAGCAGGACCGGGACCAGGAGCAGGACAGGGAGGATGACGGCCATGATGGTTGACGCTCCGCGGCGCCGGCGCACGGATCTCCGGGTGCTGGCCCTGCTGGACGCTTCCCGGCAGAGCATGGCAGCGCTGCAGGCGGCTGCCGAGCTCGCATCCGCGCGTCGGGCGGAGCTGGTGGCGCTGTATGTGGAGGACCAGGATCTGCTGCACTCGGCGGACTTTCCGTTTGCCCGGGAGGTGGGCGGCCACTCGGGACTGGCGCGGCCGCTGTCGCTGGCGCAGATGCAGGCAACCCTGGCGGGCCAGCTGCAACGGGCCAGCCGTGCGCTTGAGATGGCGGTGGCGGGGCGCGACCTGGCGCATTCCCTGCAGGTGAGCCGCGGGCGGGTGGTGAACTCGGCGCTGGCGCTGGCGGGCCAGGGTGACCTGCTGGTGCTCGGCAAGGCTGGGCTGTCCGCCCACTACAGTGGAGTCCGCCTGGGATCCAACTGCCGGGCACTGATTCTGCAGGCGCCCTGCACGGTGCTGATTCTCGACGAACATCACCCGCCGCGACGAGGGCCCCTGCGGGTGTTGTCCGAGCCGGCGCCGGAAGAAGTGCTGGCGCTCCCCCTCTGCGATCGTGTCGAGCGCCTGCAGCTGCACGACGCACTGAGCCTGGAGCGTCACCTGGCGGGGGCCCGCAGCGGCGCGCTGTTGCTGCGTCAGGGGGAGCTGCGGGAGCTGGCCGCCGATGACCCGGACCTGCTGGCGCGGGTCCCGGTGCCGGTTATCGTGGTGCCCGACCCGCGCTGACGTCCGCCATGCGCTGACGGTAGTCCCAGCTGAACAGGCGCTCCGGCTGCACGGTAATCAGCATTTCCTCGTCCTTGCGCGCCAGCAGCCAGTTGCCGACCCGGGACTCCTGCTGGCCCAGGTAGCGCTCCAGCAGGGTTTCCAGTACATCGTGCTCCCCGAGCGGCGCCAGGCTGGCCCTGCCCTGGCCGCGCACGCCGTGATAGGGCGGGTCGTTGGGGGACACTTCAAAACCCACCCGCGGATCCTGTTCCAGCAGTCTCACCAGCGCGGACTTGCGGTGTGACACACAGAGCAGTGCGCCATCGCGCCAGGCGTACCACACCGATACCACTCTCGGGTAGCCGTCTCGACTGGTGCAGGCAAGGCGCAGGGGGAAACGGGTGTCCTGCAGAAACTGCTCGATCTCGGGCAGGCTCAGGGGGCCTTTCAGAAGTGGGGGCATGGGCATCCTCAGCCAGGGTATTGGCGCAGTATAAGCCGGTCACCTCGCTGGGTGAATTCAATATGCTTCAGGAACGACATGCCGAGCAGGATTTCACGTGTCTGCAGTCCCGGCACGATTCCCGCGCGAACGTTGTCCAGAGCGATGTCGCCGACACTGACGCGGTCCAGGCGGGTGGCATAGGAGACGGCGACACCGTTGGCGGTTTGGGTCCGGTAGGCGCGGCCCCGCTCGAGCTTGAGGCGCCTGGCGATGTCCTCGGGAATGGCGACCCCGGTAGCGCCCGTGTCGAGCATAAAGACCACCGGTTCGCCGTTGATTTCGCCGCTGGTGACGTAGTGGCCGAAGCGGTTGCGCTGGAGCACGACTTCGCGGATTCCGTTCTCCGCGTAGCGGGTTTCCAATACCTGGTTCGGATTGTGTCGCTGGCCCAGCAGTTCGTTGAACCAGGCCGCGAGCAGGGCCATGAGCACAACCCAGGCCAGCACCTGCATGGTGGTGCCCAGCCGTTTCTGTTCTGTCATCCCGTCGCTCATGTTGTTACCTTACCATGCGGACTGCCGGTGGCTTGGGTACCTGCACTGGAAAAAAATTGATCCTGAACAACGCGGCTCGGCTTGAGTTCGTCCATACTTCGCTAAAATAGGCTGTTGATAAGCAATCATAACCAGCAGGAGAAGAGACCATGAAAACACACTGTGGACGCAACCCGTGCAGAACCAGGTCGCCGCTCCTCGCCGCCCTGGTCGCAGCGGGCCTTGCTGCACCGGCTTCGGCGGTAACCTTTGATCTTGGCCCATTCGAGGCGAATTTTTCCTCCAACCTTTCCATCGGTGCGAGTTGGCGGGCGGAGCGCCCCAACTACGGTCTGCTCGCGCCCGGCAATACTGCCGACGGCAAGGGGCGGGCGTCCTCCAGCACCGCCGATGACGGCAACCTGAACTATGACAAGGGCGATCTGTTTTCGTTGCAGTTCCGGGGCATCCATGACCTGGAGCTGACCCGGGACAACTACGGCTTTTTTACCCGCCTGAAGTACTGGTACGACCACGAGGTGGGTACCAGCGCGGTACCTCACGGCCACGTTGCCAACGGCTATACCCCGAACCGCAAACTGGACACCTCCGATTTCGAGCGCCTGGCGCGCTACCGCGGCGTGGAATTCCTCGACTACTACGTCTTCGGCAGCTTGGATGTGGGGGACAGCCCGCTTGAGCTGCGCGCTGGCAACATGGTGCTGAGCTGGGGGGAGAGCACCTTCATCCAGAACGGCATCAACGTGGTCAACCCCTTCGACGTGACCGCCCTGCGCAAGCCCGGTTCGGAGATCAAGGAAGCCCTGCTGCCGGTGGGCATGGTCTACGCCAACTACGGCGTGACCGGTGACCTGAGCATGGAAGCCTTTGTCCAGTACGACTGGCAGCGCACCATCCTCGACGAATGCGGGACCTACTGGAACTCGGCAGACCCCTACGGCGGCGGCTGCGACTACCTGACCATTTCCGGCGCCGTGCCCGACAGCAG
>JBFHFJ010000253.1:0-5125 GCA_041583655.1 Haliea sp. | reverse complement strand
CGACAATAACTGAGCCGGGCTTCATGCCTTCCACCATGTCCCGGGTCACAATCACCGGGGGCTTGCGGCCGAAGACCTGGGCCGTTGTGATCACCACGTCGGAGTCGGCGATGGTCGACTTCTGGGCCTCTCGCTGCTTCTGGATCTGCTCCGGGGTCAGCTCGGTGGCGTAGCCACCGGCAGTCTCGCCGGTCTGGCCGAGATCGATGTCGAGGAAGGTCGCACCCAGTGACTGGACCTGCTCGGCCACAACCGGGCGGGTATCAAAGGCGGTCACCCGCGCGCCCAGGCGCTTGGCGGTGCAATCGCCTGCAGGCCGGCCACCCCGGCGCCAATCACGAACACCTTGGCCGGCTTCAGCGTACCTGCCGGGGTCATCATCATGGGGAAAATCCGCGGCAGGTGGGTAGCCGCCTGCAGGACCATCACATAACCCGCCAGGTTGGCCTGGGAGCTCAGGGCGTCCATCTTCTGGCTGCGCGTGGTGCGGGGAATCATTTCCATGCTGATCGCGGTCACGCCCTGCTGCTGCAGCGTGCGCACCAGATCGTGCTCGTTGAAGGGATCCAGATAGCTGATATGTATGCA
Source organism: Haliea sp. (assembly GCA_041583655.1). Classification (GTDB taxonomy): domain Bacteria; phylum Pseudomonadota; class Gammaproteobacteria; order Pseudomonadales; family Halieaceae; genus Haliea. Next base: position 4,537 of record JBFHFJ010000253.1, on the reverse strand, counting down.
GCCCTTCTTCATCAGGGCGATATCGGCCTTTTCCGGCTTGCGCAGGCGCAGCAGCATGTCCGCCTCGCGAAACAGGGCCTCGCGGTCGCTGCTCAGCGTGGCTCCGGCCTCGGTATATTCTTCGTCGGTAAAACCCGAGCCGAGCCCCATACCGCTCTCGATAACAAGATCGGCGCCCAAACGGCACAGTTTCTTGGCTGTCTCCGGCGTGACCGGCACCCGGTTCTCTCCCGGATGAGTCTCCCTGGGAATTGCGATGCGCATAGTGCTTCCTACCCCGTTTGTGTAAGCGTGTCGATTGTGGATCGTGCAGATTCAGGCCCGCTGGCGCCGCTGTTGCTGCGTCTTATTCTGACCGTGACCCTCGCCGGCGACGGACTGTAGCACACAGATCGTCGGGACGTAATTATGCCGTTTATTCGCAAAATCAATATATTCGCGGTAAACATCACCGCCAAGTATGGCAGCCAATCCCTCTCCGGGCACCTCGCCGGGCCCCAAAAGCCATGGCCCGGGCGTAAAAAAGCCCCCGTCAGGGGGCTCTTCTTGAAGTCCGGCTCAACCTGCCTTGAGCTGCAGGAAGGGGTTCATCCAGCGGTATTTCCAGCCGGTAAAGCGCAGTGGAGCATCCAGTACCGCCAGGCAGATACAATCCTCGGACTGCAGGGCGGTGGGGGCGTGAGTATCGCTGGCCTCGCGGTAGATGAAATCGCCTTCGTGGTAACTGCCCTGGGCGTCGGAAAACCCGCCCTGCAACACCAGGGTCATTTCCGAACCGCGGTGGGTGTGCTCGGGGATCCTGCCGCCTGCCTTGATGTGGTAGAGGGCGAACTCGTAGCCGGGATCACCCGTCTTCAGGTAGCTGATCTGCAGCGCGGACGTCACTTTCTTCCAGCTCAGCTCGGAGAAATCGCCCCGCATCAGGCGCTGCAGCACCGCCGGCAGGCGCCCCAGGGAAAGATCATCGGCGCGGCGATAACTCAGCGGCGGCTCTTCATCGAGGCGCGCCAGCACCGTGTCCAGCATTGAGTCACCCACCGGCACCGGCGTCAGGCCGTCGAAGAGCACGGCGCCAAGATCCTGCAGCCGGGCCGTCTGCTGCTGGCACTGCTGGCAGTAGTTGAGATGAGCTGATATACACGCAGACTGCGCCAGAGGCAGTATTCCAGCGGTGTATTCAGTGAGTAAGTCCACGCTTGGATGAAACTTGGCCATGATATCTTCTTGCTTACCTGTCTATCTGAATTTGCAGTTTCTGGATTGCCAGGCGCACCCGCGATTTCACGGTGCCCAGGGGCAAGTCCAACTCCGCCGCCGCTTCCGCGTGCGACTTTCCTTCCATGTACACCTTCGCCAGGATCTGCGCCTGGTCGGGGGGCAGGGTCCCCATCAACTCGTGGATCTTGTCGCGACTGCGCCGGCTCTGCAGCATGGCGAAGGGCTCTGACGGCTCCTGGTCCGGGGTGAAATCGTCCGCGGCCAGGGGAGTGTCAAACTTCTGCAGGCGCCGGAACATGTCTGTGCGGCAGTTGCGGGCAATCGTATATACCCATGTACTGGCCGCGGCCTTCTCCGGATCAAATGCCCGGGCTTTTTGCCAAACTTTCAGCATCACTTCCTGCACGAGCTCGTCGGCATGGGTCGCCGACAGGCTGGACCCGGACAGCGCGAACGCCTTGACCAGAGGGGCAAAGTGCCGAAACAGACGGGTGAACGCTGCGCGGTCTTCGTTGGCAGCGATCAGGGTGAGGCATTCACTCCATTCATCCGTACGCCGCCCCGTGGGCCCCTGCCACCCAGAGCTCGAGCTTTTTTCCTGTTCTTCCACGCCCACTCTCCGCTACTTTTCATTGCAGTCAGCCCAGTATACGCTTGGTTCACAGACGCGGATCATCTCGCTCTCCATATAAGTTGCCATGATCCAGCAGCCTGCGGCGGGCGTAACTTGGGCAGTGAACAGCATTGCAGCAACAGGAGACGGCAGCAGGCATGCGTGGCAGCACAAACAACAGCCCGGAGGAGAACCGCAGTTGGACATAGCAGTCATCGGAGCGGGCATCTCAGGTCTGGCCTGTGCCCACTACCTGAGCCAGGCCCACAAGGTCACGGTGTTCGAGGCCGGCAGCCAGGTCGGCGGCCACACGGCCACCGTTGATGTGAAGCTGGGGACGCGCCGCTATGCCGTCGACACCGGCTTCATTGTCTTCAATGACTGGACTTACCCCAACTTCATTGCCCTCATGGATGATCTCGGAGTCAGCAGCAAAGCCACCTCCATGGGGTTCAGCGTAAGCGACGAGAATTCCGGGCTGGAGTACTCCGGCACCAGCCTCGACACTCTGTTCGCGCAGCGCAGGAACCTGGTTTCCCCCCGCTTTATCGGCATGGTGCGCGACATCCTGCGCTTCAACCGTGAGTCCGTTGCCGACCTCGAGGCGGGCCGGCTGGCGGACGGCGAGACCCTCGGCCACTACCTGCAGCGCAAGGGCTACGGAGAAGCCTTCATCAACCAGTACCTGGTGCCCATGGGCTCGGCCATCTGGTCCGCGGACTGCGCCAGCATCACCCAGTTTCCCCTGGACTTCTTCCTGCGCTTCTTCCGCAATCACGGCCTGCTCTCGGTCAATGAGCGGCCACAGTGGCGGGTCATCGAGGGTGGCTCGAGGGAATACCTGCGCCCCCTGTGCCAGCGCTTCGAGCAGCGCATCCACACCGGCGCCGCTGTTGCCCGGCTGCAGCGCGGAGCGCAGGGGGTGGATCTCCATTTGCGGGACGGGCGCAGTTACCGCTTCGACCAGGTCGTGATCGCCACCCACTCCGACCAGGCGCTGGCCATGCTGGCCGATCCCAGCCCGGCGGAAACCCAGGTACTGGGAGCACTGCCCTACCAGAACAATGAGGTGGTACTCCACACCGATACCCGTTTGCTGCCCCGCACGCACAAGACCTGGTCCAGCTGGAACTACCGGCTCGGGGTGGACGAGCAGCGAGCGGTGGTCACCTACAACATGAATATCCTGCAGGGGTTGCAGGCACCGGAGACCTTCTGCGTCACTCTCAACGACACCCGCTCCATCAACCCGAACAAGATCCTGGGAACATTCAACTACGCCCATCCGGTGTTTTCCCTCGCCGGCATTGCCGCCCAGGCTCGCTGGCAGGAGATCAACGGCCAACACCGTACCTGGTACTGCGGCGCCTACTGGCACAATGGCTTTCATGAAGATGGCGTGGTCAGTGCCCTGCGCGTGGCGAACGCCATCGATCAGGCCAGCAAGGCCGCCGCGTGAAATCACGCCTGTACCAGGGCCTGCTGCGCCACCGCCGCTTCAGCCCCAGGTCGCACGAGTTCAGCTACCGCGTGTTCATGCCGTGGATCTGCCTCGATGAACTCCCGGAGCTGTTCCACGGCCGCTGGCTCTGGTCCGCCACCCGCCGGGCGCCGGCCCGCTTCCGCCGCAGCGACTTTCTCGGCGACCCGGACCTGCCCCTGCAGGACGAGGTGCGGCGCCGTATCCGGGAGGAAACCGGTGCCAGCCACAGCGGCCCGATCTATCTGCTGGCGAACCTGCGCTATTTCGGCTACATCATCAACCCCATCGCCTGCTATTACTGTTTCAGCGAAGACGAAACCCGGCTGGAGTATCTGGTGGCGGAGGTCACCAACACCCCCTGGGAGGAGCGCCACAGCTATGTACTGACCGCGCCCGCGGAAGGCCGCTGGCTGCAGCAGGACTTCGCCAAATCCATGCATGTGTCGCCCTTCAACCCCATGGGCATGCAGTACCACTGGCGCAGCAGCACCCCGGATGACCAGCTGTCCATCTATCTCGCCACCACTACGGAAACGGGCAAGGTGTTCGATGCCAGCCTCTCCCTGCAGGCCCTGCCCATGACAACACGCAACCTCAACCGCATTCTCTGGCGCTACCCGCTGATGACCGCGAAGGTTGCGCTGGCTATTTACTGGCAGGCCTTGTGCCTGTTTATCAAGGGTGTGCCCGTCCACGCCCACCCCGGATCAGAAACCTCTGGAGTTTAGGATGAGTGACATGAGTGTCAGCCAGGTAAGGCTGCAGACCAGGGCTCGCGGCCGCTGGTCGAACACCCAGCTGGCCCGCAAGCTGTTGCTGCGGGTGCTGGACAACTTCACGGTGGGAAGCATGACAATCCACGATGGCGGCCAGGTCTTTCGTGTCGGCAACCCCGATAGCGAAGGCGAGCCGCACGCAGAAGTCTACGTGCACAACCCCGCAGTCTACGGCAAGTTGCTGGCAGCCGGCACCATCGGTTCCGGGGAAGCCTATATCGAGGGCGACTGGAGCACACCGGACCTGACCGCGGTCACCCGGCTGTTCAGCGCCAACCTGGTTACCATGGAGGCCGTGGAAGCCAGCCAGTCGTGGCCAGTGCGTCTGGGCCTGAAACTGGCCCACAGCCTCAACCGCATTCTCTGGCGCTACCCGCTGATGACCGCGAAGGTTGCGCTGGCTATTTACTGGCAGGCCTTGTGCCTGTTTATCAAGGGTGTGCCCGT
>JBFHFJ010000252.1:0-5126 GCA_041583655.1 Haliea sp. | reverse complement strand
GATGGACATGGCAGTGGCGACAAACACCACCTGGAAGAAGAAGTCGGAAGCACCCGAGTACACCGAATCGCCGCCAAAACCGGCTTCGGCGGAATCCGCCAGCACTGCCGCCACGGCGACATCATCCATTTGCGCCACAGTGGTCACGCCGGACAGGAAGAAACCGCCGTCGTACATGAAGTGGTAACCGCAGATCAGGTACATGGTGCAGGCCACCGCGTACAGCGCTACGTTCTTGGTGAGGATTTCAGTTGTGTTCTTGGCGCGGACAAGGCCAGCCTCCAGCATTGCGAAGCCTGCAGCCATCCACATTACCAGCGCGCCGCACACCAGGAAGTAAAAGGTGTCCATCGCATACTGTAATTCAAAAATCTGGTTTTCCATGGGATTCACTCTCGTCTGTTAGTCGCGTGGGTTCAGATGGCGTCTTCGCCGGTTTCGCCGGTACGAATGCGTATCACCTGCTCCAGAGCGGAGACAAACACCTTGCCGTCACCGATCTTGCCGGTGTTGGCAGCCTTGGTGATGGCCTCGATGGTTTTTTCGGCCATGGCCTCGGCAACGGCCACCTCGATTTTGACCTTGGGAAGGAAGTCGACGACATACTCGGCGCCACGATACAGCTCGGTGTGGCCTTTCTGGCGACCGAAGCCCTTGACCTCGGTCACAGTAATGCCCTGTACACCTATCTCAGAGAGCGCCTCGCGCACGTCGTCCAGTTTGAATGGCTTGACGATAGCCGTGATCAGTTTCATGCAAATCTCCTGGTTTCAACAGGGCGCCCCGCGGGGCGCCAGTGGGGTTCAGTCCCGGCGGCTCAGAAGCTCTTCGAGATGGAGAACACGACGCGATCATCGGCGGCATCGCTATCGTCGAGATCAGTGCCGATCAGGGCGAGTGCAAAGTCCAGCTCGTAGGCGCTGTAGCCGAAGGTGATGCCGTAGTCCGTGTAGGTGTCGGCGCCATCTTCCCAGAAATCGTCTTCGTCGGTGTCGGTGTAACCGATATTGAAGCCGACGCTGAACTCATCGGTGAGGCTCAGGGAGTAGCCGGCAGAGTAGTAGATATATGTGGGACCACCGTCGCCGAACTCATCGGAATAGTTCACGCCGAAGCTGAAGTCCGCATAGCTGAAGCCCAGTGCGAATTCCAGGTAGTCGAATTCCGGCTCGTTCTCGTAGTCGTAGTAAATGAAACCAAAGTCGTAGCCAAAGCCACCTGCGGTTTCACCGGCAAAGCCGCCGTAGTAGTCCATCTCGGTGGATGCATCTCCACCGAAGTTGATATTGGACCCCCAGATACCCGCATAGAGCCCGTTTTCGCCGGACCAATCGAAGCCACCCTGGATGGCCCCGCGCTCACCGGTCTGGGAGATACCGCGGAAGGTGTAATCCGTTGCCAGAGTAACGTTGGCGCTGATTTCCGCCTGGGCGGAAGCGGCGCCCAACAGCAGGGCAGCGGTGATGGAAGCGGGAAGCAGTTTCTTGTGCAGCATGTTGTGATTCTCCTTGGGTTGGCATTCGGGAGCCGCTTGCCGGGGCGTGGCGGCTTCCGTGACACGTTTGTCACATTTGCAACAGAGCAACTGCAGGCGCTGTGCCAATAGATGCAAAACCCATATAAAACATGCTGTTAGAAGACATATCCTGGTCCAGACGGGCACCTCGGGCCCGCAGGATCGCACCTAATTAGTGCAATGCCTTATATTGGTGCACGGCGATGATCTGTGCTCAGCACGTCAATTGCACTACACTGCCGACGCTGTCATTGCTACGAGGAACACCTCGCCATGGCCCTGAAACCCCCGCCGCTGGGCGACATCCTGCAACAGATGAACGCGCTGGTCGCAGGCTCCGGACTCCGGGCCGATGTGGATAAAAGCGTGCGCGCGCTGGCGCAGTCGGCCCTGGGCAAGCTGGACATGGTGAGCCGGGAAGAGTTCGATGCCCAGGCAGCCATTCTCACCCGCACCCGGGCCCAGGTTGCCCAGCTGGAAGCGGAGCTGGAAGCACTGACCAGGGAATTCGAGGCCCAGCAGACGAGGAACTAACAGCCCCCCGGGGGGGAAGCTCAAGGATGAGCCATGGAATTGTCCGTCATTTACAGCCGCGCGGCGGTGGGCATTACGTCGCCCCTGGTGCAGGTGGAAACCCACCTCGCCAACGGACTGCCCTCGTTCAGTATCGTCGGCCTGCCCGAGACCGCGGTACGCGAAAGCCGCGATCGTGTGCGCTGCGCCCTGCAGAACTCCCACTTTGACTTCCCGGACCGGCGCATCACCGTGAACCTGGCGCCCGCGGATCTGCCCAAGGAGGGCGGACGCTTCGATCTTCCGATCGCCCTTGGCATTCTGGCTGCCTCCGGCCAGCTCCCGGCCACACATCTCCACGACCACGAATTCGTCGGTGAGCTTGCGCTCAGCGGCGCGGTCCGTCCCATCCCCGGCATTGTTCCCGCGGCCCAGGCCTGCACCGGTTCGGGGCGCGCGCTGGTCACGCCGGCGGACAACGCCGCCCTGGCCGCTGTCGTGCCCCACAGCAGGATCATCGGCGCCACTGACCTGCTGACCCTCTGCGCCCACCTGAACGGTCGCCAACCCCTGGCGCCTGCAGTGCCCTGCGCAACAGCAAACAGCGCCCCGCACTATCCCGACCTGGCGGACGTCGCCGGCCAGGGCCTGGCGCGACGCGCCCTGGAAATTGCCGCGAGCGGAGGCCATAACCTGTTGCTCTGCGGCCCCCCTGGCACTGGCAAGACACTGCTCGCCAGCCGCCTGCCCGGGATCCTGCCGCCACCGGACCCGGAGGAGGCACTGACCTGCGCCGCCCTGCACAGCTTTTACGACAGCACCAGTCTGGAACACCTGTGGCGCCGCCCGTTTCGCAACCCGCATCACAGCGCCAGCGCCGCGGCCCTGGTCGGGGGCGGGGCCCGGCCGCGTCCCGGCGAAGCCAGCCTGGCCCACGGCGGGGTACTGTTTCTGGACGAGCTGCCCGAGTTCAACCGCCAGGTACTGGAAATGCTGCGAGAACCCATGGAGGCCGCTGCCATTACCCTGTCCCGTGCCAACCACAAATTTACCTACCCGGCACGTTTCCAGCTGGTTGCCGCCATGAACCCCTGCCCCTGCGGCTTCCATGGCGATCCACTGCAACCCTGCCGCTGCACCCCCGACCAGATCCAGCGCTACCGCCAGCGCCTGTCGGGTCCGCTACTGGACCGGATTGACCTGCACGCCGACGTGCCGCGCCTTGACGCCGCCACCCTGCTACGCGAGCAAACCGCGGGGGAAAGTTCAGCATCGGTACGGGAGCGGGTCATTGCCGCGCAAAGGCGACAGCTGCGCCGGCAGGGCCAAACCAATGCCACACTGCCCGACGAGAAATTCCGCGAGGTGTGCTCTTTACAGCCGGCGGCGAGGCGCGAACTGGAGCGGGCCGCCGACACCCTGCGCCTGTCGGGGCGTGGTCTGCAGCGCAGCATGCGGGTTGCCAGGACCCTGGCTGACATGGCCGGAGCCGCGAGCATAGAGCACAGCCACATCGCCGAGGCCCTGGCCTTCCGGCAACAGGGCAGCATGGCCTGAGCCGCGGCGCTCAGTGCGCCGGCGCCACACCCATGAACTTGCTCTGCACGATTCGAAACCGGTTGCTGACGAAAGCGAGGTCGGCCAGGCAGGCATTGCCCGCGGGGTTCAGCCCGGTGACGTGGAAATCCGAGTAGGCAGCGGCAAAGTTGATCGGCATGCCGGTCAGGTTACAGGCCACGGATGCTCCCGCCGCGTGGTAGGCATCAACCGCCCTGGCCAGGAACACCGGGTCCGTGGAGTAGACATGCGAGGTTATGGCCCCACAATCCCGGGCATTGCCGGTGGCGTCTTCCAGGCAGGCCTCCGCGCTGTCATTGGCTATGACAAAGGAGACCGGGCCAAAGACCTCCTGCCGGTACCAGTCCCGATCAGCCGCGGTCGCCGCAATGACCAGCGGGCTGGCAGTGCGCGCGGCGGGGTACCCCGGGTTGTCGTAGGCTGATGAGTCGCGCAGGATCCGGTCGCCAGCGAGCTCGCGATAGCGATCCACATTCGCCTGCACCGAGGGGTCGAACAGGGTGCCACAGAGTGTCGCCGCGCCACGCGCATCCGCCAGCCAGTGGTCCACCGCAGCGCAGATTGCCTGCGCTACCTCCGCGTGGGACACCGTCCCGGCGCCGACCCGGATCCCCGCCGCCGGGATGTGGATATTCTGCACGCTGGTACACATCTGCGCCGAGGCCTGACACAGCGAGTGCGCGATGGCCCGTGCCGTGGCGGTGAGGTCGGCGGTGGACTCCAGGACCACCGAGTTGCAGCCCGCGGTTTCGGTATAGACGAGCTTGCCGGGGCAATTCTGTTCCAGCCAGCTGCCGAATCGCGGGCTGCCGGTAAAATCGATGATGGCCGTGTCCGGGTGCTGGACCAGCGGCAGGGTCGCCGGCTCCGCGCGGGTATCCGCGGCAAGGGTGACCAGGTTCGGATCGAAGCCCGCCTCCGCCAGCACCTCGCGGCACACCTTCGCCACCATGGCCACCGGCAGGGTCGCCGCCGGATGCGGCTTCAGCACCACCGGATTACCCGTGGCCAGCGAAGCGCAGAGGGCGGGATAGGTGTTCCACAGAGGAAAGGTGGCACAGCAGATCACCACGCCGACCCCGCGCGGCACCAGCCGGTAGCGCTTGTCCAGGCTGGCCACGCCGTCGCGGCCGAACTGGCGCTCCCAGCGCGCGGTGGCGGGGACGTCCTGCATCGCCTTGTGGGCGTAGGCCAGCGCTTCCAGGCCGCGGTCCAGGGCATTGGCGCCGCTGCCGGCAAAGGCCATGACATAGGATTGACCGGAGGTATGCATGGTGGCGTGGGCGTTCTCGAACAGCTGCTCACCGCAGCGCTGCAGGATTTCCAGGCAGACACCGACCCGCTCTTCCGGACTGGCCGCGGCCCAGCCCGGGCGCGCGGCGTTGATAGCGGGGAACAAGCCGCCCGGGTCCAGCCGCGGGTAGCGCACCCCCAGCGGCTTGCCCGTGTAGGGCGAGACTTCCTCGCCGACACGGCCGATCTCGCCGGGCTGCTGCAGCGGGAAATCCTGGCCCAGCAG
>JBFHFJ010000251.1:0-5138 GCA_041583655.1 Haliea sp. | reverse complement strand
GGTGGCGGGCTATGTCGGCGGGCGCGTGGATGCGGTGATGATGCGGCTGGTCGATATTCTCTATGCGCTGCCCTTCATGATCTTTATCGTGCTGCTGATGGTGGTGTTCGGGCGCAACCTGCTGCTGCTGTTTCTCGCCATTGGCGCGGTGGAGTGGCTGACCATGGCGCGGATCATGCGGGGCCAGGTGCAGTCCCTGCGCCAGCAGGAGTTTGTAGAGGCCGCGATCTCCCTGGGCCTGTCGCCGGCCACTATCGTGCGCCGCCACCTGGTCCCCAATGCCCTGGGCCCGATCATTGTCTATACCACCCTGACCATTCCCAGTGTCATGTTGCTGGAGGCCTTTCTCAGCTTTCTCGGGCTGGGCGTGCAACCGCCGGCGACCTCCTGGGGCCTGCTGATCTCCTACGGGGCGGAAACCATGGAAGAGTACCCCTGGCTGCTGATTTTCCCCGGCGCCGCCCTGACCCTGACCCTGTTTGCCCTCAACTTCCTTGGCGACGGACTGCGCGATGCGCTGGACGTGCGCGGCTCCGGAGACTGAACGGCCATGGCCCTGCTCAGCGTGCGCGATCTGCAAGTCGACTTCACCACCCGCAACGGGCGCGTTACTGCGGTCAACAGGATCAGCTTCGACGTCGAGTCCGGCAAGATCACCGCGATTATCGGCGAATCCGGTTCCGGCAAGTCCGTGTGCTGCTACAGCCTGCTGGGCCTGCTGCCCACGCCGCCGGCCAGCGTGGAACACGGCACCGCCCATTTCGAGGGACGCGACCTGCTGGCGATGAGCGAGGCACAGTTGCGGGAGATCCGCGGCCGCGATATCGCGATGATTTTCCAGGACCCGATGACCTGCCTGAACCCCTACATGACCATCGGCGAGCAGCTGGTTGAACCCCTGGTGTATCACCGCAAGGTGAGCAAGGCCGCTGCCCGGGAGCGGGCGCTGGAGCTGCTGGCGGAAGTGGGCCTGCGGGATCCCGCAGCCACCATAGACCAGTACCCGCACCAGTTTTCCGGCGGCATGCGCCAGCGGGTGATGATCGCAATGGCGTTGATCAACGAACCCAAGCTGCTGATCGCCGACGAGCCGACCACGGCCCTTGACGTGACCATCCAGGCCCAGATCCTGGCCCTGGTGGCGGAGCTGCAGCGCAAGCGCAATATCGGCGTGATTTTCATCAGTCACGACCTGTCGGTGGTCGCCGACATCGCCGACGAAATCGTGGTGATGGAGAAGGGGCACCTGGTGGAGCGGGGCGATCGCGCGGCAATCTTCGAGCGCGCCGAACACCCCTACACCCGCAAGCTGCTGGACGCGATTCCGGCGGGAAGCAAGGCACCCAGTAATGAGGCCCGCGACGACCTGATTACCGTCAACCACCTCTGTACCTGGTTTCGCCAGGGCCGTGGCAGGGAGCCCTTGCGCGCCGTGGATGATGTCAGCTTCACCATCCAGCGCGGCGAGGTGCTGGGCCTGGTAGGCGAGTCCGGCAGCGGCAAGTCCACCATCGGCCGCTCCCTGCTGCGCCTGGTGCCGGTGACCAGTGGCGAGGTGCTCTTCGACGGCACCGACGTGACCGCGCTCGAGGGCCTGGCCCTGAAACAGATGCGGCGGCGCATGCAGATGATCTTCCAGGATCCCTACGCCTCCCTGAATCCGCGCATGTCGGTCTACGATACCCTGGCGGAACCCCTGCTGCTGCACGGTATCGAGAGCCGCAAGACGGTAGAGCAGGGCGTGCTCAAGCTGATGGACGATGTCGGCCTGGCGCGGGCCTTTGTGCGCAAGTACCCGCACGAGTTTTCCGGCGGCCAGCGCCAGCGCATTGCCATCGGCCGGGCCCTGGCCACCCGTCCCGAATTTGTGGTCGCCGATGAGCCGGTGTCGGCACTGGATGTCACCATCCAGGCGCAGATCCTGGACCTGATGCTGGAGTTGGGCAGGGAATACGGCCTGACCATGCTCTTCGTATCCCACGACCTCGCGGTTGTGCGCCATATCGCCGACCGCATCCTGGTCCTGTACAAGGGCAAGGTGGTGGAGCAGGGCACCGGGGAAGCCCTGTTCGAGCGGCCCCAGCAGGAGTATACCCGGCAGCTGCTGCAGTCTATCCCGGGGCGCGCGCTGTTGGCCTGATGGCCGCCACTCCGCCGGAATTTCCCTCGCCCTCCATTGCTGCCCGGGAGCAGCTGTCTCTGCCGTCAGCCTGAACCCTCTCCCTCGACCTTCGCAGTGTCATGGCGGTGTGGTGTTGGTCCGCCCGTGGTAACCACGTGGCTCCTGATCCGTGATGTCCAGAAATTCTCTTTTATTTGCTGAAAAGTACGCCTCGAGCAATTGACAGATTGAATTATTGGGAATATTTTCCCAAATATGGATATGCCAATACATAATGTTCTCAGTCATGCGGTGCTGCGCATCCTGCGGCCTCTGGCCCGGGTGTTGCTTTCTCATGGTATGGCCTACGGTACCTTTGCCGAACTCGCGAGGCGTGCGTTTGCCGAGGAGGGTTTTCTGCTGATCGAGCGTTCCAGCAGGCGCCCGACGGTTTCAGCGGTCTCCGCGATCACCGGCATGACCCGCAAAGAGGTCAGTCGTTTGCGGGAGGCCGCCCCGGAGATCAACGGGGAGGCTGCCCGGCGTTACAGCAGGGCGATCCGGGTCATCAGCGGCTGGCTCAACGACGCCGAATTCCTTTCTGCGGATGGCGGGCCCGCTGTTCTGCCTGTGGATGGCGATTCCGGCAGCTTTTCCGCTCTGGTCCGGCGCTACAGTGGCGATATTCCACCCGCGGCCATGCTGTCCATTCTGCAGGGCAGCAACAATGTCGCTGCAGAAGACGGGAGGGTTGTACTGAGGGAGCGTGCCTACATTCCCATGGCAACCCCGACGGACAAAATCAACATCCTGGGCAAGGACGTCGGCGAGTTGATCCACACCATAGGCCATAACCTGGAAGCTGGCCGGGCGGACCGCTTTTTCCAGCGCAAGGTCTCCAACGCCTCCATGCCCCCCGATGCGCTCAGGGAGTTTCGCGAGATATCCAACCGTAAATCCCAGGAGCTTCTTGAGGAATACAACGCCTGGCTGTCCCGGAACCAGGTCAAGGAACAGCAGGAAACCACTGAAAACACAGCCTACGTGGCTGTTGGAATCTACTACATCGAACTTTCTGAGCAGGAGTATTCCTCATGAAAACAACAATGTTGCCTCGCCCGGTCGCCACCGCCAGCGCGCTAGCCCTTGTTCTCGCTGCCTGTGGCGGCGGTGGCGGCGGTGGTGACAGCGTCGCCGTGTCCTCCCCGCCCCCCACCGGTAGCGGCGGCGGAGGTATTGGAGGTTCCGGCCAGAGCACCACCAGTAGCGGGACCATTGATGGCTTTGGCAGTATCTTCGTCAACGGGGTGCGTTTTAATACCGATGAGGCGGAAGTCATCATCGACGGCGAAACGCGTGGCGACGATGACCTGCGCCTCGGAATGGTTGTGCTGGTGATCGGGGACATGGATGACGATGGCGTCAGTGGTACAGCAGAAAGAGTGCTGTATGACAATGAACTCACCGGACCGATATCGCGTATCGAGGTCAGTCCGGACGGGAACTCGAAGCTTCTGACCATTCTGGGCTTCAACGTTATCGTCGAGCTTTCCGGCACCGTGTTCGACGATGTCACCTTTGCTACGCTGGCAGTCGATGATGTGGTTGAGGTGTCAGGCTTTACCGGTCGGGGTGATAGTCTCCGCGCCACGCGGGTGGAACGTAAATCCGGTTTTGTGGCCGGACAGTCCCAGGTTCAGGTTCGCGGCTCGGTAGGAGTGGTATCTGACTCTACATTCATGCTCGGCGACCTGTCAGTTGATTTCAGTGCCGCGGTGTTTGTCGGCTTCGCGGAAGGCGATCTCACCGAGGGGCAGGCGGTTAAAGTCCGGGGTACCCTGAGCGAAGCAGTTATCAGTGCTTCCCGGATCGAGCTTGATCCAGGCAAGAGCAGCCGCTTCGAACAGGGTGAAACGGTGCGCGTGCAGGGCGCCATCACCCGCTTTGCGAGCCCCGGCAGCTTCCGTGTTGGTGGCGTGGATGTAGACGCCAGCAATGCAACCCTGCGCCCTGCCACCCTGAGCCTTGGCAATGGCGCCGTGGTGGAGATCGAAGGCACCTGGAATGGCAATGTCCTGGTTGCCAGCCGGGTCGACTCTCGGCGTGGCCGGATCAAGGTCGAGGCTCCCGTGAGTGCCGTCGACGTTGACAATCTCACTGTAACCCTGCAACTGGTGCCCGGCGAGGTCGCGGTGCGGCTTGACGCCCGGACCCGACTTGATGACGACACCGACCAGGTGGATGTCCTCACGCTGGGCGACATCTTCCCGGGTGATTTCCTCGAGGTAGAAGCTTTCCTGGATGGTGATGTTCTCTTTGCCACTACCATCGATCGGGATGAGGGCGATGATCAGGTGCTGCAGGGGCCGGTGGAGTCCTTTACCCCCGGTGCGGAGATCACGATTCTGGGTTTGACCTACAGCACCAGTGGGGCGGAGTTCGAAGACCGGAATGACGAGACAATCAGTTCGGAGCTGTTCTATGACAGTCTTCAGGCGGGCGATCTGGTCAGGATCAAAGATGAAGAAATCGCAGACGGCATTGCCGACGAAGTCGAGTTTGAGGATCGCGATGCCCTGGAGGGCGAGCGCGAGTTCGCCTGCTTTGGGGACGACGATTCGGATGCTGATGACAGCACTGACGATTCCAGCGAGGGTTGTGACGATTTCTCGGATGACGGTAGCGATGATCTGACCGATGAAGACGACCTCACGGAGGATGACGATCTAACCGGGGATGACGATCTTACCGATGAAGACGACCTCACGGAGGACGATGATCTTGCCGGGGATGACGATATCGCAGACGACGAGACCGATGAGGTCTGAGGTGTAACCAGGGTGTCAGGGCCCTGATCGGTTTTTCCAGGGCCCGGTCACGCGTTGGTCGCGGCTATCTCCCGGATGCGCGCCACCATGGCGCGCAGCCCGTTGCCACGGGTGGGGGAGAGATGGCGCAGCAGGTCAAGCTGCTCGAAGTAGGCATCGATGTCGAACGCCAGCACATCCGCTGGCGTTTTGTCGTTGTAGGCGGCCAG
>JBFHFJ010000250.1:0-5151 GCA_041583655.1 Haliea sp. | reverse complement strand
CTGGTGATGTCCTATGTCACCATGGCGCCGATGTACCGCGACCTGCTGGGTCAGGACCCGTTCAGCGAGCAGGCGCTCGAGCGCCAGCTGGCCCTGGTAAAGACCCTGTTGCGGGCCGTGCTGGCGCTGCCCGCTGGCCCGGGTTCCGACGGCCAGCACGCTTCCGGCTGAGCCCCCAACCGACCGACTACTTCATTGTCCAGAGAGATCCCATGCCCCTGATTACCGACGCAGTGCACATCTGGCGCGCCCCTGAAGGCGACTATCACATCGAGTGGGCTGCCAGCCACCCGGACACCCGGGTGCGGGTCGAGCCGCTGGGCAGCCATGGCCAGGTGCAGGCTCATTACGAGCAGGCGGCTCCCCGGGCCCGCATTGCGGGCCTGCCGCCGGCACGGCGCCACCAGTTTCGCCTGAGCGACCAGCACGGCAATGAGACGCTGGCCATGGAGCGCAAACTGGGGATGCAGGGGACGCCCAATTTTCGTGATTTCGGCGGTTATCGCGGAGCCGACGGCCGTCGCGTGCGTTGGGGTTATCTGTATCGCTCGGGCCAGCTGTCGGGCCTCACTCCGCAGGATCTGGAGCTGCTGGACAGCCTGCAGCTTGACCTGGTGTGTGACTTCCGCCGCGAGGACGAACAGCAGAACTCCCCCAGCCGCTACCCCGAGTCAAGGCGGCCGAAGGTGGCCAGCCTGCCGATTACCCCCGGCAGCAACGCCGCGGCTTTCGCCGGGGGAGGGCTGGATCTCGGCGGGCGCCAGCCCATGTATGACTTCATGGTGGACATCAATCGCGATTTCGCGGAGAGCCAGGGGGCGACCTACGCACGGATGTTTCGCGAGATTCTGCAGCACGAGGATGCGCGGTTTCTGGTGCACTGCGCCGCAGGCAAGGATCGCACCGGCTTTGCGGTGGCGGTGATCCTGCTGGCGCTGGGTGTGTCGGTGGAGCAAATCATGCAGGACTACCTGCTCACGGCGCGCTTTTTTCATCCGCAGCAGGAAGTGGAGCGGTTGCGGGTAAAGTACGGTTTGGAGTCGGTACCGGAAGAGGCGATCCTGCCGATGCTGGAGGTACACCAGGCGTACCTGGAGCGCGCCCTGCAAGCCATTGCTGACTACGGCGCTGTAGAGACCTACCTGGAGGAAGTGCTGGGGGTGGGCAGCGCCGAGCGCGAAGAGCTGCGCCGGCGCTACCTGGAGTAGCGGCTCAGACTGCGTCGCAGGCGGCTTTGGCGGCCTTGATCTGCTTGCGCTCGCACTGGTCGTTCTGCTCCTCACCCGCGCACCACTGGCGGCGATTTTCCCAGGCGGTCATTTTCGCGGTCTTGCCATTGGAGCACTTTACGAGGTACTCGGAGTAGGCAGTGCCCGCGGTGGTTTCATGATTGCCCTGGAAGACGATGCTGGTGGGCTTGGCGGCGAAGGCGCCGGCAGACAGGGCCAGCAGGGCGGAGGCAGCGGCAATTTTGGCAATGTTCATGACGTAGTCCTTTTTCAACAATACGGATTGATGGTGAGGCCTGAACCGCTTTGGCGCGATGGCGACCGGATTGGGTTCAGGATACCCGTTTCCTACGCGTGTAAAAAAGTTACGGTTTTGTAAGATTGTGGGAAATTGAGTAACAAGGGGGCCGTGCCGGGAGGGATTTTATCTCTTAACGTATTGTTTTTTAATAATAAAAATCTTTGTGGGAAAGGCGGACTCGTCAGGTTACAAATGGTTAATGGACGGCCGCCTTGTGCGCTGGCTCAGGCCAGCCAGATCAGGAAGAGCCCTATGAACGCCAGCAGGACGGCCTGGCCGGCCTTGTCCAGGCGGAACAGCGCGTACAAATAAGCAAAGGGCGGCAGGATCAGGGTGCAGAGCCCCCAGGCGTAGTCTTCCTTCCAGGACTGGATCAGCAGCAGGACCCAGCTGGCGAGCAGGGTTGCGAGACCAAAGGTGAGTAGTGATGCAGAAGTCGCTTCCATGGTTCCTCCGAAAAAGGGCGTGACTCTGGCGGGGCGGTCGCAGGGTAGCAGAACGCCGGGCCGCTGTCAGCGCTGCGGGCGCGCACCTTGTGGCCGGATCGGGCGGATGACGCCGCCGGTGAATTTGGGTATCGTGTGCCGCTTCTTTGTCCCGAGGATTCCTGCTTGAATGACCCCTTCGCCGATATCCGCCCCTACCGCGATGCAGAGGTGCCCGCGGTGCTGCAGCGCCTGCTGGGCGACCGGGAGCTACTGGATTCCATAGCCAGGCTGAGCCTGGGGAAAGTGGCGAAGCTGGCGCCTGCCCTGTGCCGGCCGGTGGTGCGCTGGTACCTCGGCCGCCAGCTGCGCGGCGCCGGTGATGTCCACGGCTTGCAGATGGTGATCAAGCACTATGTGGAGAAAGTCATCGAGGACACCACGGCGGGGTTCTCCGTCTCTGGCCTGGAGGCACTGGACCCCGGGCGGCCCTGGCTGTTCATGAGCAATCACCGCGATATCGTGATGGACCCCGCCTTTACCAACTATGCCCTGCACCGGGGCGGACACCAGACGGTTCGAATCGCAATCGGCGACAACCTGCTGACCAAGCCGTGGGTCTCCGACCTGATGCGCCTTAACAAGAGCTTTATCGTCAAGCGCTCTCCGGGCAGTGGCCGCGCGCTGCTCGCGGCCTCTCGCCATCTGGCGAACTATATCCGCATGTCGCTGCACGAGGAGCGCGCGCCGGTGTGGATCGCCCAGCGCGAAGGCAGGGCCAAGGATGGCATTGACCGCACCGAACCGGCGGTGGTCAAGATGCTGACCATGAGCCGTGACAAGCAGACCGAGAGCTTCAGCGAGGTGGTCAATGCGCTGGGTATCGTACCGGTGTCGATCTCCTACGAACTGGACCCTTGCGACGGGCTCAAGGCGCGGGAGCTCTATTTGCGCAGCACCACGGGCAGTTACGCCAAGGCGGAGCAGGAGGACGTGGCTTCGATCGCTCGCGGCATCTCCGGAAACAAGGGTCGGGTCCACGTTGCCTTCGGCACCCCACTGACTGGCGAGTTCGCCGACGCGGACCAGGTAGCGGAGGAGATTGATCGCCAGGTGATATCTTTGTACTGCCTGCACCCCACAAACCTGCACGCCTACCGCATGCTGCACGGTAACACCGCCCGGATTCCGGACAACCTGACGCTTGAGGAAGGCAGCTGCTCCGAGGCGGAATTCCGCGCCAGGATGGAGGCGCTGCCCGCGGAGCACAGGCCCTTTGCCCTGGCCATCTACGGTAACGCGGTCGCCAGCAAGCTGGCCCTGGCCGGTGCCGGGGACTGCGCCCCCCCTTGCTGAGCGAGACCCTCAAGGACCAGATCCGCGAGGCGTACGCCGCCATCATGGCGGGCAAGGGCCTGAGCCCACGCTGGGGCCAGCGGCAGATGATTGCGGAGATTGCCAATGCCCTGGCGCGTATTGTCCCCGCGACCGGCCGTGCCGATCCGGAATCCCCCGCGGTATGCGTGATTGAGGCCGGCACCGGTACCGGCAAGACCATCGCCTATGCCGTCACCGCGATTCCCCTGGCCCAGGCCCTGGGCAAGCGCCTGGTAGTTGCCACAGCCACCGTTGCTCTGCAGGAACAGTTCGTCAACAAAGACCTGCCGGATATCCGCCATCACAGCGGGCTGGAGTTCAGCTATACCCTGGCCAAGGGCAGGCGTCGCTATGTCTGCCTGTCAAAGCTGGACCGGCAGCTTGCCGGCAGCGGTGGCGGAGATGTACTTCCGCTTTACCCTGACGAGTTCCAGGCGCCCGAGTCTGCCGAGGCCCTGCCGGTATACAGCGCCATGGTCGAGGCCCTGGGGCGCGGCGAATGGGACGGGGACAGGGACAACTGGCCCGGCCAGGTGCCGGAAGCAGTCTGGTTTGGCGCTACAACCGATCACAGCCAGTGCAGCGGTCGCCGCTGCCCGAACATCGGCCAGTGCAGCTTTTTCCGCGCCAGGGACCAGCTGCAGTATGCCGATGTCATTGTCGCCAATCACGACCTGGTGCTGGCCGACCTCGCCCTGGGCGGCGGTGCAATCCTCTCCGCCCCTGAGGACAGCATCTATATTTTCGACGAGGGCCACCATTTACCGGACAAGGCCCTGGCGCACTTCTCCAGTTTTTGCCGCTTGCACACCACGGGCCAGTGGTTGCAGGAAAGCCGCAAACTGCTCGCCCAGGCGGCCTCGGTACTGGTGCCTTTTACCGATCTGCAGCGCCCGCTGCAGTCGTTGCCCGCGGTGATGGACGAGGCCCATGCGGGGCTGCAGGTTGCCGAGCAGGCGGTGGCGACCCTGTTTGCCGAGCGCCCCCCGGGCAATGGCCGCGGCGACGAACAGCAGCTGCGTTTCCCCCACGGCCGCGTGCCCGAGGTCCTGCAGCCCCTGGCTGCCGGGCTGGTGCATCAGTTCCAGCAGCTCGCCAGCGGCCTGGCAAAGATTGAGAACCGGCTGGAAGAGGCCCTGGAAGAGGACGACTCCGGGCTGGACAAGGGCGAGATTGAAACCTGGCACCTCACGCTGGGTGCCCTGCTGGGGCGGGCAGAGTCCACCCTGGCCCTGTGGCAGGAATACGCGGTGAGTGGTGAGGGCGAAGTTCCGCCGAGAGCGCGCTGGATTACCTTGCTGGACAGTGGCGGCCAGTTCGGTTTCGACCTGCGCTGCAGCCCTATCCTCGCTGCGGATATCCTGGAGGAGTACCTGTGGTCCCGCGCGGCCGGCGTGGTGGTGACCTCGGCGACGATCACCGCCCTGCGCTCCTTCGAGCGCTTCATCCTGCACTCCGGCGTACCCCGGGAGGCCAGGTTCAAGGTGGTGACCAGCCCGTTCGACTACTCCCGTGCCACCCTGCATGTACCAGCGATGAGCTGCGACCCCGGCGATGCCGAGGCGCATACCGCGGCGCTGGTGGCACAGCTGCCGGCCCTGCTGGACCGCACTGAAGCCAGCCTGGTGCTGTTTTCTTCCCGGCGGCAAATGCAGGAAGTGTATGAGGGAGTGCGCGACAGCCTGGGGGAGCTGATCCTGATACAGGGGGATGGCAGCAAGCAGGAGATCCTGCGCCAGCACCGGGAGGCCGTTGATGCCGGGCGGGGCAGCGTTATCTTTGGCCTGGCCAGCTTTGCCGAGGGGGTGGACCTCCCCGG
>JBFHFJ010000249.1:0-5165 GCA_041583655.1 Haliea sp. | reverse complement strand
GTGGCCGAGTGCGGATCCATGGTGCGGGCCATGGCAATGGTGCCAAAATCGTTCTTCAGGCCGTTGTCTGCCTCATTGGTGATCGGCGCCCCCGTGGGCTTTTGACGCATCTCGGTGTCGAAGCCGCCACCCTGGATCATGAAGTTGTCGATGACCCGGTGGAAGATGGTGCCGTCGTAGTAGCCCTCGCTGGCATATTTGAGGAAGTTGGCCACGGTGATTGGCGCCTTTTCCGCATCCAGGGTGAGTGTGATATCGCCAAAGGTGGTTTTGATGATGACCATTGCAGAGACCGTCGCTGTCTAAAAAGAGTGCGCAATGATACGGGCTTTTCCCGGCCAGTAAAACATGGCGTGCGTGACAACGGCCCCCCTGGATGCTGCAAAGTCCTGTAAGGCCTCCCCGGCAGGCAGTATAATGCGCGGTTTTTGGAGCCGAACCGGACCGCATGGATATCAAGCCCGCCAACAACTTTCTCCAGACACTGATCGCGGAGGACCTCTCCGCCGGCCGCGTACAGGAGGTAATCACCCGTTTCCCGCCGGAACCCAACGGCTATTTGCATGTCGGTCACGCCAAGTCCATTTGCCTGAACTTCGGCCTGGCGGAGCGCTTCGGTGGCCGTTGCAACCTGCGTTTTGACGACACCAACCCGGAAAAGGAAAGCCAGGAGTATATCGAGTCCATCCAGGCCGACGTGCGCTGGCTTGGCTATGCGTGGGCGGGGGAGGTGCGCTATGCATCCAGTTATTTCCAGCAGCTCTACGACTGGGCGCTGCACCTGGTGCGCAACGGGGATGCCTATGTCTGTGACCTCAACGCCGAACAGGCGAGGGAGTACCGGGGGACCCTGACCGAGCCCGGACGTAACAGCCCTTTCCGCGAGCGTTCCGTCGAGGAAAACCTGGATCTGCTGGAGCGGATGAAAGCCGGTGAATTTGATGAGGGAAGCAGGGTTCTGCGGGCGAAGATCGATATGGCTTCGCCGAACATGAACCTGCGCGATCCCATTCTGTATCGGATTCGCAAAGCGGTGCATCACCAGACCGGGAGCGAGTGGGTCATCTACCCGACCTATGATTTCGCTCACGGTCAGGAAGATGCGATCGAGGGGGTCACCCACTCCATTTGTACCCTGGAATTCGAGGACCACCGCCCCCTGTACGACTGGTTTATTGAACACCTTCCGGTACCGTCGCGCCCGCGGCAGTACGAGTTCGGGCGCCTGAACCTGAATTACACCGTCACCAGCAAGCGCAAGCTCAAGCAGCTGGTCGACGATGGCGTAGTGAACGGGTGGGACGATCCACGCATGCCCACTATCGCCGGTATGCGCCGCCGCGGGTTTACCCCGGCCGCTATCCGCCGTTTCTGTGACATGATCGGTGTTACCCGCAGCGATGGTGTGGTGGATGTGGCGATGCTGGAGCACGCCATCCGCGATGACCGCAACGACAACGCGCCCCGGGCCCTCTGTGTCCTCAACCCGCTGAAACTGGTGCTGACGGATCTGGCGGCGGACCACAGGCAGTTGCTGAGTGCGCCTGCGCACCCGACCCGCGAGGATCTGGGCAGCCGCGAGCTGCCATTTACCCGTGAGCTGTATATTGATGCCGATGACTTCCGCGAGGAAGCCAACAAGAAATACAAGCGCCTGGTGCTGGGCAAGCGGGTGCGCCTGCGCAACGCCTGTGTGATCGAGGCCACGGACGTAGTGAAGGACGCAGCTGGCCATATCGTTGAGGTGCACGCGGTCACGGTCCCCGATACTTTCGGTGAGGACCCCGCAGACGGTATCAAGCCCAAGGGCGTGATCCAGTGGGTGTCCGCCAGCGCCGGGCGCCGTGCCACCGTGCGCCTGTACGACCGCCTCTTTACCCACGAGGCGCCGGACCGCGGCGACAACGCCTTTATGGATTTCCTGAATCCGGAGTCACTGCAAGTTGTGGAAAACGCCTGGATCGAGCCCTCGCTGGCAGATGCTCTACCCGAGCAGGGCTTTCAGTTCGAGCGCGAGGGATACTTTGTCGCGGACCGGTATGAGCACACGCCGGAGCACCCCGTGTTCAATCGCACGATCGGGTTGCGCGACACCTGGAGCGCGGGCGGCGGAGATCAGGGATGAGCATTACGGTCTACAACACGCTGAGTGGGCGCAAGGAGCCCTTTGTACCCCTGGTGCCCGACACTGTCAGCATGTATGTGTGCGGACCCACCGTTTATAACCTCGCCCACATCGGCAATGCCCGCCCGGTTGTGGTGTTCGATGTGCTGTTCCGACTGTTACAGACCCAGTACAGCAAGGTTGTCTACGCCCGTAACATTACCGATGTCGACGACAAGATCATCGCCGCTGCCCGGGACACCGGCCGCGGGATCGAGGAAGTGACTGGCGAGTTCACTGCCAAGTATCGGGAAGACATGGCGGCCCTGAATGCCCTGCCGCCGACCCTGGAGCCTCACGCCACCCACAATATCGACGCCATGATAGAGCTGACCCGGACCCTTATCGAGAAGGGCCACGCCTATGAAAGCGAGGGACACGTCCTGTTTGCAGTGGAGTCGATGCCCGATTACGGGCGTCTGTCCAGGCGCTCCCTGGAGGACATGCTGGCGGGGGCGCGGGTGGAGGTGGCCGAGTACAAGCGCCACCCGGGCGACTTCGTGTTGTGGAAGCCCGCGGCGGCTGAGGACCCCGGCTGGGACAGCCCCTGGGGCCGGGGCAGGCCGGGCTGGCACCTGGAATGTTCGGCCATGATCCGCGCCCATCTGGGAGAGACCATTGATATCCACGGTGGCGGCCGCGATCTGATCTTCCCGCACCACGAAAACGAAATCGCCCAGAGTCGCTGCGCCCACGGCGGCGATTACGTGCACTACTGGATGCACAATGCCTATCTGGATATCGATGGCGAGAAGATGTCCAAGTCATTGGGCAATTTCCGCACCGTGCGTGAGCTGCTGGGCCACTACCGCGGTGAAGTGCTGCGCTTTGCGCTGCTGTCCGCACATTATCGCTCGCCGCTGAACGTCTCCGCGGAGTTGCTGGACCAGGCGGAGTCAACTCTGGCCGCCTTCTATAGCGCCCTGCGAGCGGTTGAGGACCTGCCGGCAGGGGATGCCGCAGTGGAGCTTGCCGAGGAGGCTTTCTATAAGGCACTGGAGGATGATCTCAATACGCCGCTGGCGATCGCCGAGCTGCACGCACTGGTCAAGCAGCTGCACAAGGCGGCGGATGCTGACAAGCCGCGGCTGAAGGCGCGGATTCTGGCAGCCGGGGCACTGCTGGGGATCCTGCAGCAGGAGCCGCAGCACTGGCTGCAGGGTGCGGCGGGAGAGGAGCTCATAGATTCCGGGGCTATCGACGCGTTGATTGCCGAGCGCCAGCAGGCCAAGGCGGACAAGAATTACGCCCGCGCCGATGCCATTCGTGCCGAACTGCTGGCGGCAGGGGTGGAGCTTGAGGATTCCCGGGAGGGGACGCGCTGGCGGCGGGTGTGACCCGAATCGCCCCCGGCGGGGGCGACGCAGCCGCCAGGGGCGTAACTCAGCCCAACGACCTCTCCCCGGACATGACGCATTGCAGGATCAGCGTATTGATGGTCATCGGCCCGACGCCGCCGGGAACAGGGGTATAGGCGCTGGCCTTCCCGGCCAGCGGTGCCAGCTCGATATCGCCCACCCCGCCAGGATGATAGCCCGCGTCAATCACCACTGCACCGGGCTTGACCCAGTCTGCGCGAATGAACTCCGGTTTGCCCACTGCCCCTACCAGGATGTCCGCCTGGGCCACCAGGTCGGGCAGGTTGCGGGTGCGCGAGTGGCAGATGGTGACCGTGGCATTCTTCTGCAACAGCATCATCGCCATTGGCTTGCCCAGGATCGGGCTGCGGCCCACAACGACCGCGTGCTTGCCCTCGATCTCGATGCCGTAATGTTCAAGGATACGCATGATCCCCTGCGGCGTGGCGCAGCCGTAGGCGTCCTCGCCCATCGCCATGCGGCCAAAGCCCAGGCAGGTCACACCATCGACATCTTTCTCCAGGGCGATGGCATCGAAGCAGGCGCGCTCATCAATCTGTGCCGGCACCGGATGCTGCAGCAAGATGCCGTGCACATCCGGATTGGCGTTGAGTTCGTGAATCTTGGCCAGCAGGGTCTCGGTGGATGTGGAGGCGGGCAGTTCCACCGCCAGGGATTCCATGCCCACCCGGCGGCAGGCATTGCCCTTCATCTTCACATAGGTCGCCGAGGCGGGGTCGTCGCCAACCAGGATGGTGGCGAGGATCGGGGTCTTGCCCCCGGATTTGGCCTTGATCTGCCCGACGCGGGCGAGCAGGTCGGCCTCGGTTTGGGCTGCGAGGGTCTTGCCGTCCAGAACCAGTGCTGACATGGGTTGTTTCCTGTGTTGGCGAACTGTGGAGGGCGCGTATTGTCCCATGCAGTACCTGTAAATGGGAGGGGCGCGCGGGCTGAAACTCGCGTAATATCACCAAGATGGCGTTGACGGCCCGGCGGGGGCTGAGTATTATGCGCCTCCTGAAAACGGGTGGCTCATTACAGCCCGCAGGATCATCGGGGTATAGCGCAGTCTGGTAGCGCGCCTGCTTTGGGAGCAGGATGTCGGGAGTTCGAATCTCTCTACCCCGACCAACTTTACACTCTTAACATTCCTTTCTTTTATTCTTCATACTTTTCCACTAGCTTGTGACATCAATTATGTTAACTTGCGGGAACTGCTGTGAATTCCGTTGCTCAATCAGCTCAATATCCTGTTACCTGCCCTGCCTGCAATACTATCAATGCCAAACGTGCTGCCGAGTTGCTTCAGCATAAAATGCTCGACTGCCGGAAATGCGCATCCACCATTGCCATAAACGAAAATCAGCTAAACAGTTTGCGCCGTACACTGGCCGATATGGGCAATTATCTGAGACAGGGCCAACCGGCCACTAAGCACACCGATTAGTGCGACAGACAACAAAAAATCAAGAAGATAAGAAAAGAGACAAACAGAAAACAGCAGAAAGAGCAGGTGCGGCATACACCGCACCTTGCAACTGGCGTTAATTATTTAACGATATCCAGCAGCTCAACCTCAAACACCAGAGCGGAGTTTGCAGGAATACGCGGGCTTGGGCTGCGCGCACCGTAAGCCAGCTCAG
>JBFHFJ010000248.1:0-5203 GCA_041583655.1 Haliea sp. | reverse complement strand
GCTGCCTGCTGTATGCGGGCTTTCTGTTCGTGCGCACCAGCACCTGGTCGGACGAACTGCGCCTGGCACAGGTCAACAGCCTGAATCATCCCGGCTCGGTGCGCGCCCGGCATGCGGTGGCCAATGTCCTGATGGAGCGGTTTCTGGCGCCGGAAAAATACGGGCTGGATCGCCAGCAGCGGGTACTTTACCTGGCCGAAGCCCGGCAGCGTTACGAGGAAAATTATCGCGCCGGCGCTGGTGACCTGGGGGCGCTGATCATGCTGTATCAAATCGATAGCGGCTACCTGCCGGGGCAGGGAGATGCCTCGCGCTGGCTGGCGCTGGCCAGGGATGCGGTGCGTGCCCGGGTCCTGCAGGTTTCCGACTACATTGCCCTGCAGTCGCTGATGCGCTGCCTGGGGGAGGGGCGCTGCAGTGCCGGGGAGGGAGAAGCGGAGCAGCTCATCGCCGACCTCGAGCAGCGCTATCCGGGCTCGACGCGCATCGCCAGCCTGCACCATGAATACCTGGCTGCAGTCGACGCTCCCCGGGAAGACCGGGTGGCGGTCCTGGAGCGGGCGCTGGAACGTTCGCCCGCGGCCATCGGCTTGCGCTACCGCCTGATTGATGAGTTTGGCGCCGACAATCGCTATGGCCCCGTCTTCGAGCAGGCACGTGCGGTGCTGGCTCACGATCCCCATTTCCGGGAATT
The DNA here is from genome assembly GCA_041583655.1 of Haliea sp. Lineage (GTDB taxonomy): Bacteria > Pseudomonadota > Gammaproteobacteria > Pseudomonadales > Halieaceae > Haliea. The sequence goes on along the minus strand of JBFHFJ010000248.1, from coordinate 4,509 downwards.
GCGCACGCTGCGCCGACTGTTTCCCCACGCAGGCGCGGTGACACCGTGATGCGGCGTGTCTTCGGGCCCTGGCTGCTCGCGCTGCCCCTGATGGCCGCGCTGCTGGCGTTGACCGCGTGGCTGTATTGGCCGGGGACCAGCGGCCCCCCCTTGCTGGATGATGTCTCCAGCGTCCTGGTGATCGACGACCTGCGGGATCACCCCGACAAATTGTGGGAGGTGGTTTTCGGCGATGGCTCCGGCCCGCTGGGGCGCCCGGTGACCATCCTCAGTTTCGCCCTGGAAAAACTCTGGCTGGGCGACAGCCTGGAAATCAGCAAGCGGGTCAATCTGGCACTGCATCTGGTGAATGGCGTGCTGGTGTTCGCCGTATTTTGCTTGTTGCTGGCGCACACAGCAGCACCGGCGGCGCCGGTGCTGGCGGCCCTTCTCGCCGGGGCCTGGCTGCTGGCGCCCCTGCAGGTCAGTTCGGTGCTCTATGTGGTGCAACGCATGGCCATGCTCAGCACGACGTTCATGCTGTGCGCCCTGCTGGCCTGGCTGCTATGGCGCCGGCGCCTGGCGGCGGGGCGTGTGGCCTGGCACTTGCTCGCGCTGGTGTTGCTCTCGACAGTGGTCGCCGTCTTTGCCAAGGAAAACGCGGTAGTGATTGTCCCGGTACTGTTGCTGGTTGAGGCACTGTGGTTCCAGTGCCGGGACACCCAGGGGCGGGTCATGCCGCGCTGGCGGCGCGCTGTGCACGGTATCATTGCTGTTGGCGCGGCGGGTCTGCTGGCAGTTGCGGTGCTGCGCTGGGAATCACTTGCCGGTGCCTTCCGCCACCGTCCTTTCAGTCTCGAAGAGCGTTTGCTGACCCAGTTGCGGGTGCTCTGGGACTACGTGGGCCAGCTGTGGTGGCCGGACCTGCAGAGCCTGGGGGTATACCACGATGACTTTGCGATCTCCCGCAGCCTGGCGGACCCGGCCACAACCCTGTGGGCCGCGCTGGCCTGGTGCGCCGTCGCCGCCCTGGCGGCCCTGGCATTGCGCTGGCGCCAGGGGCGCTGGGCCGCACTGGGTGTTGCCTGGTTTCTGGTGGGGCACGCGGTGGAGAGCAGTGTGTTACCGCTGGAGTTGTACTTCGAGCACCGCAACTACTTTCCGGCCCTGGGCCTCTGGTTGCTGCTCGGTCTGGGGTTGGCGGCGCTGATGCGCACGGGGCCGCCGCTGGTGGCGCCTGTTCTCACCCTGCTCGCGGTGTATGTGTGCTGGCTGGCGCTGCAGACCTCGCCGCTGGTGCAGGTCTGGTCCAGTCGGCCGCTGTTGGCCATGCACCATGTCAACGGCCACCCCGGCTCCGCCCGGGCGAACACTGACATGGCCGTGTTGATGGCAGACGCGGGCGCAATGGCGGAAGCGCGGCGCTACTCGCAACTGGCGTTCCAGTCCAGCAGCGGCGAGAGGGACGCGGACCGGGCGCTGCGCGATCTCGCGCTGGCGTGCATTGCCGGTGTTGCCGTTGATCCGGCGGAAATCCAGCACATCGGCACGCTGGATCCGCAGCGGCCGGTGAGCTCGGTGACAACGCTGCTGACCCTGGTCCGGCTGCTGCAGGACAATGCCTGCCCGGGTTTTCCGCGAGGGCAGTTTGCCGATCACATGGCGACACTGTTCCTGGTGGACGACTTCGAGCGCAAGGCGGCGGCCAACGTCTACTCCAGCCTCGCAGTCCTCGAAAACGCCCTGGGGCGCTTCGAGTTCGCCCTGGCATACACCGAACAGTTCCTGGTGCTGTCGCCCGACAGCACCCGCGGCCAGCTGATGAAGCTGCATTTCGCCACCGCCTTGGGTAAAGTGGGGGACGCGGAGCAGATGATCGCGGTCCTGCAGGCGAAGCAGGCTGCGGGTGAACTGAATGTCAGTGAGCAGCAGACGCTGGCGCTGTACACGGAGCAGCCATAGTTGAAGTTTTCCATCGTCATTCCAGCCAAGAACGAGGAGCAGGGTCTCGCCCTGTTCCTGCCGAAATTGCGGGAGCTGTACCCTGAGGTGCCCATCACCGTGGTCGACGACGGCTCCACCGACGGCACGCGCGCCGTGTGTGAGTCCGCCGGGGTGCAGGTGCTGTCGCAGCCCTACTCCAAGGGCAACGGCGCGGCGATCAAGGCAGGCGCCCTGGCGGCGAGGGGCGAGTACATTGTATTCATGGACGGGGATGGTCAGCACCAGCCCGAGGACGTCGCGCGCCTGCTGGAAAAGCTGGATGAAGGTTATGATCTGGTGGTCGGGTCCCGCAGCGGCCGCGGGATGCAGGCCAGTATCTTCCGCTGGAGTGCCAATGCCTTCTACAACCGCCTCGCCAGCTGGATGGTCAACCGGCGCATTGACGATCTCACCTCGGGCTTTCGCGCCGTCAACCGTCGCAAGTTCCTCGGCTTCCTCTACCTGTTGCCCAATGGTTTCAGCTACCCGACCACCTCCACCATGGCCTTCTTCCGGGCGGGTTATTCGGTAGGGTTTGTCCCTATCGAAGTCAGCCAGCGCCTGGGCAAGAGCCACATCAACCTGTTGCGGGACGGGGTGCGGTTCTTCCTGATCATTTTCAAGATCGGCACCCTGTATTCGCCACTCAAGGTGTATTTCCCGGTATCGGTGCTGACCACGGGGCTCGGCGTGCTCAACTACCTGGCCGCGGCCCTGACCAGCGGGTCCTGGCGCTTTACCAATATGAGCACCCTGCTGGTGCTCGGGGGGATGATCGTGTTCCTGATCGGCCTGCTGTCAGAACAGCTCACCAACCTGCAGTACAAGGATGTGGATCACGAGTAGGGGCGCTGCCCCGGCGTCAGGGAATGTGCAGCGCCAGGGTCTCCTTTACCTGCTCCATCACCACATAGCTGGTTGATTCCTGCACCCCGGGCAGGGTCAGCAGGGTTTCCCCCAGAAAGGCGCGGTAGGCATTCATGTCCGCGACCCGGGCCTTGATCAGGTAGTCGAAGTTGCCGGACACCAGGTAGCACTCCTGCACCTCAGGGAGCTCAAAGGCGCTCTGCTTGAACTCTTCGAATATGTCCTGGGATGTGCGATTGAGGCGGATCTGGACGAACACCACCAGTCCGGCGTCGAGAAAGTCCGGGTTGAGGATGGCCTGGTAGCCGCGAATCACCCCCTCACGCTCCAGGCGCTTGATCCGCTCTTTGCAGGGCGTGGTGCTGAGGCCCACCTGCCGCGCCAGCTCCGCGTAGCTGCTGCGGGCATCCTTCTGCAGCAGGCGCAACAGGCGGCGATCGGTGCGGTTGAGAGTGTGCAGTTTGCGCTCCATGATGATCCACCATCCGCCTGGTTATATCCGCTTATTCCGACTGTATATTACGGTTCTAGCGTGGTTGATTCCACTAAAAACTGCCCACGAAAAAGTCGAAACGGCTAATCCATGGCAGAAAATACCGAGGAAAAGTCAGTGATCCCGGTCTAGCATGCGCGTATCAATTACTGCTTGCAGGGGGCACAGTCATGCTGATCGGCGTTCCGAAGGAAATCAAGAATCACGAGTACCGCATCGGGCTCACTCCTGCGGGGGTGCGCGAGCTGGTCCACGACGGCCACCAGGTGCTGGTTCAGCAGGACGGTGGCGAGCCGATCGGTTTCGACGATGCCCAGTATGTGGATGCAGGCGCAGAGATCGTCGCCGGCCCCGAGGAGATCTTCGCCAGGGCGGACATGATCATCAAGGTCAAGGAGCCGCAGCCCGGCGAATGCCAGATGCTGCGCCCGGGCCAGCTCCTGTTCACCTACCTGCACCTGGCCCCGGACCCGGACCAGGCGCGCGCCCTGCTGGCCTCCGGCGCCACCTGCATCGCCTACGAAACCGTCACCTCCAAAGGGCAGGGCCTGCCGCTGCTCGCCCCCATGAGCGAGGTGGCCGGGCGCATGGCGATCCAGGCCGGCGCCCACAACCTGGAAAAAGCCCAGGGCGGTAACGGCGTGCTGCTGGGCGGCGTGCCCGGCGTCGAGCCGGCCAGGGTGCTGGTGATCGGCGGTGGCGTGGTGGGCGTCAACGCCGCCCGCATGGCCATGGGTATGGGCGCGGATGTGACCCTGCTGGACCGGGACCTCAACCGCCTGAAGGAACTGGACATGCTCTTCGGGGGCCGCCTGAAAACGGTGTACTCCACCAAGGAGGCCGTGGAGCGCTATGCGCTGGAGGCGGACCTGGTGGTGGGAGCCGTATTGATTCCGGGGGCTTCGGCACCCAAGCTGATTTCCCGCGAACTGGTCACGCGGATGAGAAAGGGTGCGGTGATGGTGGACGTCGCCATTGACCAGGGCGGCTGCTTCGAAACCAGCAAGCCCACCACCCACAAGGATCCCACCTACGTGGTCGACGGCGTGGTGCACTACTGTGTGGCCAATATGCCCGGCGGCGTCGCGCGTACTTCCACCATCGCGCTCACCAATGCCACCCTGCCCTATGCGGTGAAGCTGGCCCGGGACGGCGTCAATGTCGCGCTGGAAGGCGACGAGCACCTG
>JBFHFJ010000247.1:0-5203 GCA_041583655.1 Haliea sp. | reverse complement strand
GCCGATCCGGGTGCTGGTGCAGAATAGGTCCGAAGAAACCGCCCCGACCGCCGCAGCAGCGGATGGCCAAAGCCTGTCAATTCGGAAGCCGAGAATGAAGAAGTCACTGTGGGCCCTGTTCCTGATGCTGGTGTTGCCAGTCACCGCGCTTGCCGCCGGCAACAGCAAGTTCGCCCAGCTCCACGGCAACCCGGGGCTGAAGTCGGCCTCAGCCATCGTGCTCGATGCCGAGGGCAACGTCATCTACGGCAAGGATACTGACACTGTCCGCCCTATCGCCTCGATCACCAAGGTCATGACGGCCATGGTCATCCTGGATGCGGGACTGGACCTCGAGGAGAAAATCACGGTCTCCAGCGCCGACCGCGACCTGATCCGCCTCACCGGCTCCCGGCTGGAGTACGGCGCCACCCTGACGCGGCGGGAAATGCTGCTGCTCGCGCTGATGTCCTCCGAGAACCGCGCCGCCAGCGCGCTGGGGCGCACCTACCCCGGCGGCCTCAAGGCGTTTGTCACCGCGATGAACCTGAAGGCGGAAAGCCTGGGCATGCGCAACAGCCAGTTTGCCGACCCCGCGGGCCTGCACGGCGACAACCTGTCCACCGCCCGGGATCTCGCCGTGATGGTGCGCGCCGCGGGCCGCTATCCACTGATTACCGAGGCCAGCACCACGCCCGGCATGGCGGTGTATCCTTTTGCCGGCCGCGGCGCGCTCAATTACAACAACACCAACCGCCTGCTGAAAAACCAGAACTGGGAGATCGGCCTGAGCAAGACCGGCTACCTCAACGAGGCCGGGCGCTGCCTGGTGATGCAGGCCACCATCGAGGGCGAACCGGTGTCGATCGTGCTGCTGAACTCCTTCGGCAAGCTCACCCCCTTCGGCGACTCCAATCGCCTGCGCAAATGGATGCTCGCCAGCAGCTAGGGGCCGGGTATCGCCGGGGCGCCGGGCTTGACCTGCCGTAGCCCCGCTGAAACACTGTAGCGCCCACAAACGCAAGGAGCACGCCATGCTGAACAGACGCCAGATGCTGCAACTCGCCGCCGCCCTGCCGCTGCTGAGTGCCGGCAGCCTCCGCGCAGCGGATCCGGCGACAGCACCGGCAGCCGCACTGAACACGCGCCCCATCCCCAGCTCCGGCGAACGACTGCCGGTCATCGGCATGGGAACCTCCCAGACCTTCGACGTTGCGGCCAGCCCCGAAGCACTGGCGGAGCTGGGCGCCGTGCTGCAGGCTTTTTTTGCCGCCGGGGGCAAGGTCATAGACTCCTCCCCGATGTACGGCGAGGCGGAATCCCGGGTCGGGGATATCCTGCGCAGCCTTTCACCCCGTCCGCCGGTGTTTGCCGCCACCAAGGTCTGGACCACAGGCCGGGAGGAAGGTATCGCCCAGATGCAAACCTCGGCCGAGCGCATGGCGGTGGATCGCTTCGACCTGATTGCGATCCACAACCTGCAGGACTGGCGTACCCACCTCGCCACGCTCAAGCAATGGAAAGCCGAGGGCAAGGTTCGCTACATAGGCATCACCACCTCCCACGGCCGCAACCACGAGGAGCTGCTGGACATCATGCGCCGGGAGCCGCTGGATTTCGTCCAGTTCAGCTACAACATGGAAGACCGTGTCGCGGAGCAGGCGCTGCTGCCGCTGGCCCAGGAACGGGGCATTGCCACCATGATCAACCGCCCCTACCAGCGCGGTTCGCTGTTCGCCAAGACCCGGGAGCAAGCGCTCCCCGAGGTCGCCGGCGAGCTCGGTTGCAGCAGTTGGGGCCAGTTCTTCCTGAAGTGGATCCTGGGTCACCCGGCGGTGACCAATGTCATTCCCGCCACGTCCAGGGTCCACCACATGCAGGACAATATGCAGGCCAATTTCGGCCCGTTGCCGGACGGTCGCCAGCGCGCGGAGATGCTGCGCGTATTCACCGCCCTGTAGCGGCGGCCGCATGAGCGAACAGAAACCCTCCCTGCTGCAGCGGGGGCTGGATTTTGCCTGCGACATCCACCCCCGGGAAGTGCGCGCGACACTCGGCTCCTTCAGCCTGGTGCTGATCCTGATGGCCGCCTACTACATCCTGCGCCCGGTGCGGGATGCGATGGCCAGTGACTGGAGCGACGCCGAGGTCAGCGTGCTGTGGACCCTCACCTTCGTCTTCAGCGTGGTCGCGGTGTCGCTGTATGGCAACGCGGTGACCCGGATCCGCCTGCGCCACCTGGTGCCCGCGGTATACGGCTTCTTCGCCGCGACCTTCGTGCTGTTTTTCCTGGGTATCCAGACCGTGGCCGAGCGCACCCTGCTGGACAAGGCTTTTTATGTCTGGATCAGCGTTTTCAGCCTGTTCCATGTTTCCGTTTTCTGGAGCTTCATGGCCGACACCTGGGCGAAACCCCAGGCCACGCGCCTGTTCGGATTCATCGGCGCCGGCGCCAGTATCGGCGCCATGCTCGGCCCCGCCTTCACCGCCCTGCTGGCGGCGAACGCGGGCACCGACACGCTGCTGCTGATCGGCAGCGCGACCCTGGTCGCCACCCTGCCCCTGGTCTACTGGCTGCAGCGGCTCAAGGTGGAGGAACTCGGCAATGCCGGGCTCGCCGCCAGCGCCCGGGATTTCGACTACATCGGCGGCAACCCCCTGGCCGGGTTCACGGAGTTCCTGCGCAGCCCCTATCTGCTGGGGATCGCACTGTTCATCCTGCTCTACACCTCGCTCAGCTCATTTATCTATTTCGAACTGAAAAACCTGCTTGAGCCCTACGACCGTGAAACCCGGACCCGGATCTGGGCGGCCATGGATCTGGCGGTCAACACCCTGACCGTGGTCATCGCCGCCTTTGCCACCGGGCGCATCGCCAGGCACCTGGGGCTGCCGTTCACGCTCGCCTGCGTCCCCGCGGTGATCTGCGCCGGGCTCCTGTTGCTGGCCGCAGCGCCGGTCGTGGCTGTGGTGGTCGGGATACAGATCGCGCGCCGGGCGGGCAACTTTGCCATCACCCGGCCCGGGCGGGAGATGCTGTTTACCGCCGTTGACCAGGAAACACGCTACAAGGCCAAGCCGGTGATCGATATCGTCGTCTACCGCGGCGGTGACATGGTCAACGCCTGGGCGTTCACCGCCCTGACCCAGGGCCTGGGCCTGGGCATGGCGCCCGTGGCCCTGATCGGCGCCGCCATCGCCGCCTGCTGGGGCGTGACCGGGATCTACCTTGGCCGCAGGTTCCACCGCGAGCACAATCAGCCAGACCAGCACACCAAATAGTTGAGCCAGCCCAGACTGCCTGTCATGCCTGCCCCGCCGCAGCATGGCTGGAACGCCCGCGACCGCTATACTGTCGCCAATTGCGTACGATGGAGACAAACACCATGGCAACAGCCGCAGACTACAACCTGGGCCCCAACACCTTCCCCCGTGGCTGGTTCATCGTGGCGGAAAGCAAGGAGCTCGACGCCGGCCCGCTGGCCGTGCGCTTCTTTGGCCAGGATCTGGCGCTGTACCGTGGGGAAAGCGGCAAACCTGTCCTGCTGGATGCCTACTGCGCGCACATGGGTACCCACCTGACCGCCAGCACCAGCGCCATGATCGTGAAGAACGGCGAGCAGATCGAGGGCGACTCCATTCGCTGCCCCTACCACGGCTGGCGCTACAATGCCGAGGGCCACGTCGACGACATCCCCTACAGCGACGGCCCCTGCCCCAAGTCGGCTTCCATCCGCTCCTACCCGGTCGTGGACAACATGGGCTGCGTCATGGCCTGGTACGACCCGGACGGTCTGCCGCCCGAATACGATGCGCCTTTCCTCAAGCAGTGGAACGACCCGCAGTGGGTGCAGTGGGAACTGGACCACCTGGGGGAGCTGGCCATCCATCCCCAGGAAATCCTCGACAATATGGCCGACTGCCGCCACCTGGGGCCGACCCACGGCGCGCCCTGCGAGTACTTTGAGAACGAGTTCAAGGACCAGGTGTACATCCAGCGCCAGGGCGGCCCGATGCAGCTCTACAAGACCTACCTGTACACCACGACCTGGTACACGGGGCCCGGTATCCTGCTTTCCAAGCAGGTATTCGGCGACGCGGTGATGTTCGAGCTTATCGCCAATACCCCGGTGGATGACGGCGTGGTGAAATGCTGGCACGCGGTACTGTACCGGGGCGCCAGCTCCCCCGCCAGCGCCGCGGACCGGGAGGCCCAGAAGCAGTTCCAGGCCAACGCCCTGGAGGCCTTCGCCGCCGATTTCAACGTCTGGAAATTCAAGCGCCCGGCGCTGAAGATCATGCAGATGAAGACCGATGGACCGTTCCGCACCGGCCGCAAGTGGTACTCGCAGTTCTTTGCCTCGCGGGAAGACGCCGGCAAAATCCGCGGCGATATCAATGGCAGGCACTATACCGAAGGGCTGCAAACGCCCGCGGAGGCAGGCCACGCCATCGACGACGGACTGCCGTTCTAGGAGGGGGGGGGAACGGCAGCCGCCGAAAGGAGTCAAAAACCTCGCGAGAATGATCTAGAATAGCTTCGAATTGCGAGAGTTTTTCCCATGAAAAAAATCGTCCTGCTGGTGGCCGCCACCTGCCTGCTCAGCGCCTGTGTTACCAGCCCCACCGGGCGCAAGCAGCTGATGCTGATCTCACCGGAAGCCGCCATTGTCGAATCCCGCGCCGCCTATTTGAGCACCGTCTCTGACCTCGGCTCCAAGGACAAACTCTCGAACGATAAAGCGCTCGCCAGGCGCGTGGCGGACATCACCGGGCGGCTGGTATCGGTCGCCATCGCAGAATATCCGCAGTCGGCGAAGTGGGAGTGGAGCGTGGCACTGGTCGACGATGACGAGACGGTCAACGCCTGGTGCATGGCGGGGGGCCGCATGGCGGTCTATACCGGCCTGTTCAAGCAACTCAAGCTCACCGATGCCGAATTCGCGCAGATCATGGGCCACGAGATTTCCCACGCGCTTGCCAATCACACCGCCGAGCGGATGTCCCGGGCAATGGCCACAACGCTCGGCGTGGTGGCTGTGGGTGCCATGTCGGAAAATCCGAACATGACCATGGGCGCCGCGGGCCTGGCCGCCACCCTCGCCCTGGAGCTGCCCAACAGCCGCACCGCGGAGCTGGAAGCCGACCACCTGGGGCTGGAGATCGCCACCCGGGCGGGCTATGACCCGGACGCCGCGGTAAGCCTGTGGGCGAAAATGGGCTC
>JBFHFJ010000246.1:0-5235 GCA_041583655.1 Haliea sp. | reverse complement strand
AGTACCGGTCCGGAAAGCGCCTGGCAAACTCCACCATTCCGGAGCCCTCGCACATGGCGGGGGTAATTCCGATCAGGCGCTGGTCCATGGCGGCGGTGTCGCAGAGCCAGCGGCCGAATACGTCCTGGTACTTGAGTTTTTTCACGCCGGTTGCAGGCAGGCTGGGTTGCGGGCCCTTGGGCGTGGCCTCGATCTTGTTGACTGCGTGGTAGCCCACCGGGTCCGCTTCCGCCGGCGCAAATCCCTTGCCCTTCATGGTGCGGATGTGGAGGAACTGGGGACCCTCCAGGTCCTTCATGTTTTCCAGGGTCTGCAGCAGCTGCGGCAGGTCGTGGCCGTCAAGCGGGCCGATATAGTGCCAGCCCAGTTCCTCGAACAGAGTGCCAGGGGCGACCATGCCCTTCATGTGTTCTTCGGTGCGCTTGGCCAGGTCCCAGGCGGGCTTGATGCGTTTCAGCAGCTTTTTGGACCCCTCGCGCAGGGCGATGTAGGTCTTGCTGGCCCAGATCTTGGCAAAGTAGGTGGCCAGGCCCCCGGTGTTGTGGCCGATGGACATCTGGTTGTCATTGAGAATGCACAGCATATTGGGGCGGACATGGCCGGCGTGGGCCAGGGCCTCGATGGCCATGCCGCCTGTGATGGCGCCATCGCCAATCACCGCTACGACCTTGCGCTTGATGCCCTGCTGCTGCGCCGCCAGTGCCATGCCCATGGCGGCAGAGATGCTCGTGGAGGAGTGGCCGACGCCAAAAGTGTCGTATTCGCTCTCGCTGCGCTTGGGAAAGCCCGACAGGCCGCCGGCCTGGCGGATGCTCTGCATCTGCTGCATGCGTCCGGTGAGGATTTTGTGCGGGTAGGTCTGGTGGCCAACGTCCCACACGATGCGGTCGTGTGGCGTATTGTAGATTGTGTGCAGGGCGATGGTCAGTTCCACCACGCCGAGGCCTGCGCCGAAGTGGCCGCCGCTCTGGCCCACGGTGTAAAGCAGGTAGGCCCGAAGTTCCTCGCTCAGCTGCAGCAGCTCCGCTTCGCCGAGTTCACGCAGGGGCCTGCCCTGGTCAATGGCGCTCAGCAGAGGGGTGTGCGGAAGTGTGGCAGGGATTTCGCTCAACATCGCCGAATTCTAGCGCATTCCCGGCGGGAAGTGGTTATTTCTATTGCAACCGGGCCGGCCGCGGGTTGCGTCTCAGGGTGTCCTGCAGCATCAATCCCAGGCGTGCGTACCCGGCGCTGTTCAGGTGTATGCCGTCGGGTCGGAAATAGCGCCCGTTGGGCTTGCCGTCCGCGCCCTTCAGCAGCGGGTTGGGGTCCAGCACGGTGGCCCGGGGCCGCTCCCAGGCCCAGCTTTCCAGCAATGCCGCGGCTTCATCGATGGTGCCGAAATCATCCGGGAAAAACGGTGATTTCACCGGCACGAAGACGATAAAACGGCCCTTCTCCCGCAGCCGGGCATACTTCGCCTCTAGGTCTTCGATGGCCTCTTTCAACAATGTCGCATTCTTGTGGTCCCGCAGGTGGAATTCGCTGCTGCCAGGCAGGAGCACAACGGTGGAGGGACGGTAGAAGCCGATCAGCCTGTCGTAGTAGTGCGTGATGTCCTCGACGACGGCGGTGCCCAGGCCGCGCATCAGTACCGGCTGGGGGGCCAGCAGTTCGGGCAATCCCTGCCACAGGGTCACCTGCCGGCCACCGACCACCAGGACTGGCAGGCTCGGCAGTACTGCGCGCTGGTCGGCGCGGGCGTAGGCCTTGATCTCTGGCTCCCACACGGTGGGGGAGTTTTCCATGATCTGCAGGGTGTCCTGGGTGATTAGCCAGCCAAAGTGGCCGATCGGGATCAGCAGCAGGGCCAGGCAGAAGTTGCGGATGGCGGTCCAGGAATACACGGTGTGCTCCATTGACAGTAGCGCAAGTTTGTCGCAAACCTGCACAGGTGGCAAATCCCGTCCTCGCCCTAATGTGCGCTGGTTCGCAGCCGTGGCCCCGCCGTCGCCCATGTTGTGACGGAAGTCGCAGGCATCGCGGACAGGGTTGCCGCAGGTGCCCGCTTCGGGGCAGGATACGCCCATGATCTATCAGCGCCACATACCGAACGAGGAGCTGTTCGCATCGCAGCTGGAAATGGTGATGCAGAACGGCCGTATCGCGAGCATCGCAGCCAACCTGCTGGGGGTCGGGGCGGCGCTGGCGTTGTTCTGGCAGTTCGTGCCCCTGACCTGGCTTCTGCTCTGGGCCTCCGGCGTACTGATCCTCCTGCTGGCGCGCTCGCTGTTCATGAGCAACGCCCTGATTGAGCGTCACTACCAGCAGCACCCGGCACGGGTGTACTGGGGGCTGTTGCTCGGCGCCACCCTGACCGGGCTGGTCTGGTCATCCGCCTTCATCCTGATGGCACCGCGGGTGCCAGACAGTCTGCAGCAGGTGTTCCTGTTGCTGATCTTCATGATCACTCTGCTTTCGGTGGGTGCGACCCTCGCCCTGAGGGAGTATTTTCTGGCCCAGTTGTTTGCGGCGCTGTGGCCGATTGGCTGGTGGTGTCTTGTGCACTACTGGGAGGGGCCGTTTAACCTGCTCATTGGGTTCACGACCCTGGCGATCTGCGCGCTGATGCTGGTGGTGAGCGAGAGGGTGCACGCCTCCATCCGCAACCTGATTTCCGTCAACTGGCAGCGCGAGACCATGTCGCGGGAGCTCGCTGACCTCACCAACAGCCTGCGCGACCGCAATCGCCAGTTGCGGGACGCCCGCCGCCAGCTCACGGACCTTGCCAATGTCGATGAGCTGACTGGCCTGGGTAACCGGCGCCTGGTGAACCGGGTGCTGCAGGAGGAGATCAACCGCGCCCGGCGCAACGACGGTGTACTGTCGGTGATCCTGCTGGATGTGGATTACTTCAAGCCCTACAACGATACCTACGGCCACCTGGCCGGCGACAAGGTGCTGCAACAGCTTGCGGACGTGATGCAGCGGGCGGTGACCCGGGCCGGCGAGGTGGTGGCACGCTACGGCGGTGAGGAGTTTATCCTGATCCTGCCCGGCGCCGACCAGGAGATCGCCCTGCGTACCGCCGAGCGCCTGCGCCAGCTGGTGGTCGAGGAGCACATTCCCCACGGCGAATCGCCGGTGGCACCTTACATCACCGTGAGCCAGGGGCTGGTGTCGATATCCCCTGATGGCGATCTTATCCCCGGGGACCTGGTGCGTCAGGCGGACCAGGCGCTTTACCGTGCCAAGGACGAGGGCCGCAATGCGATTGTGGTGGGGTAGGCCCGCCGTTCAGTCCTCGGGCAGTTCCTTGAAGCGGTGAATCTGCCGCCGCTGTTTTTTGGTGGGGCGGTGGGCGGGCCGGTCTATCATCCCGCCGGCCGCCTTGCGGGCAGCCGCCTCGCTCTCTCGTTTGGCGATGCTTGCGGGTGTCTCGGTATACAGTTGCTGCGCTTCGGGCGCGCCGCGGCGCTGGTCTGACAGCGCCTCAACCACCACCTCCCGCTGGTCCCAGCCCTGGCGGATCTGCAGGCGGTCGCCGACGGCGATCTCCTTCGACACCTTCACCCGCTGGCCGTCCAGTTGCACCTTGCCGCCTTCGATGGCGGCCTTGGCCAGGCTGCGGGTCTTGAAGAAGCGCGCCGCCCACAGCCATTTATCGATACGCAGTTTGCCCGGCTCGTTCATGTCGGGCTGTGGGGCTCGCCGGTGCGGGGCAGGGTGCCGGGCATGATCTCATCGAAGTGATGGATGCCCGGGAAGCGGGTTTCAATCCGCTTCTGGTGCTGGCTGTCGGGCTGCAGCAGGGTCAGCAAATGGGCGATGCCGTACTGGCGGGCGGACTCCAGAACGCTCTCGGTATCGTCGATCAGCAGGGTGCGGGCGGCGTTGAAGGGGTGCAGTTGTTGCAGGGCGTGCCAGAACGCCTGGTCCTCTTTCGGGGCCAGCAGGTCATGGGACACCACCAGGCGATCGAACCAGGGGGTGATATCGACCTGGGACATCTTGATATCCAGGGTCTTGCGGTGGGCGTTGGTGACCAGGATCACCTCGCAGGGGCCGGCGTGCAGTTGCTGGAGGAATTCCAGCGCAAAGGGGCGCAGGCTCACCATATGCTGGATTTCCCGTTTCAGCGCCGGAATATCCATGTCCAGCTGGACGCTCCAGTAGTCCAGGGAATACCAGTCAAGGGTGCCCTGCTGGCCGCCAAAGCGCCCGTGAAGGGTGGCGGTGGCATCCGCTTCGGGGATGCCGTGCTTGGCGGCATACAGGCGCGGCAGATGATCCAGCCAGAAGTAGTTGTCGAAATGCAGGTCCAGCAGGGTGCCGTCCATGTCCAGCAGAACCGTGTCGATGCTGTCCCAGTCAATCATGCTTGCGGGTGACCGTTGCGGGTGGCGGGGCATTATGCCGGTTTTTTCCGGGGCGCGCAGCCCGGGGCGCCCGGCGAGGGGCGCCCGGCCAGAGGCGTGCCCAGTGCGCCGGGCCATCCTTGCCCGGCCAGCGGCGCAGGGCGGGCAGGGGGGTGGTATAATCCCCGGCTTTCCACATGGATAGCTGTCGTGGCCGACCTGAACGCCCTCATCCAGCCATTGTTGCGGCTCTGCTTCGAGGCCGGTGAGCTGATCTGCGGCCACTACCATGCCCCGGGTGACAGTGGTCTGCGGGCCAAGGCCGACGACTCGCCCCTGACCCACGCCGATCTCGACTCCCACGTGCATCTCCGGGACGGGCTCGCGCAACTTACCCCGGGAATGCCCCTGCTTTCGGAGGAGTCCTCTGCGCAAACCAAGGCCCAGCGCCACACCTGGACGCGTTTCTGGATGGTGGATCCGCTGGACGGCACCAAGGAATTCGTCGCCGGCAACGGTGAGTTCACCATCAACATCGCGCTGATCGAAGACCACCTGCCGGTGTTGGGGCTTCTGTACATCCCCCTGCAGAAGCTCGCCTATGTGGGGATCCCCGGCAGCTTTGCAGCACGTTTCAGCACTGTCGACGGGCAGTCCTGGGAACGCCAGCCACTGGCGACACGGGCGCTGGAGGATGACAGTGACGGCGCCACCCCGCGGGGGCTCACGGTGCTTGCCAGCCGGCGTCACCGCAACCGCCAGCTCGATGTCTGCCTGGCCTGGCTGGAAGCTCACCGCGGCCCCCTGCAGCGGGAAAACAGCGGCAGCGCCCTCAAGTTCTGCCACCTGGCCGAGGGCCGGGGCGATGTCTACCCACGCTTCTCGCCCTGCTGCGAGT
>JBFHFJ010000245.1:0-5240 GCA_041583655.1 Haliea sp. | reverse complement strand
CCGCATGTACTGGATGACCTCCAGGGTATGGGCATCCACGGTATAGGTGTGGAACAGGTCGTGCTGCATCTGGCCGACAATGCGGCCAAACTCCGGCAGGTAATTGCCCAGAATTCCGTAGCGGGTCATGCTGCGCAGCAAGCGGGTCATATTGTGGGGTGAGCGCAAAATCTCCAGAAAATTGTTCCGGTTTTGCGGGTCCGCCCGGAAAGTGCTGTTGACCAGGTGGCGATGTTCCCGGATCAGGCGGATGGTGGGGGTGCCCACCCCGATAATGCCGGGCTCGCGCCCGGCGAGGACAAACACCTCCAGCAGCGCGTTCGGGTCGTTGCTGAACAGGTCGTCGCGAAGGGCCTCGATGTAGCCGTTGCGAACCTGGAAACGCTCGTTGAGAATCCTGACCTCATCCACCGTATCGGCCCGCAGGATGGCCTGGTCAAAGTTCTGGATCAGCAGTTCATTCAACTCGCCCAGGGCCAGGGCCCAGCGATAGTAGGTCTGCATGAACTGCTCTACGGCCAGCTTCTCGCCATCCTCGAATCCCCACATGTCCGCCAGTTCGCGCTGGTGATCGAACAGCAGGCGGTCTTCCTCGCGGCCGGCAATCAGGTGCAGGGCGTAGCGAACCTGCCACATGAAATCCCGCCCCCGCAGGAGCATCTTGCGCTCGTCGGGAGTGAGGAATTCGCCGGTATCCATGGACTCGAGGGAATCGACGCCAAAGTGGCGCTCGGCGATCCAGGCGATAATCTGCAGGTCGCGCAAGCCGCCGGGTGAACTCTTGACGTTCGGTTCCAGGTTGTATTCGGTGTCGGCAAACTTGGCATGCCGCTCCCGCTGTTCCTGCAGCTTGGCGCGGAAGAAGTCCGCACTTGGCCACATGTGGGCGGGGCTGGTCAGCTCCCTGACCTTTTCCATCAGGGCTTCCGGGCCGCGTATGACCCGGGTTTCCATCAGGTTGGTGAGTATGGTGATGTCCCGCCGCGCCTTGCTGCAGCATTCGCTGACAGTGCGCACGCTGTGGCCGATACTCAGGCCCAGATCCCAGAGCTGGGTGAGAAACTGCTCCAGCTGCTCATGGCAGCGCTCACTGTCCTCACCCAGCAGGACAAGGATGTCAATGTCAGAGTGCGGGTGCAGTTCGCCGCGACCGTAGCCTCCAACGGCGACCAGGGCCGGCTCCACGCCGGACCAGTCGCGGCTGTCCCAGAGCGCCCCCAGCAGGGCATCCATGAACTGCGCCCGCAGATGTAGCAGCCTGGCCACCCGGGTGCCGGCCCGGAATTCACCGTGCAGATAGTCGGCAGCCGCCTTCAGGGCCTGTTTGCCGATCTTCAGGGTGTCGCCGCGGGAAATGGCTGCCGCAAAGGCGCTCGGGTCGAACAGCTCGGGCGGCAGGCTGTCATCCCGGTCTGTCATCGGAGGCGTGGTGTCAGAAGGATTCATTGCTGCGCCGTGTGAAAACCTCGCAGCCATCCGCGGTCACCCCCAGAGTGTGTTCCCATTGGGCCGAAAGGCGACCATCGCGGGTGGTCACGGTCCAGCCGTCCTTCTGGTTCAGTTTGGTGTGGCGTCGGCCGGCATTGATCATGGGCTCGATGGTGAAGGTCATGCCCTGTTCCAGGATGAGCCCGGTGCCCTTGCGCCCGTAGTGCAGGACCTGCGGGTCCTCGTGAAACACCTGACCAATGCCGTGGCCGCAATACTCCCTGACCACAGAGTAATAGTTTTTTTCCGCGTGCTGCTGGATCACGGCGCCGATATCGCCGAGGGTGGTGCCGGGGCGGACGAGCTCGATGGCCCGGTACAGGCACTCCTGGGTCACCTGGATCAGGCGCTGGGCATGGGGAGCGACGTCACCGACCTCCACCATGATGCTGCTGTCGCCGTGGTAGCCATCCTTGATCACAGTGACGTCGATATTGACGATGTCGCCGGATTTCAGTTTCTTCGTGTCAGAGGGAATGCCGTGGCAGACCACCTCGTTGATCGAAGTGCAGATGGACCGGGGGAAGCCGTGATAGTCCAGCGGAGCGGGAATGGCTCGCTGCACCCGGGTAATGTGGTCGTGGCAGATTCGATCCAGCTCACCGGTGGTGATCCCGGGCTCCACCAGGGGCTGGATCATTTCCAGCACTTCGGCGGCGAGCCGGCCGGCAACCCGCATTTTTTCGAACTCGGCCTCGGTCTTGATGGATACTGCCATTCGTTACCTTTGCATGTCTGGGGGGCCGCGACGGCTGCCGGTGCGCAATCGCATGGCAGTTCCGGCAAAACGGCGGGAAAGAGCAGCATTCTACAACAAGTGCAGGGTCGTGAGTAATCGACACCGCGAGGCCGCCGCCGGAGCGGCCCTTACCCTGCCAGCTCACCCCGCGACCGTCGTTCCCGGAGCGGGCAGGCATGCGGGCCTTCTCAGCCTGCCCGGTTTGTGGTATAAAGCGCGCCTTCTTTTCGGGGTGGCGTCATGTGGCGGCTCCTCGCTGGAAGAAAACCCTAACGACGCACACATATCGACACCTGCGCCAGGGTGCCGGCCACGGCCGGTTTGGCGCTTGGGATATGTGGAGGATTAACCCAATACAAAGGTATTTACCATGTCGCAAGTAAGCATGCGCGACCTGCTGCAGGCAGGCGCACACTTTGGTCACCAGACCCGTTACTGGAACCCGAAGATGGATCGCTACATCTTCGGTGCCCGCAACAAGATCCATATCATCAACCTTGAGCACACGGTGCCGGCCTTCAACGAAGCGCTGACCCTGGTCAAGCGCCTTGCCGGCAGCAAGAACAAGATCCTGTTCGTTGGCACCAAGCGCGCCGCAGGCAAGATCATCAAGGAACAGGCCGAGCGTGCGGGTATGCCCTACGTCAGCCACCGCTGGCTGGGCGGCATGCTCACCAACTACAAGACAATCCGCGCTTCAATCAAGCGCCTGCGTGAGCTGGAAGCGCAGCAGGCCGACGGCACTTTCGCCAAGCTGACCAAGAAAGAAGCCCTGATGCGCACCCGCGACATGGAGAAACTTGAGCGCAGCATCGGCGGGATCAAGGATATGGGCGGCCTGCCCGATGCCCTGTTCGTCATCGACGTCGATCACGAGCGCATCGCCATCACCGAGGCCAACAAGCTGGGTATCCCGGTAATCGGCATTGTCGACACCAACAGCAATCCCGACGGCGTCGACTACGTCATTCCCGGCAACGATGACGCCATTCGCGCCGTCAAGCTCTATGTCAGTGCCGTGGCAGACGCCTGCCTGGCCGGCAAGGCCGAGGCCGGTGACATGAGCGCGGTCCGCAACGAGTTCGTCGAAGTGGATGCCGCTGAGGCTCCCGCGGCAGCTGCCGAGTAAGCACCCATCCCCGGCGCGGCCACTTGGCCTGTGCCGGGGCTTCCCTGCCCCCGTCCGGGGGTACAAGTTCAAGGATTCAGCGCCCCAGGCGGGGCCGTAGCAGGAGGAACAATCATGTCTGCAGCATTGGTCAAGGAATTACGTGAGCGCACCGGTCTGGGCTTGCTGGAGTGCAAGAAGGCACTGGCAGCCGCAGAGGGCGATATCGAAAAAGCCATTGAAGAGCTGCGCAAGTCCAGCGGCATGAAGGCAGCCAAGAAAGCGGGTCGCACCGCCGCGGACGGCGTTGTCGCCACCCGCATCGCCGAGGACGGCAGCTATGGTGTGCTGGTAGAAGTCAACAGCGAGACCGATTTCGTGGCCCGTGACGAAAATTTCCTCGCCTTCGTGAAAAAAGTCGTCGATGCAGCCTTCGAAGGTCGCCAGACCGACGTCGCGGCCCTGATGGCGGGTGACCTGGAGTCAGCGCGTGAGTCCCTGGTGCAGAAAATCGGTGAGAATATCGGCGTGCGCCGGATCAACCTGGTGACTGCTGATGCCGGTGTCGTGGGCGCCTATGTCCACGGCAACAACCGCATTGCGGTGCTGGTGGAATTGAAGGGCGGTGACCAGGACCTGGCCAAGGACGTGGCCATGCACGTCGCTGCGGTGAACCCGCAGGTGGTTTCCCCGGACGACATGCCGGCGGAGGTGATTGAGAAGGAGCGCGAGATCTACACCGTGCAGGCCCAGGATTCCGGCAAGCCGGCGGAAATCATCGAGAAGATGATTGGTGGCCGGATCAAGAAGTTCCTCGCCGAGAACAGCCTGGTTGAGCAGGCCTTCGTCAAGGACCCCGACGTCACTGTGGGCAAGCTGGTGTCCGCAGCAGGCGCCCAGGTGGTGTCCTTTGCCCGCTTTGAAGTGGGTGAGGGCATTGCCCGGGAGCAGGTTGACTTCGCCGCCGAGGTTGCCGCCCAGCTCAAGGGCTGAGAGGGTCTGCCAGGCAAGCAACAACGGGGCCCAGGCCCCGTTTTTTATGGCTACAGTGGGAATGCAGCGCTACCCGGCGGCACAGTTTCTGAACCGGGGCACTAGGGAGCTGGCTCTTTGTCCTGTAATATAAGCGAAGTTCGGGAGAGATCAGGTATGCCACAGGCCTCAGGCGACAAAAAGTATAAACGGATTCTGCTGAAGCTCAGCGGCGAAGCCCTCACCGGCAGTGAGAGCTTCGGGATCGATCCAAGAATTCTCGACCAGCTCGCGCTCGAGATCGGCCAGCTGGTGGGAATAGGGGTGCAGGTTGGTCTGGTGGTCGGCGGCGGAAACCTGTTTCGCGGGGCGGCCCTGCAGTCGGCAGGCCTGGACCGGGTCACCGGTGACCACATGGGCATGCTGGCCACGGTCATGAACGCCCTGGCCCTGCGCGATGCCCTTGAGCGCTCCAATATTGCCACCCAGGTCATGTCTTCCATTCCCATGAGCGGTGTGGTTGACCATTACGACAGGCGCAAGGCCATCCGCGCGCTCAGCAACGGCGACGTGGTGATTTTTTGTGCCGGCACCGGCAATCCGTTTTTCACTACCGATTCATCAGCCTGCCTGCGCGGTATTGAAGTGGACGCCGAACTGGTGCTCAAAGCGACCAAGGTGGATGGCGTGTATTCGGCCGACCCGATGAAGGTTGCCGATGCTGTTCGCTATGAGCGCCTGAGTTACGACGAGGTTCTGGACAAGAAACTGGAGGTTATGGATCTCACGGCCATCTGTCTCTGCCGCGACCACAAGATGCCGGTTCGCGTGTTCAAGATGGAGGATCGTGGGGCGTTGCTGAGTATTGTACGTGGCGGCCAGGAAGGGACCCTGATCCAGTAGTCCGGCACGTACCGCGAGGAGAAAAAAAGT
>JBFHFJ010000244.1:0-5254 GCA_041583655.1 Haliea sp. | reverse complement strand
GGCGCGTCTGGCGCCAGTATCGTTTCGATTACAGTTACGATGGGGTAGAGCGCCAGGAAGGCTTTGTGATCATGCTGGGCCAGCGGCTGCAGGCGGTGGTGGTACGCGAGCCCAACAGCACCCTGCACTGACTGCATCACCGGCCGCTAGAACAGCAGCAGCTTCACGATCATTGCCACGCCCAGCCCGATCAGGGCTGCACCGAGCATCAGGTCGACCTTGTGTTCCTGGCGCTCTACCCCATCGTAACTGTAATCGAAACGATACTGGCGCCAGACGCGCCAGCTGCCGCGCTCGTCGCGGCTCAGAGAGATCCGAGCCAGCTGCACTGTCTGGTCCAGTAGCTGGAAATCATCGCGCTTGCCCGCGCGATCAACTGCCGCCACTGCCAGCTCCCGAACCCGTATGGACGCGAGAAACCAGACGCAAAGACTGGCAAAGGCCAGCACGGCCAGAACTTCCCCCAGGGTGAAATACACGTTCAGGCTCCGCGCCGGTAGCAATCAGCCGTCAAGGAAACGCCTCACCAGCCTGTTGAACAGGGCGGGCTGCTCCGCGTGCAGCCAGTGCCCGCATCCGGGCATCTCCACCAGCTCTGCCTGCGGGAAACGCGCTTCGATAGCGGCCTGATGGGCATCCCTTATGTAGTCCGACTCGCCGCCTTTGATAAAAAGGGTGCGGCCATTGAAGGGAGGCTGCAGGGCAACCTCCTCGCGTACATCCGCGTAGCGTTCGCGCAGAACCTTGTGGTTGAACCGCCAGTGGTATTCACCGGCGTCATTACGCTGCAGACTGAGCAGCAGAAACTGGATGACACTGTCCTCCTGCAGGTGCTCCGCCATCAGTTTCGCCGCCTCTTCACGACTGCGACAACCGGCGCCATCAACCGCGGCCAGCGCGGCGAAAACCGCGTCATGGGATGCTGGATAGGCGACCGGGGCGATATCCGCGACCACCAGGGCGTCTACCCGGTAAGGCGCGTCCAGGGCCAGCTGCATGGCCACCTTGCCACCCAGGGAGTGGCCGACAAAGTGCGCCATTTCCAGGTCCCGATGCTCCATCCAGCGCTGAACCGCGTCAGCGAGATCAGGCAGTGCCATGCTGTCGGTCCAGGCCGAGCGACCGTGGTTGGGAAGGTCCAGGCTGTGCACCCGATAGTTGTCCTGCAGCGAGCGGGACAGGCCCCGCAGGTTACTCCCCATGCCGAAAAGACCGTGCAAAAGCACCACATCAGGGCCGTCTCCGGCCACCGAGTCGAATACTTCAGCTGTCATTGTCGCTGTCTCCCCCACGAGATTTTGCTACCATGCGCGCACTATAAACGAACTGGAGCCACTATGCGTTACTTCCGCACTCTGGGCCGCGCAGCCATCGCCCTGGCGACATCGCTGGGGCTGGCCGCCTGCAGCACCGGGCCAACCTACAATCCCACCGTGTTCCCCTACGAGCTGGACGCCGAGAAGCTGGCGCAAAACAGGATCAAGACTGTCATTATCCCCCACGTCAACCTGGGGCAGCCATCCCGTACCTATCTGGAAAAGGAGGCTCCCCGCATCGACGGCATGGTGAGTACCTACCTGAAGGAGCACGGCTACAAGGTCCTGCCCCAGCGGGACTTTATCCAGCACTGGAATACCGCCGTCCGCGCCTTCGGCGACCCGTTCGACCCCACCACCGGCAGGGTGAACATGACCACCTTCGCCCAGGTCATCCAGAGCGTGCGCGATCGTCTGCGGGAGACCACGAATGTTGACGCCTTCGTCTTCACCGACCTGCTCGAATCCCAGGTGCCCTTCGGCGCCGGCATGCAGCGCATTGCCCGCTGGCACGGGGTGACCCGCAAACCTTCCCTGCAGGGCCCCGGAACCGGCGTCTCCGCGGACTTTGACTGGAACCAGACCGCCTCGGTCGCGTCCCTCCAGATCAGCATCTACAACATGGACCTGGAGCGCGTGTTTGCCAGCGTGGGCGGCCTCGACGCGACTGACGCCATTGATGCGCGCTCATCGGCCGGGCGCTTCATACGCCGGCGCAATATCCTGGAGAACGAGAGCTTCGTCAACGAGGGCATCGCCATCGCCTTCCACCCCTTCATCGTTTCAGAGATCTGGCCCGGCAACCCCTAGCCGCCAGCGCCCTGCTGCCCTGGATGCCCCACGCCCCTGCAGTGCAGGGGCAGGCCGGTCAGTCCTCGAAGGACGCGGTTTTCTTCTCTGCCTGGGCCTGCACACCCGCCATCAGGTCCACCTGGCTAAGCATGCCTGCGTTCCAGGTGGCGATATGGTTCAGCCCGTCCTGGACACTGTGGTCGCGGCTGTACAGCAGCATCTCCTTGGTGCCACGCACCGCCAGCGGTGATTTGCGGGCAATACTCCGGGCAATCTCGGTAACATCGCGCAGCATGGTCTCGCGATTCTCGTAGACCCGGTTTACGAAGCCCACCTCGCGGGCCTCCTCCGCGTCCATGCTGCGACCAGTGTAGGCGAGCTCCCGCACCACGCCGTCGGCGACCAGTTTCGGCATACGCTGCAGGGTACCGACATCCGCGGTCATGCCGATATCGATTTCACGGATCGCAAACCAGGCGTCTTCGGTTGCGTAGCGCATGTCGCAGCAGCACACCAGGTCAACACCACCTCCGATACAGGTGTTGTGAATCGCGGCCAGCACCGGCTTGCGGCATTTTTCAATGGCACTGAGGTTGTCCTGCATGCGCAGCACGTTGCGGCGGAATTCCTCGCTCTGCCGCGCCGGGTCGCTGGACTGGCCCTTGAGGCCGCTGAACATGGCGAGATCCAGCCCCGCGCAAAAGTGCTTGCCGTTGCCGGCGAGTACCACCGCGCGCACGGTCGGCTCGGCGTCCAGCCACTCAAAGCAGGCCTGGAGCTCTGGCCACATGGCGACACTCATGGAGTTGGCCTTGTCAGGGCGGTTGAGGCTCACTGTGGCCACCTGCTGGTCAATGCTCAGGGCCAGGGTCTCGAATTCAGGGATGGTCATGATCTTTGTTACTCCAGTGGAAACTCGTTGCGCTGCTCTTCACCAATGGCTGAGAAAATCGGCAGGATTCAGCAGCGGCAGGTTCTTCGGACTGCCGTCTCGTGTACCCAGGTAGAGGAAGGCTACCACCTCCTCGTTGCTCTCCAGGCCGAGTGCGGAGCCCACATAAGGGTCAAATGCCGCATTGCCGGTGCGCCAGATCCCGGCATATCCCAGCGCCTCAGCCGCCAGAAGTATCGCGTGGGCGGCGCAGCCGGCGGACAGGCGCTGTTCCTCAGGAGGAACCTTGGGATGCTCCTGCAGGCGGGCGATGACCACCAGCACCAGAGGCGCCCGCAGCGGGGCCTGCCGGGCTTTTTCCCTGGCCGATGGGTCGGCCGCCGGATCCCTGCGCAGGAGGCAGCGCTCAAGCACCTCGCCAAAATCATCCCGCCGCTCGCCCTCAATGGCGATGAAGCGCCAGGGCCTGAGCCAGGCATGATCCGGGGCCCGCAGCGCGGCCTGCAGCAGTTCGTCGAGCTGCTCCCGGGAAGGAGCTGGCGCCACCAGCCGCGGCGCCGAATTGCGGGTTTGCAGACGTTGCAGGACATCAGACATGGGCCGGTAGACACATTGTTGGCTTGGGAGGATCGCATCATACCAGCGGGCCGGGAAAACCGCGAAGCCCTCCAGATGATGATCCCTTCCCGGTCATTTTTTTCGGCGCGCCGGACTACCATCCCGGCGCCAGTATGTTTAAAGTGTCAACTTGGCGAGACCACAAGTAAATATGCGGTATTAATCCCGCTTGTTCGGCCTTGTTAAAGACACCACAATTTACAGAAGGACCAATAACAGCGCAGCGCACGCACAGGGGACAGGCGCACAATGAAGTAACAGCAGTGACCAGATAATTAAAAGGAGCACCAACCATGCAATACAACGCCCAACCGCAATCCCTGAAAAAGAACCCGCTGGCCACGGCAGTCGCCGCCCTGCTGGAGGAAGTTGTCGTCACCGCCCGAAAGCGCGAGGAAGGTTCCCAGGAGGTACCCATGGCGATTTCCGCACTGGGTGCGGACCAACTGGAATCACTGAAGATCCGGGACCTGACCAACCTGTCCGTGCGACTGCCCAACGTTGCCCTGGATGATGTGGGCACCGCCCGCGGCACGGCGAACTTCTCGATTCGCGGCCTCGGCGTGAACAGCTCCATCCCCGGTATCGACCCGACCGTTGGTGTGATTGTCGATGGCGTCTATATCGGCCTCAACAACGGTATCCTGTTCGATACCTTTGACCTGGAGAGCGTGGAGGTCCTGCGCGGCCCCCAGGGCACCCTGTTCGGGCGTAATGTGACCGGGGGCGCGGTACTGCTGAACAGCAAGAAGCCCGGGGATGAATTCGAATTCACCGCCCGCGCCGCTATCGACCAGGGCCCCACCGGCGGTCCCAGCCGGTACATCATGGGCAGCGTCGGCGGCCCGGTGAACGACTGGCTGGCCGCTCGCGTGACCGCCTACCACAATGATGACGACGGATTTATCGAGAACCGGCTCGACGGCCAGGACCTCGGCGCCATCCGCCAGACCATGTTCCGGCCGGTCGCGGTAATCACCCCCAACGACGCCCTGGAGCTGATCCTGCGCTATGAATACAGCGAAGTGAGCGGCGACGGCCCCATAGCCCAGAGCCATACCAACGGCTCCGGCGTACCCGGCTCCCCAAGGAACTTTGATCGGAACAAGTTCGACGTCTCCATCGACGAGCCCGGTTTCCAGGACAATGAAACCAACGCCTTTACCGCCCAGGTCAACTATGACGTCGCCTTTGGTGATGGCACCATCACCAACATCTTCGGCTGGCGCGACTACACATCGCAGGGCCTCGGCGATATCGACGCGCAACCAGTGTGGATGTTCCACGCTCCCTCCTGGCTGGACTACGAACAGGTCAGCAACGAGCTGCGCTACAACGGCCTGTTCAACGAGCGCTACAACGTCACCACCGGCGTGTTCTACTTTGACAGTGAGATCAACTACCACGAGCGCCGCGAACTGCTGGGGATTGCCACCGGCGGCGTGGCGCCCGCGGCCCAGTTTGACGGCGGCGGCAATCTGCTGACCGAGACCTGGGGTATTTTCGCCTCGGTGGATATAGACCTCACCGACAAGTGGATCCTGAGCCTGGGCGCCCGCTATTCCGAGGAAGACAAGGAGACGGAAATTGCCTCCCTGAGCCGGAACATCAGCAGCCCGCCCACCTTCGCCACCGC
>JBFHFJ010000243.1:0-5260 GCA_041583655.1 Haliea sp. | reverse complement strand
GTCCGGCCAGCCCCTGACAGCTCCTCTGGGCTATCTCCAGCGCAGCCCCAAGTCCTCCATGCGAGCACTTCCGTGGTAATCTTGCGCGATGCCTGCTACCCACCCTGACATTGAGCATTACATCGACGCCATGTGGATGGAGAAGGGGCTCAGCGACAACACCCTCAGTGCCTATCGCCGCGACCTGAGCCAGTACCAGCAGTGGCTGGCGTCCCGCAACAGCAGTATCCTGCGCGCCGACCGCGCCGACCTGCAGTCCTACCTTGGCGCCTGCCTGATGAAAGGGCAGTCCCAGCGCTCGACGGCGCGCTTCATGTCCTGCGCCCGGAGTTTTTACCGGTTCCTGCTGCGCGAGGGGCGCTTGCAGGTGGACCCTACCCTGGACGTGGACAGCCCGAAGTTGGGGCGGCCACTGCCCAAGTCGCTCTCCGAGCAGGACGTGGACCGGCTACTGGCGGCACCGGATACGGAGCTGGCGCTGGAGTTCCGGGACCGGGCCATGCTGGAAATGCTCTATGCCTGCGGCCTGCGGGTATCTGAGCTTACCGGTCTGCAATTGGGGCAGGTCAGCCTGAACCAGGGCGTGGTACGGGTGTTTGGCAAAGGCAGCAAGGAGCGCCTGGTGCCCATGGGCGAGGAAGCTCTCAGCTGGCTGCAGCGCTACATGGCAGGCCCCCGCGCGGAACTGCTCAAGGGCATGCCCTGCGACGTGGTCTTTCCCAGCCGCCGGGGAACACAGATGACTCGCCAGACGTTCTGGTATCGTATTAAACTCTATGCCCGGCGTGCGGGGATCAACAAGCCTTTGTCTCCGCACACCCTGCGTCACGCTTTTGCGACCCATCTGCTGAACCACGGCGCGGACCTGCGGGTGGTGCAGATGCTGCTGGGGCACAGCGACCTGACCACAACGCAAATTTACACCCATGTCGCGAAACAGCGGATGCAGGAACTTCATGCGAAGCATCATCCGCGCGGCTGAGGAACTTGTGGTTCCCATCGCGCTCCAAGCAGGCGCGGTGAACCGAATTCTGTCGGCCCAGGCCGCGGTAAACAGAGGATAGTCCATGTTCAAGCGAATTTTCATCGGGGCGGCACTCGTTGCCTTCACAGCCTTCTCCCTGCTCGTTCGGGCGGCGGAGCCGGTACCGGCAAACGTTGAGGAGTCCCTGCGCAAAATGCTGGAAAGCCCCGCCAACGGTCTCAAGGTCGCCAGTGTCGAAGCCAGTGAGATCTCCGGCATCTACGCCGTGCAGTTTCAGGAAGGCCCGCTGGTCTACGCCAGCGCCAGCGGCCAGTTCTTCATTGTCGGCGACCTGTTTACGGTAGGGCCGGGGGGGTATGTCAATCTGGCGGAGAAGCGCCGCGACGGCATGCGCGCAGAAGAAATGGCCGCCGTGTCCACGGGCGACATGATCGTTTTCCCCGCGGAAGGGGAGACCCTGTCCCACATCTCCGTGTTTACCGACGTGACCTGCTTCTACTGCCAGAAGCTGCACCGGGAAGTACCTGAGTTGAACAAGCGCGGGGTGGAAGTGCGCTACCTCGCCTACCCCCGGGCGGGCCTCGAGTCGGAGGGCTACCGGAAGCTGGCGACAGCCTGGTGCGCCGACAATCCCGCCCTCACATTGACCCGCCTGAAGAACGGTGAGTCCGTCCCCGACAATGTCTGCAAGGACACTCCCATCGCCGACCAGTACCAGTTGGGGCAATCTCTCGGTGTGCGCGGTACACCCGCTATTGTGACCGCCACCGGGCAGATGATCCCCGGCTACCAGTCTGCTGATGAGCTGATGGTTACCCTCGGCCTGCGCTAGCGGCGACTGTGCCAGCGGCGTCCTCCGGCAGGCCCGCCTGGAGGAGCCGTTGACAGTGCGGGGAGTACTCAGTACTGTTTGCCACCTTTTTTAGATCGCGGCCGTAATCGGCCGCCCAAGCGAGTTTCCTAGCCGTGGAAGACCAGTTCCAGCGCATCCAGCGCCTGCCGCCCTATGTGTTCAACATCATTGGTGACCTCAAGCAGAAGGCACGGGCGTCCGGCCAGGATATTATCGACTTCGGCATGGGTAATCCGGACCAGCCCACGCCCGGCCATATCGTCGAAAAAATGATCGAGACAGCGCGTCGCGGTGACACCCACCGCTACTCCCAGTCCAAGGGCATTCCGCGCCTGCGCAAGGCGATCTGCGACTGGTACCGGCGGCGCTACGACGTCACCCTGGACCCTGAAAGCGAGGCCATCGTCACCCTGGGCTCCAAGGAAGGGCTTGCCCACCTGGCGCTGGCCACCACCGGTCCCGGCGATGCCATCCTGGTACCCAATCCGGCCTACCCGATCCACCCCTATGGCTTCGTCATTTCGGGTGCGGACATACGCCACGTGCCGATGGGTAATGAGGAAGAGTTTTTCCAGGAGCTGGACAGCGCTATCCGCAACAGCTGGCCGCGGCCAAAAATGCTGGTGCTGAGCTTTCCGTCCAACCCAACCGGACAGGTGGTCGAGCTGGATTTCTTCGAGCGCGTGATTGCCGTTGCCCGCGAACACCAGATCTGGGTGGTGCAGGACCTCGCCTATGCCGACCTGTGCTTCGACGGTTATGTGGCGCCCTCCATTCTGCAGGTGGAGGGGGCGCGCGAGGTCGCGGTCGAATTCTTCAGCATGTCCAAGAGCTATAACATGCCCGGCTGGCGGGTCGGCTTCTGTTGTGGCAACAAGCAGCTGGTAGGTGCCCTGGGGAGGATGAAATCCTACCTGGACTACGGCATGTTCACCCCGATCCAGGTCGCCGCGATCGCTGCCCTGGAGGGCGATCAGACCTGCGTCAGAGAAATCAACGCCATGTACAAGTCCCGGCGTGACGTGCTCTGCAGCGGTCTCAACGCCCTGGGCTGGCCGGTGACCCCGCCGCGGGCCACCATGTTTGTCTGGGCGAGGATTCCGGCTGCGTACGAAGCGCTTGGCTCTATTGAATTCAGCAAGAAGTTGCTGCAGGAAGCCCAGGTGGCGGTATCCCCCGGCGTGGGCTTTGGCGAATACGGCGAGGGTTTTGTCCGTTTCGGCCTGATCGAGAACGAGCACCGTACGCGGCAGGCCCTGCGCAACATCAAGCGCATGTTCCGCAATGACGGTCACGCCTGAGCCCATGACAACTACCGAGACGGGGAATACGAACGTGCAACCGGTGAGAATAGGTATCTGTGGCCTCGGCACGGTCGGCAGCGGCACTTTCAACCTGCTGCGCGAGAATGCCGATGCGATCACCGCGCGCGCGCAGGCTCCACTGCATATTGTTCATGTTGGCGCCCGCCGCGACAGTCCTTCCTGCGACCTCAGCGGCCTGAAGGTCAGCCGGGATATTTTTGCCGTGGCGGCGGATCCTGATGTGGATGTCCTGGTTGAACTGATCGGCGGCACTACCGTGGCGAAAGAGCTGGTAGAGGCTGCGATCCGAGCGGGCAAGCACGTGGTCACCGCAAACAAGGCGCTGATCGCCGAGCACGGCAACGAGTTGTTCGCACTGGCTGCGGACAACAATGTGGCGGTGCGCTACGAAGCGGCGGTGGCCGGTGGTATTCCCATCATCAAGGCCCTGCGCGAGGGGCTGGCCGGCAACCGTATTGAATGGCTGGCGGGTATCATCAACGGCACCGGCAATTTCATCCTCAGTGAGATGCGCGAGCACCGGAGGGAGTTCTCCGATGTGCTGGCGGAAGCGCAGGCCCTGGGCTATGCGGAGGCGGACCCGACCTTCGATGTGGAGGGCATAGATGCCGCCCACAAACTGGTGATTCTGGCATCCATCGCCTTTGGTATCCCGCTGCAGTTCGATTCAGTCTACACCGAGGGTATCTCCGCACTGACTCCCCAGGACCTCGACTACGCCGAGGAACTGGGCTACCGGGTGAAGCACCTGGGGATCGCCAAGCAGGGTGACCGGGGGGTAGAACTGCGGGTACACCCAACCCTGATCCCCGAAGATCGCCTGCTGGCCAACGTCAACGGTGTCAAGAACGCGGTTCTGGTCGAAGGCAGCGCGGTAGGCCCTACGCTCTATTACGGCGCAGGTGCCGGTGGCAAGCCCACCGCTTCTGCCGTGGTGGCGGACCTGGTGGATCTGGCCCGGGATCTCAGCGCCGGCCAGGTCAGCCGGGTGCCCTCCCTGTCATTCTGCAATGAGTCCCTGCGCGACCTGCCGATTGTGCCGATGGCCCTGGTGGAAACGCCCTGGTACCTGCGCATGGAAGCCGAGGACCGCCCCGGGGTATTGTCCCGGATCGCGACCATCTTCAGCGACCAGGGAATCAGTATCGAGGCCCTGATCCAGAAGGCGCCCGCGGCGGGGCAGGCGACGGTACCGTTGATCGTGCTCACCAACCGGGCGGCCCAGGGCCGGGTGGATGAGGCGGTCGCGAAGATTGAGGCGCTGGACACGATCGCGGGCAAGGTGATCCGGATCCGGGTGGAAGTTCTGGACGGTTGACGGGGACGAATGTGAAATATATCAGCACCCGGGGGCAGGCCCCCGTATTGGATTTTGAACAGGTACTGCTCACCGGGCTTGCATCCGACGGCGGGCTGTACGTACCCGAGACCCTCCCGCAGTTCAGCCGCGAGGAGATCGCGGCCATGGCCGGCATGGATTACCCGCAGCTGGCCCAGTGCATCATTGAGCCATTTGTAGGCGACTGCATCCCCGCGGAAGACCTGCAGCAGATCATTGCCGATACCTACGCCGTGTTCCGTCACAACGCGGTCGCGCCGCTGGTGCAGATAGGCCACAACCAGTGGGTACTAGAGCTGTTCCACGGCCCGACCCTGGCGTTCAAGGATTTCGCCCTGCAGCTGCTCGGGCGTTTGCTGGACTATGTGCTGGAGCGCCGCCAGCAGAAAGTGGTGATCATGGGTGCCACCTCCGGCGACACGGGTTCCGCGGCGATCGAAGGCTGCAAGCGCTGCAAGAACATCGATATCTTCATTCTCCACCCCCATGACCGGGTGTCCGAGGTGCAGCGCCGGCAGATGACCACCGTGGTGGGCGACAATATCCACAACCTGGCGATCCAGGGCAATTTCGATGACTGTCAGGCCATGGTCAAGGCGACGTTTGGCGACCGCGGTGTCCTGCCGGCTGACCGCGGCCTGGTGGCGGTCAACTCCATCAACTGGGCCCGGATCATGGCCCAGATCGTGTATTACTTCTACGCCGCTGGCGCCCTCGGCGGCCCCGCGCGGCCGGTGGCGTTTTCGGTCCCCACCGGC
>JBFHFJ010000242.1:0-5264 GCA_041583655.1 Haliea sp. | reverse complement strand
GACCCCCACGTCGAGTGGCTCCCGGACAGGTCCCCGGGCAAGGGGGTTGATGGGGGCGCCACGCAGGGGCACGTACTGGCGGAAAATCACCGGCGGGCCGGCGTCCAGCAGGTGCCCCGCACCGTCCATCACCCGGCCCAGCAATTGTTCGTCGACCCCCACCCGATGGCTGAACCCCAGTGGCCGTACCCGGGCACCCAGCATGACGCCGTGCAGGTTGCCCTCGGGCATCAGGATCAACCGACCCTCGGAGAACCCCACCACCTCGGCTTCGACCCTGCGCTGCTCTTCCGAGAAAATACTGCAGCGGCTGCCCACCGCCCCTATACAGCCCTCAACTTCCAGCCGGGTGCCGACCATGCGCACCAGGCGCCCTTCGCGGATCAGGGGCTGCTGCCGCAGGCCTTCACTCAGGTCCGCCAGCCGCCGCTGCAGGCGCCGCCCACGTTCGGCAATAGTCTGCGCGGCCAGGCTCATGCGCCACCCTCGGGCCGTGCCGCCGCGTCGCCCAACGAGGG
This sequence comes from Haliea sp., assembly GCA_041583655.1. Classification (GTDB taxonomy): domain Bacteria; phylum Pseudomonadota; class Gammaproteobacteria; order Pseudomonadales; family Halieaceae; genus Haliea. The sequence goes on along the minus strand of JBFHFJ010000242.1, from coordinate 4,746 downwards.
ACTGCTGTCGGTTGCGTCGCGCAGGGCCTGCAGGCTGTCCTCGAGGCGCCGCTCCACCGAAGCGTCGAGGAAGGAGGACGCCGCGGACAACAGGCACCCGCCGCGCGAGACGCCGGGGTCCTCCAGCAGCTCCACCTGTTGCCCGGACTGCAGTCCGGCAAGAAATTCCCGGGCGCGCTGGCAGTCGCGGGGATGGAGGCGGATGCTGATGGCGCCTTCGACCTCGCCCATCGCCGCGAGGGCCTCGGTAAGCACCGCCTCGATCACCGCCGGGGAAGTTTCCAGCTCCCGGTGCACCACGGCCGTCGCCACCCGCGACACCAGGGAGGCCAGGTCCGCGAGCAACACGGTCTCCTGCTCGCGGAACGGCGCCACCATGGCCCGACACAGCGCAGAGAGTTCGGCCGCGGCGGCCTCGGCGGCGGCAAGCCCGGCCGCCCTGCCCTCCGCATGCCCGGCGGCGTAGCCCTCCGCACGGGCGGATTCGGACATGGCGGCCAGGTCGGGCGCCGGTTCGGTCACTGCGGCCTGCTGCAGGGGAGGCAGCTGCCAGCTGCGGGCTTTTCCCGGGTCAGACGAAGTCATCGCCACCCTTGCCCAGGCTCAACTCGCCCTCGTCAGCGAGGCGTCCCGCAATCGCCAGGATTTCCTTCTGCGCGGCCTCTACCTCGGACAGCTTGACCGGGCCCTTGGCCTCAAGATCCTCTTTCAGCATGTCCGCGGCGCGAGTCGACATGTTGCTGAAAAACTTGTTCTGCAGCTGCTCATCGACGCCCTTGAGCGCTATCACCAGGCTGTCTACCGCAATTTCCCGGATCAGGCGCTGCATGCCGCGGTCATCAAGCTCCAGCAGGTTATCGAACACAAACATCAGTTCGCTGACCTTCTCGCCAAGCTCCTCGTCCGCATCCTTTAGCGCAGTGAGCAGCTGCGCCTCGACATCGGCCTTGACGTTGTTGAGGATCGCCGCCGCGCTGCTCATGCCATTGACCGAACGCGGCGGTGTCCTGCGGACCTTGCCCAGCTGCTTTTCCAGCACCTTGTCCAGCTCCTCCATGGCCGCCGGGTCGATGACCTGCAAACGCGCCACCCGCAGCAGCGCCTCGCCGCGCACCGGTTCCGGGATGTTGATCAGGACCTGGGCGGCGTGATCCTCCTCCAGCGACGCCAGCACGATGGCGACAATCTGGGGGTGCTCGTCTTCCAGCAATTCGGCCACCGCGGATGGGTCCATCCACTTCAGGGCTTCAATACCCGAGGTCTGCTGCTTGCCGGGCATGACCTTGGCGAGCATGGAGCGCGCCTTGCTCTCACCCAGCGCCTGGGTGAGAACGCGGCGGGTAAACTCGGGCGCCGCCAGGCCCAGCGGGTTCAGGGCACTGGAACGCTGGTGGAACTCGCGCAGCACCGCCTCCACCTGCTCGTTGGAAACCGTGGCGATCGAGGCCATGGCCTCGCCTATCCGCTGCACCTCCCGCGGCTCCATGTGACGCATGATGGCGGTGGCGGACTGTTCGCCCACCCCGAGCAGGAACACCGCGGCGCGCTGGGCACCGGTCAGGCCGGACTCTGAAGGCTCAGCCATCGTCAGCCACCCACTGTTTCATCACATGAGCGGCCCGCTGCGGCTCTCCTTCCGCCACGTTGCGGGCCATTTGCAGCTGCTGCTGGTAGCCGCCACCCGGCAGGCCGCGCTGCTGCCCACCCAGGGTGAGCTGATCGTCCCCGACGGGGTAGGCGTCGCCGGCACCGCCGGCGTAGGCTGCATCTGAATAACCCTCGACTCCCAGCGCACGCTGCCCCTGGGTGGCTGCCGCCGCCGGCCCCGCGGCCAGGGAAAACTGCAGCAGCGGGCGCAGGACAAAGTACAGCAGTGCACCCACCGCCAAGGCGGCGGCGATCCCGCGCGCGACCCGCCAGGGCCAGTCCTGCTCCAGCAGCGACGGGGCCTCGGGAGCCTCCAGCGCCGGCGGGGTCACGAAGCTGGCGTTAATCACGCTCAGGCTGTCGCCGCGCTCTTCACTGAAGCCCACCGCCTCGCGGGCCAGGCGGGTAATCTCATCAATGCGCTCCGGGGCCAGGGGCCCCCGGGTCACCGTACCATCCTCCGCCACTGTGTCGACATGATCAAGCACAAGCGCCACCGACAGCTTGCGCAGGGTTCCGGGGGTTTCGCGAATATGGCTGATGGTCTTGTCGATTTCATAGTTGCGCGTCTCCCTGCGGCTGGTGCGGGCCGGCGGGGTATTGGCCGCCACCCCCTCGGCCTGCGCCAGGTCGGCAACCACCTGGGCATCGGGGGGCGGCTGGTTGGCCAGGGTGCCGGGGACCCCGCCCGCCGCCTGGCGCGCGGTCATTTCCTCGGACGTCTGCTCGCTGCGCAGCACCACATCGGGTGCGTAGACTTCACTCGTGCGCTCTATCCGGGTGAAGTCGATATCTGCCGTCACCTCAGCCCGCACCCTGCCGTGACCCAACACGGGCTCAAGTATACCCACAATCCGGTCGCTGTAGCGCTGCTCCAGCTGCTGGGCGAGGCGAAACTGCTCCTTGCTGTAGCCAAAATCCTCATCCGGCCCGCGGGACGACAACAGCCGGCCCTGCTGGTCGACAACCGATACGGCCTCTGCCTGCAGATTGGGCACACTGGCGGAGACCAGGTGCACGATGCCGGCCAGCTGCCGCTCTGAGAGAATTTGCCCCGCGTAGAGATGCAGGACCACGGACGCGGCGGGCTCCTGCCGCTGGCGCAGGAAAGCGCTCTGCTTGGCCATCGCCAGGTGGACCCGGGCCCCGCGCACGCCGTCGAGTGCGGAAATGGTGCGGGTCAGCTCCTCCTCCAGGGCGCGGTGGTAGCGCGCCTGCTCCATGAAGCTGCTGACCCCGATCTCCTGTTCCCGATACAGGCTTTCGAAGCCGGTGCCCCCCGCGCGCGGGAAGCCCTCGCTGGCCAGCAGCAGCCGGGCGCGGTGCACCTGGTCGGACGCTACCGCCACCATGCCGCTGCGGTTGTCGAGCCGGTAGGCAATGCCGTTGGCTTCCAGGGCGCTGATCACGGTGTTGGTGTCCTCGGCGGCCATGTTGCCATAGAGCGGCTTGTAGTCCGGTACCACGGCCCACTGTACCAGGCCGAACCCAAGCGCGATGCTCGCCGCCAGGCCGAACAGCAGCGCCAGCTGGCGGGAAGCCGGCTGGCGGCTGTAGCTGTTGAAGCGCGCGACCAGGGTATTGCTGTTTTCTGCCATGGATCAGATTGCTCCCGTGCAAGCGATACTAAACACTGGTCGTCACACCTGCATGCTCATGACTTCCCGGTAGGCGGCCAGCAACTTGTTGCGCACCTCCGAGAGTGCCTGAAACTCCAGACTCGCCTTCTGCGCCGTCACCATGAGGTCCGCCAGCGAGACATCCGGCCGCCCCTCCTCGAAAGCCGTGGCCATGGCGCGGGACGCCTGCATGGCCTGGTTTACATCGTCAATCGACTGGCGCATGAAGGCAGAGAACTCAACTCCATCTGTCTTTGCCGGACCTTCCCCGCCTGCCTGCGCGCTCATCGCCCGCATCTGTGCCAACACCTGGTTGATTGCCAGCTCGCTCACTTCGTATTCTCCTCTATTGTACCTGGGGAACGGACAGTCCCAGCTCGCGGAACCTCGCCAGCTTGTAACGCAGGGTCCGCGGGCTGATGCCCAGCCTTTCTGCCGCCTCCTTGCGACTGCCGTTGGCCGCCGCCAGGGCCGCCACGATCAGTTCCCGTTCCCGCGCCTTGAGATCCCCGTCCAGCTGCGGTTCCGGTACCGCGGGCGCGACCGGCGGCGCTGCCTGCTCAGGCTCCAGGGTGCCGGCGAAATCGATATCCGCCGCGGTCAGCTCCGGGCCTGCGGCCAGCAGTGCCGCGCGCTGGATGCAGTTCTCCAGCTCGCGCACATTGCCCCGCCAGCCGTGTCCCGCCAATCGCTCCAGGGCAGCCTCACTGAATACCAGGCTGGACCCGGGCGGCGCATAGCGGCGCAGAAAGCGCTGGGCCAGCGGCAGGATGTCCGCGGGGCGGTCGCGCAGGGCCGGGACATGTATCGGCACCACATTCAGGCGGTAGTACAGATCCTCCCGAAAGCGGCCGGCGGTCACTTCATCGGCCAGTCGCCGGTTACTGGTGGCGATGACCCGCACATCAAGGGGGATCAACCGGGTTCCGCCGAGCCGCTCCACCTCCCGCTCCTGCAGCACCCGCAGCAGCTTGGCCTGCAGCCCCAGGTCCATTTCCGAGACTTCGTCCAGCAGCAGGGTGCCGCCATTGGCCTGCTCGAACTTGCCGGGCCGGGACTGGTGGGCCCCGGTGTAGGCGCCCTTCTCGTAACCGAAAAGCATGGACTCGAGCATGCTCTCGGGAATCGCCGCGCAGTTTATCGCCAGCATCGGCTGTTGCGAACGGCTGGAACAGCTGTGCAGGAAACGCGCGACAACTTCCTTGCCGGTACCCGACTCGCCGGTCACCAGGACCGTCGCATCGCTGTGCGCGATCCGTTCCGCCAGCCGGTAGACCCGCTGCATTGCCGGATCCTCGGCGATCATCTCCGAGGGGGTGGCGGGCGCAGGCTCAAAGCGGGCGAGCATTTCCAGCAGGACTTCCGCGGCGAAGGGCTTGAGCAGATAGTCCGTGGCCCCCTCGCGCATCGCCGCCACCGCGCTCTGCACGGAGCCGTGGGCGGTCATCATCACGAAGGGCAGATCGGGGCGCATGCTGCG
>JBFHFJ010000241.1:0-5276 GCA_041583655.1 Haliea sp. | reverse complement strand
GGTCGGCGACGTGATCGGCAAGTTCCACCCCCACGGCGACAGCGCCGCCTACGAGGCGATGGTGCTGATGGCCCAGGATTTCAGCTACCGCTACCCGCTGGTGGACGGCCAGGGCAACTGGGGTTCCCCGGACGACCCCAAGTCCTTTGCCGCCATGCGCTACACCGAGTCCCGCCTCACGGCCTATGCGGATGTACTGCTCGCGGAGCTGGGTCAGGGCACCGCCGACTGGGTGCCCAACTTCGACGGTACCCTGGAGGAGCCGTCGGTGTTGCCGGCGCAGGTGCCCAATGTCCTGCTCAATGGCACCACCGGTATCGCGGTAGGGATGGCAACGGATATTCCCCCGCACAACCTGCGCGAGGTGGTGACCGCTGCGATCCGCCTGCTGGAATCACCCCGGGCCACCGTCGCCGAGCTCTGCGAGCATGTGCAGGGCCCGGATTTCCCCACCGAGGCGGAAATCATCACGCCCCGGGCAGAGATCCGCGCCCTCTATGAAACCGGCCGCGGTGGCCTGCGCATGCGCGCGGTGTGGGAGCGCGAGAATGGCGACATCATCGTTCGCGCCCTGCCCTACCAGGTGTCCGGATCCCGCGTCCTGGAGCAGATCGCCCAGCAGATGCAGGCGAAAAAACTGCCCATGGTGGCGGACCTGCGGGACGAATCGGACCACGAGAACCCGACCCGCCTGGTCATTGTGCCGCGCTCCAACCGGGTCGACCTCGAGGCGGTGATGAGCCACCTGTTCGCCACCACCGACCTGGAGAAGACCTACCGGGTCAATCTCAACATGATCGGCACGGACGGGCGCCCGGGGGTGAAGTCCCTGGACCGCATCCTGCGCGAGTGGCTGGAGTTTCGCACCCGGACCGTGCGCCGGCGCCTGGAATATCGCCTGGACCGCGTGCTCAAGCGTCTGCATATCCTCGAGGGCTACCTGGTCGCCTACCTCAATATCGACGAGGTGATCCACATTATCCGCACCGAGGACAAGCCCAAGGCGGCGCTGATGGCGCGATTTGGGCTGACCGACACCCAGGCAGAGGCGATCCTGGAACTGAAGCTGCGCAACCTCGCCAAGCTCGAGGAAATGAAGATCCGCGGCGAGCAGGACGAGCTGGCCCAGGAGCGGGACCAGCTGCAGCTGGTGCTGGGCAGCGATGCGCGCCTGAAGACCCTGATCCGCAAGGAGCTGCAGGCCGTTGCCGAGCAGTTTGGCGACGACCGCCGCTCGCCCATCGCGGAGCGGGAGGAGGCCCGCGCGTTCAGTGAACTGGAGCTGATGAGCGCGGACCCGATTACGGTGGTGCTCTCCGAGAAGGGCTGGATACGCGCGGCCAAGGGTCACGATATCGACTCCGCCAGCCTGAGCTACAAGTCCGGTGACGGGTTCAAGCTCGAGGCTCGCGGCCGCAGTAACCAGCCGACCGTGATCCTGGACTCCACCGGCCGCGCCTATACCCTGCCCTCCCACAACCTGCCTTCGGCGCGGGGCCAGGGGGAGCCGGTCACCGGGCGCATCAGTCCGCCGTCCGGCGCCACCTTCGAGGGCCTGTTGCTGGCGGATGACAGCCAGCGTTTCCTGCTCGCCAGCGACGCCGGCTACGGCTTTGTCGCCCTGTATTCCGACCTGCAGGGGAAGAACCGTGCCGGCAAGGGCGTGCTGTCACTGCCCAAGGGCGGTCGGGTGCTGCAGCCCGCAGCGGTTCCGGCGCAGGACGAAGGTGCCTGGGTGGCCGCGGTATCCAATGAAGGCCGCCTGCTGGTGTTCCCCCTGGCTGAGCTGCCCCAGCTGGCCCGCGGCAAGGGCAACAAGATCATGGGCATTCCCTCCGCCCGGGTCCAGAGTCGCGACGAGTTCCTGGTCGCGGTGCAGGTGATCAGCGAGGTCCAGGCCCTGGTGATTCTGGCGGGCAAGCGCCACCTCACCCTCAAGTTCAGTGAGCTGGAGCACTACCGGGGCGAGCGCGGCCGGCGCGGCAACAAGCTGCCGCGCGGCTTTCAGAAGGTTGACGGGATGCGGGTCGAGGGCTGACCCGGCCCGGCCCGCGCAAGGAGGTTTCATGCCCGGCCAGAAACCTGTGCCACCCCCCCGCCGCAGCCGCGGCAGGCCGCCGAAGCTCACCCGCGAGCGGGTGATCGAGGCGACCATGTCGTTGCTGGAGGACCGGGCGCCGGAAGAGATCAGCATGGCGGAAGTGGCCGCCAAGCTCGGTAGCCCGGTCATGTCGCTGTACAACCATTTTTCCAATACCAGCATCCTGCTGCAGGCGGTTGCAGACCATTCCTTCGGTCAGTTCAGGATGCCGCGCACAGCTGTGGACGCCCCCTGGCAAACGGTGCTGCAGGAGTGGTTGCGGGAGCTGGCCCGGCACTGCGACCGTCACCCGGTGGCGCTGCGAATCATGTCCATAGAGGGGCGAGCCACGCCCGCCTGGCGACGTATCCTCGCCCCCCTGCTGGCGGTGCTGGAGGCCACCGGCGCTGATGAACAGCACGCAGCCCTGCTGCTGGCCTGGATTACCAGCCAGGCCCTGGGCCTGATCTACATCGAGGAGTTTGCGGACCCCGCCCGACGCCTGGCGTCGCTGACCGCGGCGGCGCTCGAAGAGGACGCGCCGTACCTGGCCGCGCTCAATCGGCGCCTGCCGGAAATACAGCGACAGCAGGTGCTGGAGCTGGGCTTCCAGGCCATGGTTGACGGGCTTGAGCGGCATCTGCAGCGCCCCCGGAAATAATTATGGAAATACTTATTAAAAATACCTACACTGGCGTCAGTGGGGGTGTTCGGGCGTGCAGGTGCCCGTCACCCCGCGGGATAAAAACCATAACCCACGAGGTAGCAACGCATGGACAAGACAATAATCCGCAACGGCATGGTCGTTGATGGTACGGGTGCCCCCGCCTTCGCAGCGGATGTGCGCATTCGCGATGGCCTGATCACGGCGGTCGCCCCCGGCCTGCAGCCGGAGCCTGGGGAGGAGGTGGTCGATGCCAGTGGCTGCCACGTTGCGCCGGGCTTTATCGAAAGCCACACGCACTTCGACGGCGCCATGTGGTGGGACCAGGAGCTGGACCCTCTCCCCGGCTATGGCGTGAGCACCGTGGTCATGGGCAACTGCGGCTTCTCTGTTGCCCCGGTTTCCGACGATGAGGCGGCGCGCCGCGAGGTGGTGGGCATTTTCTCCTTCTTCGAGGATATTCCCGAGCAGCCTTTCCTCAAGGAACTTCCCTGGGACTGGCGCAGCTGGCCGGAGTACAAGGATTCCATGCTGCGCAATGTGAAACTGCCCACCAACTACGCCGCCTTCTGTGGCCACATCGCCCTGCGCCTGGCGGCGATGGGCATGGAGGCCTGGGACCGCGCCGCCACGCCCGCGGAAGTGAACAAGATGTGTACCCTGCTGGATGAGGCTCTCAGCGCGGGGGCGCTGGGCATGTCCTCCAATCTGTTCGATCACGATGGCCGCGACCGCCCGGTGCCTTCGCTGCAGGCGGATGACGCCGAGCTGGGAGCGCTGATGGAAGTGATCAGCCGCCATCCGGGTGCCACCCTGCAGGTCATCGTGGACACCTTCCGCAACATGACCGCCCCGGAGACCATGCGCCGCATCGCCCGGCTGGCGGAAGGCCTGCCGATTCGCGTGCAATGGGCCGGCCTGCCGACGCTGGTCTTCCAGCGTGACATGATGGGCATCCAGGCGCCGCTGGTGGAGCTGCACGAACAGTTCAAGCGCGAGGGCCGCGATTTCTGGACCGGCTATGCCCACATTGCGGTGACCTCCACCCTGAGCGTGCAGAGCTCGCTGATATTCGCCCAGTCCAACGACTATGTCTGGCACGAGGTGGTGACCGCCGAGGGCGACGAGGCCAAGGCCGCCGTGCTGCGCGATCCGGACTGGCGCCAGCGCGCGCGCGAATCCTGGGATACCAAGACCTTCGAGTTCTCCCCCTTTCCCAGGGGGCGCGCGGAGCATCTGCTGCTGATGAACTCGGACAACGGCGTCGGCCCCACCCACCTGACCCTGGGTGAGTACCAGCAGCAGATCGGGGCGCCGCATCCATCGGACGCCATGGCGGAGTGGTTGCTGGCCAATGGCCTGCAGTCCACCGTGACCATGCCGCCCTTCGAGCGCGATCGGGAGATGGTGATCAAGCTGATGCGGGATCCCTATTCGGTCGGCAATATCAGCGATGCGGGCGCCCACGGCCAGATGCTGTGCGGCGGCGGCGAGAATATCAAGCTGTTCACCGATTTTGTGCGCTCCGGCGAGCTCTCTCTGGAGGAAGCGGTGTACATCCAGACCGGCAAACTGGCCGACCATTTCGGATTCCGTGATCGCGGTATCCTGGCGGCGGGCAAGCGCGCGGACATCACCGTGTTCAACCTGGACGAGGTCCAGGAGCGCGACATGAAACGGGTCTACGACGTGCCCGACGGCAAGGGCGGCTTCACCTGGCGCTGGAGCCGGGATCCGGCGCCGATGCGCCTGACCATGGTGAACGGCGAGGTGACCTTCGACGGCCAGCAGGGCACCGGTGCCCGCCCGGGCAGCATGCTGGCTCCCGCGGCTGCCTGAGCACTGTACTCAGTCGCTCCGAACGTCCGCCATTGGCAGCATGCGTGGCGGCGCGGTCAGAGCGGCGCGCCCAGGCGCTTGAGTGTCAGCCGCAGCTGGCGCTCAAGCAGGTCGTCCCAGGGGTTGAGAAACTCCTCCAGGATGCAGTAGTTGCCCAGCTCGCTGGGGCGCTGCTCAAGCCGGCTGCTGACGTCTATATCCTCGCAGACCGCCGGTGACAGCATCACCTGCGGTGGCAGGCTGGCACACAGGGTCTGCAGCTCGTCCAGAGTGGACTGGATATACAGTCCCGGGTAGATATCCGTCTCGTCCCCCCGGCCCAGTTCGCTCTGGGCCACCGCCATGGCGATATTCAGGGACAGGGTCATCTGTTTTTCCAGTTCCTTGCTGATAGCGCGCACCAGCCAGGCGCAGGACGCGGCGCGGAAGGCGGCGCTGCCGCCGCTGGTATTGCCGCTGAAGAACACCGCCAGCCCAAACTGGCGCACCACCTGCAGCTGGCCGCCGTAGAAACCGGCGGCGGCGTAGACGATCTGATGCAGACGATCGGTGTAGCGGTGCAGGGAGCGCTCATCGAGGGTGTCGAGGTAGGCGGTCAGGCTGATCAGGTGCAGATACAGGACCGCGGTATCGCGATAGTTCTCTTCCCGCGGCCCGGTGCCGGTGCGGGCGCGCAGCAGGTCCATGGGCAGC
>JBFHFJ010000240.1:0-5330 GCA_041583655.1 Haliea sp. | reverse complement strand
GGCGCTGGTCGGGCCATCGGGTTCGGGCAAGAGCACCCTGCTCAACCTGATCGGGCTGCTCGATACGCCCAGCAGCGGGGAGCTCTACCTGCTCGACCGCCCTACCCAGGTCATGGACGATACCGGCCGTACACGCCTGCGCAACGAGGCCATCGGCTTCGTGTTCCAGTTTCACCACCTGATCCCTGCCTTCAGTGTGCTGGAAAATGTGCTCATGCCGCTGATTCTGCGCCACGGCAAACCCAGCGCTGAGAATGTAGAGCAGGCACAGGGCCTGTTGGCGGATGTCGGCCTCGCCGGCTTCGCGGCGAAGAAGCCCTCGCAGATCTCCGGCGGCGAGCAGCAGCGGGTGGCCATTGCCCGGGCCCTGATAACCAGGCCGGCCCTGCTGCTGGCGGATGAACCCACCGGCAACCTCGACACCCAGTCCGCGGACCGCATTTTCGAGCTGTTCCGGCAAATTAACAGCCGCTTCCAGTGCGCCGTCCTGGTGGTAACCCACGACAACGCCCTGGCCGCGCGCTGCTCGCGTATCCTCAACCTGGTTGACGGGCGCCTTGTGCAAGGCGATAGCTAGCGGACGGGCTTCGCGGCTGACGCCGCTCGTTGCAAACTGCTTGCGCAGTTTGTCGAACTGGCGCCAGTTCTCATCCACCCTCTATCCAAACAAAAAACCCCGCCATGGGCGGGGTCTTTTGTTTGGTAGGACCAGCCAGATTCGAACTGGCGACCTCTACCATGTCAAGGTAGCGCTCTAACCAACTGAGCTATGGTCCTGTTGTCTGAGGGCGGGGATTATAAGGGCGCCGCGGGGTTTCCTCAACTATTTCCTCACCGCCCTTTCAGCGCGCCACGAAGTAGAACTCGCCCACCTCATCGCCAGCCCGCTTGATGGCCTTGAACTCGGGGTCCAGCCCCGGCAGGCTCTCGTCCAGCAGGTCCAGCATGCTGAGGAACAGGGCGGGGCCGGTGATGACCGCCTCGTTGTCCTGCAGGGCGCGGATAAAGGCCTCGGCAAATACCGAGGTACCCGGGTCGCGCTCACTGGCCAGGGGGAAGTCCTGGCCGGAAGTCAGCAACAGGCGGGACCTGTTGGGGAAGCGCAGGCCGATGTAGGCGTCACTGAGCAGGGCGTCGCGACCGCTGGCCAGCAAAAATGCCGGGTTGTCCGCCAGTAGGCCGGCGAAGGCGGAGTCGGTCACCACCATGATGCGGCGGGCCGGGAGGCGGGCCAGATGACTGCTCACCTGCTCGGTGGGTACCCAGAAGGTGTCATTGGGCGGTGGCTCGGCGTTGACCGGCAGCCAGTAGCCCGCCTCGTAGGCCCCCACCGGACGGCGGTTGCCATACCCGGCATAGTAGATCAGCAGGTTATCGTTCTCCTGCAACACCTCGTTCAGCTGGTTGAGCGCGCGCAGTACGCCAACATCGCTGGTGTTTTTCAACAGCTGCACGGCAAAACCATACTTGTCGCTGAGCAGGCGGGCAATCTTGTCCACATCCGAAGCTGGCGTTTGCAGGTCATCCAGGAACTGGTAGCTGCCATTGCCGATGACCAGGGCGTAGTAGCGGCCATAATTGCGGCCATCCCTGGAAATATCGCCGCCGGGAGCCGCAGTGTCGTCGCCGATACTCACCAGGCCACTGTCCAGCAGGGGTTCCGGCGCCGGAGCGGGAGCCGCGGGCGCAATGGAGGTCGCGGGTGCAGGCGCCCGGGTGGCCCCCGCCGCCCTCGCGGCCTCTGCCTCGGCCCTGGCAGCGGCCGCTTCAGCGCGGGCCTTTTCCCGCTCACTGCGGGCCTGGGCCATCTGCTCTGCCAGCGTGACATTCTCCGCCTGCAGGGCCACGTTCTCCTCGGCCTTGGCCAGCAGTGCCTGCTCGGCATCGGACTTGTATACCAGCTGATCGTCGGCCAGGCCCCAGGCCTGGCGATACCAGTTCAGTGCCGCGGCCTTGTCCTGCGGCACGCCCTTGCCAGCTTCATAGAGGGTGCCGAGATTGAACTGGGCGCCTTTATGGCCCTGCCGGGCCGCGCGCTCGAACCACAGGGCGGCCACTTCATAGTTGGGTTCCGTGCCCAGGCCGCGCTCGAAAATTTCACCCACGGAGTTTTGCGCGTCGGCATCGCCGGCCTCGGCCGCCGGCAGCCAGACCCGCAGCGCGGTCTTGTAGTCGGCCCGGTCAAAAGCCACATACTCGCCGCCGCGCAGGCGACAGTCCTGGGCTGTTGTGCGGGTGGGTCGCCGCGGCGTGAGGTAGGTGGAATTGCCCAGCTGGCGTACCTGCCCGGGCAGCAGGCAGTCTACAATGTAGAGGTCCGCCACCGCGGCGCCCTCGGGAATCTCCACTGTCCCGCTGGGGCCTGCGGCGCAGGCGGCGAGCAGGACGGAGGCCGCGGCGGCCAGAAAGACGTTGCGTGCCCTGCGGCTGATCGCTCGCAGACAGGGCGGATCTACTCTGGTCATGATGAAGGAACCCGCAGTTTTTTTCATGGGAGCACTGAACATAGAGCATTCGTGGTGGCGCCACAACCGGCACTGCCTGCTTTTGTTAACTGCGTCGCTTCTTGTCGCCTGTGCCGGTATCCCGGACGCGCGACAGCTTGCCGAACGCCACGGGCTGCGCCTGGAACAGGTCGCAGGCGGGCCGTTTGTTCTCCCGGTGCTGCTGCAGCCCGGCCTGGCGCCGCAGCAACCGCTGCATGTCTATCTGGAAGGCGATGGCCGGCCGTGGTTGCATAGGGAGCGTGCTGCAAACCCCACCGGGCGCGGGACTGTGGCGCTGGAGCTGATGCTGGCGGATCCCCGCCCGGCGCTGCTACTGGGCCGGCCCTGCTATCACCAGCAGGGGCAGCCCCCGCCACCCTGCGAGCCGGGCCTGTGGACAGAAGGGCGCTATTCGGAGCCGGTGCTGGATGCGCTCGCGGCCGCCCTGCAGGCACTGATCGCGGAGTACCAGCCGGCGGCGCTGGTGCTGGTGGGTTACAGCGGCGGCGGCACGCTGGCCCTGCTGCTGGCCCAGCGGCAGACGCTGCCCACCACGGTTATCACCGTAGCCAGCAACCTGGACACAGCGGCCTGGACCGAGCACCACCGGCACCTGCCGCTGCGCGACTCCCTGAACCCGACGCTGGCAATCGCTCCCGGCGCTGGCTTCCGCCAGGTTCACTACGCCGGCGCCCGGGACATGGTTGTGCCCCCCGCCACCACCGCCCGCTATCGCGAGCGCCACCCCGACGCCGAGTATCACCTGCTGCCGGGGTTTGACCACAGCTGCTGCTGGGCAAGTGCGTGGCCCGACCTGCTGGCAAGGGCGCTGGGCAGGGGCAGAGGCGACTGACTGCCGCGCGAGGGTGAGCGCCAGCTCCGACTGGCCGGCTCCGGCCTACTCCGGGCTCAACTGCGCACGCAGACTGTCCCGCAGCCGCGCCAGCTGGCTGTCGTTGGCCAGGTACTCGTTCTCTTCCGCGTAGGCATCCATCAGCTTCAGCAGATAACCCTGCTGCCGCGGCGTTACCATGGTCGGCGCAACATCGACCAGGTGCTGCACCAGCATCTGCAATCCTTTTTCCGCTTCCGGGTTGCGGGGATGCAGCGCATAGGCGGCGGTGAAATAGCGCGAGGCGCCGTCCCAGTCACCGATCTGCGCCGATTGCTGGCCGCGGTCGATGTACCCGCGGAACTCGTTCTGCACCTGCAGCGGCAGCTCGGCAAAGGGCACTGCGGGGCCCTCTGGCTTGCTCGCCTCCCAGGCGAAGTAGCCCGAGGCCAGGGCCAGTACCAGCACCATCGCCATCAGGATCCGGTTGCGCCTGCTGCTGCCGGAAAACTCCTTGAGGAACTGCTCGGCAGAAGGCGTGCGATCCGCGCGCTCAAGCGCAATGGCACCGGCTATGGCACGCCACTGATGGCGCTTGATTCCCTTGATAGGCTGCGGTTTCAGGCCCTGCTCCAGAGCGTCCAGTGCGGTCCTGCCACCATAGGGGTGCACACCGGCATAGAGCTGATACGCAATCAGACCGAGGGCGTAGACATCGTCCGCGGGATGCGGGTCGCTCTCCCGGCGGAGCATTTCCAGGGAGGCGTAGCGCAGGGTCATCGCCCCCAGTTCGCCGGCGTCAAAGCTGTCCTTCTGCACCGCGGAGTCCATGATCCGGGCGATGCCGAAATCGAGAATCTTGACCCGGCCGTCCGTGGTGACGAAAACATTGTCCGGCTTGAAGTCCGAGTGCACCAGGCCGTTTTCATGGGCGTAGGCGAGGCCGCTGGCCATCTGCTCGATCAGTGTCTCGTTGTCCGGCTCCTTGCCCTCGTCGAACTTGATGTTCTTGAGCCCCGACAGGGCATCGCCCTGCAACATCTCCATGGTCATGTAGACCCTGTCGCCGTCGCGGTCGAAGTCATACACGGTCAGCACGTTGGGGTGGGCCAGCTGTTGCGATTTCTTGGCTTCGCGCTGCAGGCTGATCAGGGCCTTGGGGTGGCGACTGAATTCCTCGCCAAGGAACTTGATGGCGACCCAGGGGTTGTCGTCGTTGGCCTCTTCCTTGCGCAGGTCACGCGCCTTGTAGACCTGGCCCATGCCCCCCTTGCCGAGGCGGGACTCCAGCACAAAGCGGTCCTTGATGACATTGCTGGCGTGCGGGACATAGCTGCGCCCGGTGAGCGGTGAAGCGCCGGGATTGGTATTTACCCGGGTGGAGTCATCGTCAACCGCCCGGGTGGGAAGTTCGGCGGCGGTATGCAGACCGGGACCCGGGGCCACCTCCGGGGTCGCCAGCACGGTCTCGTCTTCGTTACCTTCGGGCAGCGGTGGCAGGGCATCGGGGTCGGATTCCGGAGCCACGACGGTCTGGTCCGTCGTGCCGGCGACCACGGTCCGGTCGCCGTCGTCTCCGTGATGTTCCTGCTTGTCCCCTGCCTTTGCCATGCCCGCAACTCCACTGCCTGCACTGTTCGGCCCCCATCCTAACCGCTGGCGGGCACATACCGGAAAGAAATTCCGCCGGTTCAGCGCCCGGTGGCAGGCAGGAGTGCCGTGTCGCGCGCCCGATCACAACTTAGGCCATCTGGAACTAACAGGATTACTGTTTATGAGAAAAAAGTCTCAGAAGATCACGGGCGCCGGGAAATCGAGGCCTGAACAGTCTTGATTGACGCGAAAAATGCTATTTTTAAGCACATTTTTATCTATAGCGGGCCCGTTTTAAGCACACAACGAACTTAAAAAATCCTCCGCGGCAGACCCGGCGCTTGCCCCGAATTTGCGGTGCTATACTCGAACGCGAGAGGTGCAAATCCTTCGATCCGTTGAGGAGTATTCCAATAATG
>JBFHFJ010000239.1:0-5376 GCA_041583655.1 Haliea sp. | reverse complement strand
GAACCGACGCTGCTGCTGCACGGCGACAGTCTCTGCACCCGGGACACGGAATACCAGGCGTTTCGCAAAACCACTCGCACCCGCGCCTGGCAGACCGAGCTGCTGGCCCGCTCACTGGAGGAACGCAGGACGCTGGCCCGGGAACTGCGCAATCGCAGCCGCGAGGCCAACAGCAACAAGGCGGAGGACATCATGGATGTCACGCCGAGCGAGGTCGATCGCGCCCTGCTGGACCATGAGGTACGGCAAATGATTCACGGCCACACCCACCGCCCGGCGCGCCACGATCACTCCGCCGGGACGCGCTGGGTGCTCGGTGACTGGGACCAGAAAGGCTGGTACATCGAGGCCACACCAGACACTATTTCACTGATTGATTTCGATATAAAACAATAGGTTATAAAGTTAATTTAATCCGGAATGTGGATTAGGGCGAGTCGCCATTGCCTCCGGGACTCCACTGTGGAAGCGGAACTCACCGTCCGTACCTTCGATCAGCGCCGCCTCACAGGCGCGCAGCACCGCCAGGCGCTCGTCAATCTCCGCCGCCGAAGCAAGCCCCGCCGCCAGCCCCAGATAATCCTCAAAGTGCCGCGCTTCGGACTTCAGCAGGGACGCGTAGAAGTCCGCCAGTTCAGCGTCAAGCACCGGGATCAGTGCCGCGAACCGCTCGCAGGAGCGGGCCTCGATCAAGGCGCCCACCAGCAAGGTATCCACCAGCCGCCCGGGCTCATTCCCCCGCACCTGCTGGCGCAATTCCCCGGCATAGCGCGATGCCTTCAGCTGCGGGTACGCCACGCCACGCTTCTGCATGAGCGCAAATACCTGCTCGAAATGGCGCAGCTCTTCGCGCGCCAGCCGCGAAAGTTTGTGCAGCAGTCGCGGCTGGTCGACGTAGCGGTACATCAGGTTGAGCGCCGTGGAGGCGGCCTTCTTCTCGCAGTTGGCGTGGTCGACCAACAAGAGTTCGGGGTTTTCCAGCGCCCACTGGACCCAGGCCGCTGGCGTCGCACAGGGCAGGAAGGCGCGCACCGGCGCCAGCAGGGCATCGGTCCGCTGCATCAGCGCCCCTCCCCGCCAAACAGGTCCGGCGTGCGCATATAGCGGTCATAGTAGGCTTCGGAAAGAATGTAGAACTCCTGGTCAATAAGGTCCCGCAGCTGCGGCAGGCCAAGTTCGCGGTACTCCATGTACACGGTAAAACCAAAATCCTCGGTGCGCGCAATCTGCCCGGCGCCGGCCTTGAGCAGACTGAATACCTGGCAGTACTCGTCATGATCAGGGTTAAAGCGCAGCTGCTGCACCTGCAGTTGCCAATGCAGCAGGGCGCTGTCGACCACCACCAGCTTGTTGCTGACACAGCGCGACAGGAAATCCGCCAGGCGCCCGTCAATCGCCAGTTTTTGTTCGTGCGTGTAGCCGTTCCAGTTTATGACCTCATGGCTGAAACGCTTGCAGCCGCGGCACACGACATCGCCGATGCCGGTGGAGCAAACGCCGATACAGGGCGTCTTGACGACGGTTTTTAGCATAGGTGAGCGCGGAAAAACGGGGCCAGTTACAGTCTCAAAGTGTAAGTCATCGACCGCCTGAATGCACGGTATAAGGATCACGCCGATTTATCTTGCACCACCGCTGGGCTATACTGCGGCACCTGTTTCCATGGCAGCGGACGCAGCCACAAGGCTGCCCGCAGGGCCACCCGTCACCGCAACAAGGAGCTTTACTGTGCTAGAAGCCTATCGCGAACACGTGGCCGAAAGGGCCGCCCTCAATATTCCGCCCAAGCCCCTGAGCGCCGAACAGGTCGCCTCGCTGGTAGAGCTTCTGAAAGCACCTCCCGCCGGAGAAGAAGAATTTCTGCTGGATCTTATTACCACCCGCGTACCGCCGGGTGTGGACGAGGCCGCCTACGTCAAGGCCGGCTTCCTGTCCGCCGTCGCCAAGGGCGAAACCGAGTGCCCGCTGATCGACAGCGCCGCTGCGGTCAAGCTGCTGGGGAACATGCATGGTGGCTACAATATCGAGACGCTCGTCGGCCTGCTGCCCGATGCCAAGCTGGGCGCACTGGCGGCCACCGAGCTGAAGCACACCCTGCTGGTGTTCGACGCCTTCCACGATGTGGAAGAGATGGCCAAGGCCGGCAACGCCAATGCGAAGGAAGTGCTGGAATCCTGGGCCGAGGGCGAATGGTTCACCAACCGCCCCGAAGTCCCGGCCTCGATCAAGGTTGCCGTGTTCAAGGTTACCGGCGAAACCAACACCGATGACCTCTCCCCTGCCCCCGATGCCTGGTCGCGCCCGGACATCCCCCTGCACGCGCTTGCCATGTACAAAATGACCCGCGACGGCCTGACCCCGGAAGAGCACGGCGTCACCGGCCCCATGAGCCAGATCGCCGAGCTGCAGGCCAAGGGCCTGCCCGTGGCGTTCGTCGGCGACGTGGTCGGTACCGGCTCTTCGCGCAAGTCCGCCACCAACTCGGTGCTGTGGTTCTTCGGCGAGGAAATGCCCGGCGTGCCCAATCAGAAAAGCGGCGGAATCTGTATCGGCGGCAAGGTAGCGCCAATTTTCTACAACACCATGGAAGACGCCGGCGCACTGGTTTTTGAAGCCCCTGTCGACGAACTGAACATGGGCGACGTGATCGAGGTGCGCCCCTACGACGGCAAAATCCTCTCCGAGTCCGGCGCGGTGCTGTCCGAGTTCGCGCTCAAGTCCGACGTGCTGCTGGACGAAGTACGCGCCGGTGGCCGTATCAACCTGATCATTGGCCGCGGCCTCACCACCCGCGCCCGGGAGGCCCTGGGCCTGCCCCGCTCCACCCTGTTCCGCACCCCGGAAGCCCCCGGCGACAGCGGCAAGGGCTTCACCCTCGGGCAGAAAATGGTCGGTCGCGCCTGCGGCGTGGACGGTGTGCGTCCCGGTACCTACTGTGAGCCGCGCATGACCACCGTTGGCTCCCAGGACACTACCGGCCCGATGACCCGGGACGAGCTCAAGGACCTGGCCTGCCTGGGTTTCTCTGCGGACCTGGTGATGCAGTCTTTCTGTCACACTGCTGCCTACCCGAAGCCGGTGGACATCGACACCCAGCACACCCTGCCGGACTTCATCATGACCCGCGGCGGCGTCTCCCTGCGCCCCGGTGACGGCATCATCCACAGCTGGCTGAACCGCATGCTGCTTCCCGACACCGTCGGCACCGGCGGCGACAGCCACACGCGCTTCCCCATGGGCATTTCGTTCCCGGCAGGTTCCGGCCTGGTGGCCTTTGCCGCCGCCACCGGCGTCATGCCCCTGGATATGCCGGAGTCCGTGCTGGTGCGCTTCAAGGGCGAAATGCAGCCCGGCATCACCTTGCGCGACCTGGTGCACGCCATCCCCTACTACGCTATCCAGCAGGGCCTGCTGACGGTGGAAAAGAAGGGCAAGAAGAACATCTTCTCTGGCCGCATCCTGGAGATCGAAGGTCTGTCCGGACTGACGGTGGAGCAGGCCTTTGAGCTTTCGGATGCCTCCGCCGAGCGCTCCGCCGCCGGTTGCACCATCGCTCTGGACGAAGACACCATCGCCGAATACCTGCGCTCGAACGTAGTCCTGCTGAGGGCCATGATCGCCGAGGGCTACGGTGATGCGCGTACCCTGGAGCGCCGCGCCCGCAAGATGGAAGAGTGGCTGGCCAACCCCAGCCTGATGAAGGCCGACGCCGACGCCGAATACGCGGCAGTTATCGAGATCGATCTGGCCGAAGTGAAGGAGCCCATCGTCTGCGCGCCCAATGACCCGGACGATGCCCGCCTGCTCTCCGCCGTTGCCGGTGACAAGGTCGACGAAGTGTTCATCGGCAGCTGCATGACCAATATCGGCCACTTCCGCGCCGCCGGCAAGCTGCTGGACCAGCACAAGGGCACCATCTCCACCCGCATGTGGATTTCACCGCCCACGCGCATGGACCAGCACCTGCTGATGGAAGAGGGCTACTACAACATCTTCGGCCGCGCCGGCGCCCGTACCGAGATGCCCGGCTGCTCCCTGTGCATGGGCAACCAGGCCCGGGTGGCGTCGAACAGCACCGTTCTTTCCACCTCGACCCGCAACTTCCCCAACCGGCTAGGCGACGGGGCCAACGTCTACTTGACCTCCGCAGAACTGGCGGCAGTGGGCGCGATTCTCGGCAAGCTGCCTACGCCGGAAGAGTATCTGCAGTTTGCCAGCAAGCTCGATGCCATGTCCGCGGAGATCTACCGCTACATGAACTTCGACCAGATCGTGGAGTTCCAGAACAGCGCAGAGGAAGGCAAGCGTATCGCCGCGGTACAGGTCGACGTGGTCAGCGCCGCCTGAGTAAAAGCTCAAGCCGACTGTCCGCCAGGAGCACACTGCGCTCAAAGCGGAAGTCGGCCAGCACCGTCTGCAACCGGGCCTGAGGCATGGGCGCATAGCCCGGCAGGGGCTTGCGCCGGGGCCTCACGGTCAGTAGCTCAGCGTTCTGGATGCCGTGAATCTGTGATTCCTCGGGCGCGCCGCGCTTGTGGACGCCAAAAGCGTGGGCCACGGTACCCGTGTGCAGGTGTGGTCGCAGAACCTGCAGGAGGGCTCTCGCGGCCGCCTCAGGCAGGTAGTTGAAAAGGTCCCAAAACAGGCAGATGTCGAAACGGGTTTCCGGCGGCAGTGCCAGCTGAGAACTGAACTGTTCACTAAAGGTCGGAGCGGCATCCCCGGCGGCCAGCGGCAAAGCACTGAACAAATCGACGATGTGCAGGGTGCAGGGGCCGGCGGAAAAGAACGCCACGGTTTCCGGGATCGCCGGACCTACATCCAATACCGTGACCCGCTCCCCCTCTTCAATGCGCTGCAATACCGCCGCGAGCAGCTTCGCCGACTGGTTCCGGGGGCTCACTATCCTGGCAGGCGAAGCGCCGCCCCAAGCGGGAACGGGGACATGGGATTCAACCGTGTTTCAGGTCCAGGCCCGGGCTCGGGTTGCCAGCCTGTGCTGTAGAAGCGGAGGGCTTGTCGGCCTTGACCGGGGTCTGGACTGTGCGGGTGTCACCCGGGTCCATGTCAATGCTGCCCTTGAAGATAGCGCCATCCTCGAGAGTCACCCGCGGCGCGACGATGTTGCCGCGCACCCGGCCGGATTTGGCAATCACGACCTTCTCGCTGCCGGTGACATCCCCTGCCACTTCCCCCTCGATCTTGACGGTCTTGGCCTTGATATCCGCGGTAACCTTGCCCGACTGGCCGACGGCAACCTCGTGGTCACCAAGATCAATGGTTCCTTCCACCTTGCCCTGGATCAACAGGTCCTCGTCACCACTCACGGTGCCTTTGATATGAATGCTCGGTCCAATCATAGCGGTGCTCCTCGAG
>JBFHFJ010000238.1:0-5431 GCA_041583655.1 Haliea sp. | reverse complement strand
GCTGAGCTCGGCAGCGAATCGCCGCGCCAGGAGGTGCCGCCGGTGCAGGCCGCCCGCGAGTACCTGGCATTTACCGCAGGGCGTATCGCCAACAGCCAGCTGCGCAGCGACCTGGTCAGCTTTGAAATGCGGATGCATGCTATCGCCCTGAGCCACATGCGGGCCTTCGAGGAGCGCGCCAGCGGACAGAAGGGCACGGTAGGTCTGTGCATGAAGTATCTCGGCACGGAGGCCATGAAAGAGAAGAGCGAGCTGCTGCTGGCCATCATGGGCAGCCGCGGGCTGGGCTGGGAAGCACCGGGATTCACGCCTGAGGAGCTGGACACAACCCGCGTCTGGGCCGGTTCCAAGGCGATGACCATTGCCGGGGGCACCACAGAGGTACAGCTCAACGTAATTGCGCGCACTATCCTGCAGCTGCCGCAGGGGCCGAAAGCCGCGACTGAGTCCTGAGGAGAGCCACATGGCACTGATACTGAATGAAGAGCAACGCCTGCTGGCCGAGACCGCCCGGGATTTCCTGCAGGAGCATTCACCGGTAACGGCCCTGCGGGCCCTGCGCGACAGCCGCGACGCCACCGGCTACAGCCGGGACCTGTGGCGGCAGATGGCGGAACTGGGCTGGGCCAGCGTGATCCTGCCGGAAGCCTATGGCGGCCTGGAATTCGGCTTTACCGGCATCGGGGTATTGCTCCAGGAAACCGGCCGTACACTGACCGCATCACCGCTGTTTGCGAGCGCCGTGGTCGGCGCATCGGCCATTCTGCTGGGTGGGACGGAGGCGCAGCGGGAGGTTTATCTGCCGCAGATCGCGGCCGGCGAACTGACCCTGGCCCTGGCCCTGGAGGAAAGCCATCACCATCGCCCCTACGACACCGCCACCCGCGCAGAACTGAATGGCGACAGCCTGACGCTCCATGGCGAGAAATGTTTCGTCCTCGACGGCCACTCCGCGGACACCCTGCTGGTGGTGGCGCGCAGTGCCGGAGAGCCCGGCGACCGCGAAGGCCTGAGTGTGGTCCTGGTGCCGCGCGACAGCGCCGGCGTCGAGTGCCAGCGTACACTGATGGTGGACAGCCGCAACGCCGCCAATATCCGCTTCGACCGCGTCAGCCTGCCGGCCACGGCGATCCTCGGCAAGCCGGGCAGCGCCGGCGAGTGGCTGGATGCCGTGCTGGACCGGGGCCGGATCGCGCTGGCGGCAGAGATGCTCGGCAGCGCAGAGGAAGTCTTTGCCCGCACCGTGGCCTGGCTCAAGGAACGGGTGCAGTTCGGCGTTCCGATCGGCAGCTTCCAGGCCCTGCAGCACCGGGCCTCCCGCCTGCAGGCGGAACTGGAGCTGGCGCGTTCGGTGGTGCTGCACGCCCTGGCCACTGTAGACGATGCCCCCCGGCAACTGGCGTTGAGCGCCAGCCTCGCGAAAGCGAACCTGAATGAACTGGTAAAACTGGTGACCAATGAGGCAGTGCAGATGCACGGTGGCATCGGTGTTACCGACGAACTGGACATTGGCTTCTTCCTGAAGCGGGCACGTGTCACCATGCAGATCTTCGGCGACACGGGATTCCACAAGGACCGCTATGCCCGCCTCTGCGGCTATTAACTGGCAGCAACACTAAGCCACACAGGACACACAGGACACACAGTATGGACAACAGCGACAAGATAGCCATGGTAGAACGTTACGTCGAGGCTTTTGAGCAGGGGGACGTCAACATTATTCGCGGCATGTACGCCGCTGACGCCGTGGTCGAGGATCCGGTCGGCAGCGAACCGCACCGCGGCCTGGAAGCCATCTGTACATTCTACGCGGGCGCCCTGGGCGCCGGTGCCAAGCTGAAACTCACCGGCCCGGCGCGCTGCGCCGGCAACGCCGTCGCCTTTCCCTTCCAGGTCTTGATGCCCGGCATGCAGATGGATGTGATCGATGTGTTTGAATTCAGCGCCGAAGGCAAGATCAGCAGCATGAAGGCCTACTGGGGTCCGGACAACATGCGCACCGGGAACTGACACCACACACGCAGGAGTTCGCCGAGGCCGGCTTATTCCAGGGGCAGCACCCGGTCCCCGGGGGCCAGCCCGGATATCACCTCGACGCGGTCTCCAGGTACTTCCCGGCCCAGGCGCAGGAAGCGCCGCTCGGGGCCCTGGGGCCCCGCCACGCTCACCACCCACAGCTGGCCGACCTGGGCCAGCAGCGCTGTCGGCACATACAGGCGCTGTTCCGACCCGGCCGGCACAGCGACGCGGGCATACATGCCGGGCAGCAGGCGCTCATCGTAAGGCAGGCGAATCTTGACCGAAAAACTGCGCGAGCCAGGCTCGGCCGCGGGCACGATTTCCTCTATCGCGCCCTCCACAGCCAGGTCCAGTGACGGCAGGCTGACCGGTACGGGCTGGCCAATCTCCAGCGCCAGCGCCAGCTGTTCCCGTACCTGGGCCTCCACGCGCAGGGACAGCGGGTTGTAGAGGGAAACCAGCCGCGAGCCGGGCGCTGCGGTATCCCCGGGCTCGGCGAATCTATCCACCACCCTGCCGGCTATCGGCGACAGGATTGAGGCATAGCCCAGGGCCGCCCGGGCCTCCGCCAGCGCCTGTTCAGCGCTCTGCAATTCCGCCTGCAGGGAGTCGCGGTTGGCCTGGGCCGCGTCGCGATCCGCCATGGACAGCAGGCCACGCCCCTGCAACTCCACTGCCCGCTGCAGATTGCGCTCCGCCTCGGTCAGGCGCGCCCGGACTGCGGCGATCTGGTCCGCGGCGCGGGCAACCCGGGCATCCAGATCGGACCGCTCCAACTCTACCAGCACCTGGCCCTCGCTGACCTGGTCCCCTGCCCGCACATTGATCTTCTGGATGCGGGACATGATGCGCGAAGAAATCATCGTGGCCTGTTTCGCCTCGACCGAACCCGCCACGGGTTCGCTGACCGGCACCTCCTCCAGCTCCACGATGTACTCGGGCTCCGGCCCGGCCGCAGGCGCCGCATCCAGCCCCGGCGCCAGCCGCGGGGAGAACACTCCCGCCATCCAGGCCACCAGCACCACCAGCAACGACACCGCGCCCAGGGCGGGCAGCCAGGTCCGCATCCTATTCATTGGCAACAGCCTCCTCGGCAGGTTCGTCAAAGACCAGCAGATACACCACCGGCACCACCACCAGGGTCAGCAGGGTGGAGGCGATGATGCCGAAAATGATGGCCAGCGCCAGACCGCTGAACACCGGGTCAAGAATGATGACCAGGTTGCCCAGCAGCGTGGTACCGGCGGTCAGCAGTACCGGCCGCATGCGCACATGGCCGGCCTCCAGCAGAGCCTCGGTAACGCTGGCCCCGCGATCCCTGGCCTGGGTCACGAACTCCACCAGGATCAACGAATTGCGCACCACGATCCCCGCAAGGGCGATCATGCCGATCATCGCCGTGGCGGTGAACAGCACCGGATCCGGCGCACCCGCTACCTGCCGCTCGCCGACCTGGTTGAGCAACCAGAACCCCGGCATGATCCCGATCACCGTCAGCGGAATGGCGGCCATGATGATCAGGGACAGGGCCGAGGACGCAGTCTGTATCCGCAGGACAAAAAAGATCGCCAGGAGAGCGAAAGCAAATGCCAGGCCCATGTCGCGGAATACGTCGACGGTGATGCGCCATTCCCCTTCACCGGTCCAGCGCACCTCGATATCCTCCGCCAGCTGCCAGCCATCGCCGCCACCCGGACTGAGGAAACTGCGACTCTGCCACGCGTTGGCAGTACCGGATTCGGCACCCCGGTCGGCGACCAGGTCGGCAATCACATCCGCCGGCGGGCGCCCGGAGAGTTCTGCGGTCACGTAAACTACCGGCCGCAGATCCTTGCGCTGGATGGCCTGTTCCGCCGCCGTTCGCTGGAACCTCCCCAGTTCGCCCAGGGCCACCAGGGGCTGCGGTGCCGCGTCCAGCCCCTGGGCGCTGCTGGCCTGGGCAATACCCGCCATGCCCTTGACCTGCAGACGATCGAAATCATGCAGCGACACCCGCTGCTCGGGAGCCAGCCGCAACAGTACAGGCAGCGGCTGCGCCTCCCCGGCCTGCTGCAGGTAACCCGCCACATGACCCTCGTTGGCCATGGCGAGGATCTGGTTGATGTCGGTCGTCGAGACACCGGACAGCGCCGCCTTGGTCTTGTCGGTGACAAAACGCAGGCGCTGCTGCGGGTCCTCGACCGAGGTATCCACTTCCACCACATGCGCTTCGCGCCGCAGCCGCTGGGCCAGCTGCAGCGCGGCCTGTTGCTGGCTGGCGTAGGGAGTCAGGGTGTCACCGTACACCTCGGCCACCAGGGTACTCATCACCGGCGGCCCCGGCGGCACCTCCACCACTTTCAGTTTTACCCCATCGCGTTGCAGAGGCTCCAGTAATTCGCGTATCCGCAATACCACCGCGTGGGACTGGTGTTCGCGATCGGCCTTGTCGACCAGGGTCACCCGCAGGTCACCCAGATAGGGCGCACCGCGCTGGTAGTGGCGACGCACCATACCGTTGAAGTCGATGGGAGAGGGCTGGCCGACAAAGGCCGCTACCGCGCGCACCTCCGGCACCCGCATCAGGGCCTGGGAAACCCGCTGGCTGACCGCGGCCGTGTGCTCCAGGGTCGCCGACTCCGGCATGTCCACCAGCACCTGCACTTCGT
Source organism: Haliea sp. (assembly GCA_041583655.1). Taxonomy (GTDB): domain Bacteria; phylum Pseudomonadota; class Gammaproteobacteria; order Pseudomonadales; family Halieaceae; genus Haliea. The sequence goes on along the minus strand of JBFHFJ010000238.1, from coordinate 764 downwards.
TTTTGTTGTCGTAGGGCAACAGCTTCAGGGGCACCAGGCGGAACAGGGGCAGGCTCGCGGCGAGGAAAAACAGTACCACCACGATCCATACTGCCGCCCTCGCTTTGCCGCGCTCCGCGAGCAGCGGCCGCATCCAGCGGGCATAGGCACCCTGAGCCGGAGCGGCTCCGGCCGGGCCACTGACCGCTGCCAGTTCCTCGCTGTCCACCGAGGGCAGCAGACGGCTTGCGAGCCAGGGAGTAACCATGAAAGCCACCGCCGTGCTGCTGATCACGGCCACCGGGACGTTGAAGGCCATGGGAGCCATATAGGGGCCCATCATGCCGGTTATGAACGCCAGGGGCAGGAAAGCGAACACGATGGTCAGCGTTGACATCAGCAGGGGAACCCGGATTTCCGCCATCGCATCCACGATGCGGCGGTCCCGCGGCCCTCGCCCCCCGGCAAAGTTGCGGGCAATATTGTCGACACCGGTGATCGGGTCGTCCACCAGCAGGCCCAGAGACAGGATAAGGGCGAACAGTGTCACGCGGTTGATGGTGTAGCCGAAGGCCATGTCCAGGGCCAGGGTGATACCGTAGCAGATCGGTACTGCCAGCCCCACGACGAGGCCAGCACGCCAGCCCAGGAAAACGCTGATAAACACCACCACGGTCACAATGGCGAAGCCCAGGCTGCTGGTGAGGTTGTTGACCTTCTCGTCCGCGGTCTGGCCGTAGTCGCGCAGCACCTCCAGGTGCAGGTTCGCCGGCAACAGTTCACGC
>JBFHFJ010000237.1:0-5464 GCA_041583655.1 Haliea sp. | reverse complement strand
GCGGGTTTTTTTTCGCCTGCCGAATATGACTCTGTTGCGCTTGTGCCTGTCATCGACAGGGGCAACAATAGTGGCATGTTCGATGTCATTTCACAGCGCCTGTTCGCCACGCCGCCCCGGGAAACCCTGTATCACTACACGACCCTGAGCGGCCTGCTCGGTATTGTCGACAGTGCGGAGCTGCGCTGCAGCGACATTCGCTACATGAACGACTCCACCGAACTGCGCCATACCCTGGACCTGCTCGGCGAGCAGGTAACCCGGCGCATCGTCGCCGGGGTCGACAAGCCGGCACTGTTGACCACTTTTCTTGACTGGCTGACCTACCGCGTGGTGAGCGGGCCGATGCTGTTCTGCGCCTCCTTCCGCGGCAACGGCAACCTGCTCAGCCAGTGGCGCGGCTACAGCGTCCACGGCAAGGGGGTCAGCCTGGGTTTCGCGCCGGAACAGATCCTGGACTGCGCCCGGCGCCAGCTCTTCGAAGTGGGGCGCTGTGTCTACGCTCCTTCGCAGCAGGAGAAAATGATCGATGAGATCATCGACGCGGTGGAAGCACTTGATGCGGGGAATGAGCATACCGATGAGGTCGCCAGTCAGAACCGGCATTGGGTGCGCCGCTTCCAGGCTATCGAGGGTGACCTGCTGCGTATTGCCGCGGTGCTCAAGCATCCCGCGTTTGAGGAAGAACAGGAGTGGCGCATCGTGTCACCCATGATCAGTGACTCCGCGGCGGCCCCGGTTCAGTTTCGGGAGGGGAATTCAATGCTCATTCCCTGGTTTCCCCTGGATTTGCGCGACGGGCAGGGTCGCCTGTCTATCGAGCACGCGTTCCTCGGTCCAACCAGCAATATCGACCTGTCGATGAACTCCCTGGCACTCTACCTGCGCAGCCGCGGTGCGTCACCGCGCCGCGCCATTACCTACTGCGACATCCCGTATCGTAAACGCTGACCGGCCCGCCACCGCTTCCGCGGCCGGTCGGTAGCGGAAGCGGATAGACAGGGCGTGACGTCAGCCCTTGCTGGCTGCCAGCGCCTGCTTGATGTCGGCGATAATGTCGTCGATGTGCTCGATACCGACCGAGATGCGCACCATGTCCTCACTGACACCCGCCGCGGCAAGCTCCTTGGGGTTGAGCTGGCGATGGGTCGTGCTGGCCGGGTGGCAGGCCAGGGATTTGGCATCGCCGATATTGACCAGGCGCAGGATCATTTGCAGGGCATCGATAAACCGCCCGCCGGCTTCGCGGCCGCCTTCGATACCAAAGCTGAGTATGCCCGAGGCCTTGCCTCCGCATATTTTCTTGCAGGTCTTGCGGTAGGGGCTGTCCTTGAGGCCCGCATAATTCACCCAGCGCACCTGCGGGTGCTTGCTCAGGTATTTGGCGACTTTCTTCGCGTTGCCACAATGGCGCTGCATGCGCAGGTCCAGGGTTTCCAGGCCCTGCATCAGCAGGAAGGCGCTGTGGGGTGACAGCGCGGCGCCGGTATTGCGCAGGGGCACCACCCGGCAGCGGCCGATGAAGGCGGCGGGGCCCATGGCCTCGGTGTAGACCACACCGTGGTAGGACGGGTCCGGCGTGTTCATGATGGCGAAGCGCTCAGGGTGCGCGGCCCAGTCGAACTTGCCCGAATCGACGATGGCGCCGCCGATGGTGGTGCCGTGGCCACCGATGTACTTGGTCAGTGAATGCACGACAATATCGGCGCCATGGTCAAAGGCCCGGCACAGCAGGGGCGTGGCGACGGTATTGTCGACAATCAGCGGGACCCCGGCTGCGTGGGCGATCTCTGCCCAGCGTTCGATGTCCACCACATTGCCTGCCGGATTGCCGATGGACTCGCAGAACAGCGCCCGGGTGTTGTCGTCGATCAGCGAGGCGACCCGCTCGAAATCGTCCGCCTTGGCGAAGCGGGTCTCAATGCCCTGGCGCGGGAAGGTGTGGGCAAACAGGTTGTAGGTACCGCCGTAGAGCTGCGAGGTGCTGACGATATTGGTGCCGACCTCCGCAATGGCCTCGATGGCATAGCGAATCGCCGCCATGCCGGAGGCCACCGCCAGGGCGCCAATCCCGCCTTCCAGCGCGGCAAGGCGTGCCTCCAGCACGGCATTGGTCGGGTTCATGATCCGGCTGTAGATATTCCCCGGGACCTTTAAGTCAAACAGGTCTGCGCCGTGCTGGGTGTCATTGAAGGTGTAGGAGGTGGTCTGGTAGATGGGCGTGGTGGCGGCGTTGGTCGCCGGGTCGCCATCGTAGCCCGCGTGCAGGGCGAGAGTCGCTGGTTTCATGGTGTCGGTTCACTCTGGTTGTATTATCCCAGCGCGGAAGCGTAGCAGACGGAACGTTGCGGGCCAATCCAGGCCACAGCTGGCGGTGGCCCGGGCCTGCACGGATTTTGCTGGGATCCCGATGTACACTAAGCATTCATTATTTTCTCAGTGGCCGGGAGGCAGCGAGTGGCAGACAATACCGGCGGGCAACAGCCACATGCAGCGAGTTCCCGGCAGTCGCCCGCCAGTCGCGGACTGAGTGCGGAGGAGGCCCGGGAGCGACTGCTACGCTGTGGCCGCAACCAGCTGCCCGAGCCGCCCCTGCCCGGGCTGCCGACCATTTTCCTGCGCCAGTTCCTCAGCCCGTTCATCTATATCCTGCTGGTGGCGGCCATCGTCTCCTGGGCTCTCGAGCAGATGGCCCATGCCGTGTTCATCATGGCGGTGCTGCTTTTGAACGCCGCGATCGGCACTGTACAGGAGTATTCCGCCCAGCGATCTGCGGCGGCGCTGCGCAACATGGTGCGCGGTGTCGCCCATGTGATCCGCGACGGTACCGCGGCAAGGATTGACGTCGAGGAACTGGTGCCGGGGGACCTTGTGTTACTGTCGTCCGGCGACAAAGTGCCTGCGGATATACGTCTCGAGACCAGTGATAGCCTGAGCGTCGACGAATCGATGCTCACCGGAGAATCCCTGGCGATCACCAAGAACGCCCGGGCTTTGGTAGCCGCTGACGCGACGCTGGCCGAGCGGTTTAACCAGTGTTTTGCCGGCAGCACGGTTACTCATGGCCGGGCCCAGGGCGAGGTAATCGCCACGGGCCTGAACACGGAGCTTGGCCGTATAGCCGATTCCGTCCTGGGCCGGGAGTCCGCCGATCCGCCGCTGCTGATCCGTATCCGCCTGTTCACCTACCAGATGGCGGGGGTGATTGGCCTTGCCATCCTGTTGCTGGTGGCTCTGATGCTGTTCCGCGGGGGCTACAGTACACAGGGCATGATCCTGATGGCCATTGGCCTGGCGGTGTCGGCCATTCCCGAGGGCCTGCCGGCGGCCCTGACGGTGGCGCTGGCCATCGGCATGCGGCGGATGGCCGCGCACAAGGTGATTATCCGCAAGCTTGTGGCGGTGGAGGCACTGGGGTCCTGTACCTTCATCTGCTCTGACAAGACCGGGACCCTGACGGTCAATGAGCTGACCGTGCGTCGGGTACTGCTCCCGGATGGCGCTTCCTTCGAGGTCACCGGGGAGGGCGTGGCGCCGGGTGGCGCCGTGCTCGGCGACGACCCGGGGTTGCTGCGGGACCTGTGCATCACCGGCCTGCTCGCCAACGAAAGCCATCTGGACTACTCCGGTGGCGAATGGGTCTCCAATGGCGACATTGTCGATGTCGCCTTCCTGATACTGGCCAAGAAGCTGGGCCTGTCGCTCAGCGAAATCCGGGCCCAGCGAGCGCAGCTGGAGCTCATTCCCTATGAATCGGAGCGCGCCTTCAGCGGCAGCCTCAACGTGGATGAAGTGCACCCGCTTGTCCTTCATGTCAAGGGCAGCCCGGAGAAGCTGCTCGGCCTGTGCACCGGCATGCGTACCCGCGACGGGGATGTCCCGGTGGATCGCGCCCTGATCGAGCGCCAGATCGAACAGCTCGCGGACCAGGGCTATCGCCTTATCGCGCTTGCGCGCCGGCAGGCGGAGCAGCGCGGCGCTTTGGAGCAGCTCGGCGAGATGACATTCCTGGGGCTGGTGGCGATGATTGATCCGGTGCGTCCGGAGGCCCGCGAGGCCATTCAGCGCTGCCGCCGGGGCGGGATCGAGGTGGCCATGGTCACCGGTGACCACCCCGCAACCGCCAGGGCCATTGCGCGGGAACTGCAGTTGGCCAGCGGCGAGCAGCAGGTGGTTACCGGCAGCATGATCAGGGAGGCCACGGCCCGGGGGGAGGCCGCGCTGGATGAACTGGTCCTGCCCGCCAGGGTATTCGCCCGGATCGAGCCGACGCAAAAAGAGCAGATTGTCGACAGCCTCATGCGCAATGGCCACTTTGTCGCCGTGACCGGTGACGGGGTCAACGATGCGCCCGCGATGCGTCGGGCCAACGCCGGCGTCGCCATGGGCAAGCGCGGAACCGACGTGGCCCGGGAAACAGCTGACCTGATAATTGCCGATGACAATTTTGCCTCCATCGTCGCCGGCATAGAGCAGGGCCGCATTGTCTACAACAACATCCGCAAGGTGATTGCCCTGCTGACGACGACCGGTTTCTCGGCCCTGCTGCTGTTTTTCCTCACTGTACTCGCGGGCCTGCCGATGCCGCTGACCGCGGTGCAGCTGCTGTGGCTCAACCTGGTGGCCAACGGCCTGCAGGATGTCGCCCTGGCATTCGAGCCTGCGGAGGGGCACGAACTGGAGCAGCCGCCGCGCAACCCGCGGGAGCCTGTATTCGAGAAGCATATTATCCAACATGTACTGGTGAGCGGGACTGCCATGGGCCTGCTGGCCTTTGCGACCTTTGCCTGGCTGGTGAAAACCGGGAGCGACATCCCGGATGCGCGCAACGCCATCCTGATGCTGATGGTGTTGTTCGGCAACATCTTCGCGCTCAGCAGCCGCTCGGAAACCCGGTCCCTGTTTCGCATGCGCGCGCTGGGCAATCCATTCCTGATCCTGGCAGTGCCCCTGGCCCAGGGAGTGCACATCGCGGCCATGTATCTGCCGGGCATCAGTGACGTCCTGGCCCTCAACCCGGTGACCCTGGTGCAATGGCTGTTACTGCTGACCGTGGCCCTCGCGCTGCTGGCAGTCGAGGAAACCCACAAGTGGTTTCTGCGGCGGCGCCTGTCGGCTCCTGACTTGCCGTCTGTGATGAAGGCTGTACAGTGACCGGGTGAATGAACGCGGGGTTGACGATGAAACTGACAATCAACGGCGAAACGACTGAGCTTGATACTGAGCCCGATATGCCGCTGCTGTGGGCGTTGCGGGACCTGCTGGGCTTGCGCGGTACCAAGTATGGCTGTGGCAAGGGGCTGTGCGGTGCCTGCACCGTGCATGTGGATGGGCAGCCGCGGCGCAGCTGCCAGCTGACCGTGGCGGATGCGGCGAGTGGCGAAATAACCACCATAGAGGGCTTGTCCGGGGACGGGTCACATCCCTTGCAGCAGGCCTGGCGGGAATTCAACGTGCCCCAGTG
>JBFHFJ010000236.1:0-5480 GCA_041583655.1 Haliea sp. | reverse complement strand
GGGCCGGAGGTCAACATCACAACGGTCGAGGATCCGATCGAGATGGTGGATCCCCGCTTCTGTCAGGTGCAGGTGCAGCGCCAGGTGGAGGTGAGCTTCGCCACGGCGCTGCGTTCGATCCTGCGCCAGGACCCGGACGTGATCATGGTCGGGGAGATCAGGGACCTGGAGACGGCGGAGATCGCCATCAAGGCGGCCCAGACCGGCCACCTGGTGCTGTCTACCCTGCACACCAACAGCGCGGCGGAAACGGTCACCCGCCTGCTCAACATGGGTGTACCCTCTTTCAACCTCGCCACCTCGGTCAACCTGATCATCGCCCAGCGCCTGGCGCGGCGCCTGTGCAAGGAGTGCAGTGAGCCCGCGGATGACATACCCCGGGAAGTGCTGCTGCAGGCCGGGTTTACCGAAGAGCAACTGGCTACCGCCGACATCCGCAGGGCGGTCGGCTGTGAGCAATGTAACGACGGCTACAAGGGGCGCGTGGGGATTTACGAGGTGGTGCGGATCACCCCCAGCATCGCCCAACTCATCCTGGCCCAGGGCAACGCCATGGAGATTCACGAGAAGGCTCGTGCCGAGGGTTTCCGGGACCTGCACCAGTCAGCGTTGATCAAGGTGGCCAACGGCCTGACCAGCCTGGAAGAGATAAACCGGGTGACCACAGACTAGCATCAGGACAGCGCGCCAGCGCCGAGCGGATACGATTATGGCTACAAAAGCAGCAACAAACGTGTTTGTCTGGAGCGGGGTCGACCGCAACGGCCGCAATTCCCAGGGCGAGATCTCGGCCCAGAGTTCGGCCATGGCCAAGGCCCAGTTGCGAACCCAGGGTATCAAGCCGAAAACGGTGAAGAAGAAGGCAAAGCCGCTGTTCAGCAGCGGCAAACCGATCAAGCCAGCGGATATCGCCATCTTCACCCGCCAGCTGGCGACCATGATGAAAGCCGGGGTGCCGCTGGTACAGAGCTTCGACATCGTGGCGGAGGGCCTGGAAAAGCCGAAGATGCGCGAACTGGTGGTGAGCATCAAGAATGACGTCGCCTCCGGTTCGGGGCTGGCGCCCTCCCTGGCCAAGTATCCGCGCCAGTTTGACGACCTGTTCTGCAGCCTGGTCGCCTCCGGCGAGGCCTCCGGTACCCTGGAAGTCATGCTGGGCCGGGTCGCCACCTACAAGGAGAAAACCGAGCAGCTCAAGGCCAAGATCAAGAAGGCCATGACCTACCCCACGGCGGTGGTGATTGTCGCTATCGTGGTCACCGCCATCCTGCTGATCAAGGTGGTGCCCCAGTTCGCGGAAACCTTCCGCAGCTTCGGTTCCGACCTGCCGGCCTTCACCCTGCTGGTGGTGGGACTGTCCAACTTCATGCAGGACTGGTGGTTCATCATCCTGCTGGGCATGCTCGCCACCGGCTTTGCATTCAAGGAGCTGAAACACCGGTCGGTGAAGTTTTCCGAGTTCCTCGATCGCCTGGCCCTGCGCATACCGGTGGTGGGCGGCATCGTCCACGACGCGGTGGTGGCACGGTTCTCACGCACCCTGGCCACCACCTTCGCCGCCGGGGTACCGCTGGTGGACGCACTCAACTCCACCGCTGGCGCCGCCGGCAACTCGGTGTACAGCAAGGCGATCATCCAGATACGCGACGACGTCACTACGGGTACCACGCTCTACCAGGCGATCAAGGCCACTGGCCTGTTCCCCAACATGCTGTTGCAGATGGTCTCCATCGGCGAGGAATCCGGCGCCCTGGACGACATGCTGGACAAAGTGGCCCAGCATTACGAGGAAGCCGTGGACAACGCGGTGGACAGCCTCAGCTCGCTGATGGAACCGATCATCATGTCGGTACTGGGCGTGCTGGTGGGCGGCCTGATGATCGCCATGTACCTGCCCATCTTCATGCTCGGCTCGGTCATCTGAGGCCCTTGCCCACAGGGGAACCGGTTTGCTAGACGTATTTTCCCAGCACCCCTGGTGGCTGGCCACCTGCCTGCTGCTGCTGGGGCTGGTGGTCGGCAGCTTTCTCAACGTGGTCGTCTACCGCTTGCCCCTGATGATGCAGGCCCAGTGGCGACGGGACTGCTGCGAACTGCTGGAGCAGGCGCCGACGGAGGACGGGCCGGCACTGAGTCTTGCGGTCCCCAACTCCCACTGCCCGACCTGCAAGGCGCCGGTGCGGCCCTGGCAGAACATTCCCGTGCTCAGCTACCTGGCCCTGGGCGGCAAATGCGCCAGCTGCCACGCGCGTATTTCACCCCGCTACCCCGTAGTGGAGCTGCTCACCGGCCTGGTGACACTGTGGCTGGGTGTGCACTTTGGCCCCAGCCTGCAGCTGGCGGGCGCGGTGCTGCTGACCTGGGCCCTGATCACCCTGACCCTGATCGACTACGACACCCAGTTGCTGCCCGACGACATCACCCTGCCCCTGCTCTGGCTGGGACTTGCCTTCAATCTTGGCGGCGTGTTCGTGCCACTGGCCGACGCTGTGCTGGGGGCCATCGTCGGCTATGGCATTCTGTGGAGCGTATACTGGCTGTTCAAACTGGTTACCGGCAAGGAAGGCATGGGTTATGGCGATTTCAAGCTGCTCGCCGCACTGGGCGCCTGGCTGGGATGGCAGGCCATCCCGCTGGTCATACTCCTGTCGTCCCTGGTGGGGGCCGCAGTGGGCCTGTCACTGATGGTGATCAAGCGCCGCGGCCGGGAGGTCCCGATTCCCTTTGGCCCCTACCTCGCCGCAGCGGGGTTGCTGGGGTTGCTGTGGGGAGAGCAGATTCTCGCCGCCTGGCTCGGCACGGCGGCGCTGCAGCCCTGACCCTGCAGCAAGGACGAAGGCAAGCAATGAACCTGGTTATTGGCATCACTGGCGGCATCGGCAGCGGCAAAAGCGCTGTCACCGAGCGTTTTGCCCGCCTCGGCATCACCGTGGTGGACGCAGACCTCGCGGCACGCGTGGTCGTGGAGCCCGGGCGCCCTGCCCTGCAGGCCATTGCCGGGCGGTTTGGCGCCGGGATCCTGCAGCCGGACGGCAGCCTGGACCGGGCCGGCCTGCGGCGCATTGTGTTCGCCGACCCGGCGCAAAGGCTGTGGCTGGAACAGCTCACCCACCCACTGATCGGGGAAGAAATCCGCGCGCAACTGGCCGCGTCGCGTTCGCCCTACACCATCCTGAGTTCGCCCCTGCTGCTCGAGTCATCCAGCCAGCGCCAGCTGGCTGAACTGGTGGTCGTGGTGGACGTGCCAGAGGAGGTGCAGCTCGCCCGCACCATGGACCGGGACGCCAACGATGAGGCCCAGGTGCGGCGCATCATGGCGGCGCAGCTGCCGCGCCAGGAGCGGCTGGCACTGGCAGATATCGTGGTGGACAACAGCGGTACGCTGGCGGCGCTGGATGACGTCGTGGCCGAACTGCACAAGGAGTTCCTGCAGCGGGCGGAGCAGCAGCGGCGCTAACTGTCGCCCAGCTCGCTGCGCACCGCCTCAACGATGGGTACATTGGCGGCGGGAAATTCGTAGCGTGCAAGGTCCTGGGCTGCCACCCAGACCAGGGGCTGCCCTTCCAGGCCCCGGGCGTTGCCGCTGAGCTGGGTGACCAGGCGCACGTCGAGCAGTACCGCCTTGTCGCCGTAATCGTAGGGCACGATCAACAGCGGCCGGCACTCGCCGAAGCCGATGCCCAGTTCCTCGCGCAATTCCCGCCGCAGCGCCCGGGTCACGGACTCGCCGGATTCCACCTTGCCCCCGGGAAACTCCCAGAGGCCGCCCTGGTGGGCATCGGAGGCCCGCCGGCTGATCAGGATGCGCTGTTGCTCATCGACGACGACACCCACTGCCACATGCACTGCCGGCATTCAGGTACGGTACTCGGCGTTGATGCGCACATAATCGTAGGAAAAGTCCGTCGTCCAGACCGTGGCTGCCGCGCCGCCGCGCTGCAATTCGATACGGATGACAATCTCCTCCGGGGCCATGGCCGCGACACCATGCTCCTCGGAGTAGCTGGCGGCGCGACAGCCGTTCTCGGCGATCAGTACCTCATTGAGGTACACGCCAACCCGGCTGACATCCAGTTCCTCCAGGCCGGCGCGTCCGATGGCTGCCAGCAGCCTTCCCCAGTTGGGATCGGAGGCGAACAGCGCGGTCTTGACCAGCGGTGAATGCGCAATGGTAAACGCCACGTCCAGGCATTCCTGCTCGCTGCGACCACCGTTGACCTGGACGGTGACAAACTTGCTGGCGCCCTCCCCGTCCCGCACCAGGCCCTGGGCCAGGTGGACACACAGGCTTTGCAGAGCCTCCCGCAGAGCCTGGTAGAGGGGCTGGCCAGTCGTCTCCAGCAGCGGGTTGCCGGCGGCACCCGTGGCGACCAGCATGCAGGCATCGTTGGTGGAGGTATCGCCATCAATGGTGATGCGGTTGAAGGACAGCTCCGCCGCCTCGCTCAGCAGCGCCTGCAGCAGTGCCGGTGCAACCGCCGCGTCCGTCGCCACGTAGGCCAGCATGGTCGCCATGTTGGGACGAATCATGCCCGCCCCCTTGGCGATACCGGTCAGCACATAGTCACGACCCTCGCAGTGAAAGCGCACCGAGTGGGCCTTGGGTCGGGTATCCGTGGTCATGATCCCGTGGGCGGCGTCCAGCCAGCCGTCGGCGCGCAGATCCAGCAGGGCGTTGGGCAGGGCCTCGATGATTTTCTGTACCGGCAGCGGTTCGCCAATTACACCGGTGGAAAACGGCAACACCGCCTCCGGCTTCACGCCGGCCATCTCGGCCAGGGCCGCGGTACAGCGCCGCGCATCCGCGAGGCCCCGCTCACCGGTGCCCGCATTGGCGTTACCCGTGTTGACCAGCAGATAGGCGGGGCGATTGGCTACCGCGCGCAGGCTGGCCCTGGCCACCGTCACCGGCGCCGCACAGAACGCATTGCGGGTGAACACGCCGACACAGTGGCTGCCCGGCGCGAGCTCCAGGAGCACCAGGTCCTTGCGGCCCGGCTTTTTGATCCCTGCCGATACCGTTGCCAGCCTCAGGCCTGGCACCGGCAGCAGTTCCCCGAGGGTGTGTTCCCCTACCGCCATTGCTGCTCTCCGCTATTGCCCGGGACGGCCTATTCAATCCGCCCGTGACACTGTTTGTACTTCTTGCCACTGCCGCAGGGACAGGGCTCGTTGCGACCGACCTTGGGCTGCTCCCGGGTGAAGGTCTGGGGCGGCTCGGGCTGGCGCGGCGCGGAATCTTCCGCCAGCGCCTCTTCCGCCATCGCCGATGCGGCCGCGTGCTGGAACGCCAGCTTCTCCCGCTCGGCTTCCTCGCGGCGCCGCGCCTCGATCAGCGCGGACTCGTCCTGATGCTGGATCTGCACATGGCTGAGGAACTTGACCACCTCGTACTTCAGGTTCTGCAGCAGCTGCTCGAACAGGGCAAAGGACTCGCGCTTGTACTCCTGCTTGGGGTTCTTCTGCGCATAGGCGCGCAG
>JBFHFJ010000235.1:0-5501 GCA_041583655.1 Haliea sp. | reverse complement strand
GGGTTGCGGCGCGATAGCTGGTTCAGCATCTGGTGATCCAATTGAAACGGCATGTACCGGAGCCGCCAATGGTACCAGAATCAATATCCGGTTGGCCCTGCGGCGGCCAGCTCAGCGGGCCGCCAGCAAATCCAGCTTGTTGCGGTAACGCAGCTGATCTTCAGCCCCGGCGTGGCGGGATGCCTGCTCAAACTGGGCCCTGGCCGCGGGAAGCTTGCCCTGGCGCAGGTAGGTCAAACCCAGCAGGCGGTAGAACTCATGCTCCCCGGGTTCCCGGCGAATCGCAGTCAGCAGGAACTGGCGCGCGGTGGCGTAGTCCGCCTCGGCATAGGCTTCTTCTGCCAGGTGAAACAGGTAATAGGGATTGCGCCGCCTGAACAATTGCACCTTGTCGCGGTACCAGGCGCTGAGTTCCTGCTCTCCCAGCTGCGCGTAGAGTCGCGCGAGGTTACTGTTGGCCGCAGCGTCCTCGCCGATAGCAACCGCCCGCAGATAGCCGGCCTCGGCAGCCGCAAGGTCGCCCCGGCGCCGATACAAAGTGCCGAGATTGGTCCAGACATGCCCCGCCAACGGTTGCAGACCGAGAGCGGCCCGCAAATGGAGGAACGCCCGCTGCGGCTCCCCCTGCTCCATCCAGTGCACGCCCATATTGTTGTGATAGCGCGCCAGGGCCTCTTCATCGCTTAGCAGCCAGCGCTTGTAGTCGCGATCATAGTCTCCGAGATTGAAGTCAACCACCTGCTCGCCTACGGGCAATTTGACCAGCGCGTTGATGTGCAGGTTATACATCCAGGTGTCACCGTCGGCAGTCCAGGAGGGCGGAATCTCAACCTCCTGGTAATGGGCCTTGACCCCGGCCTCCCTGGCGAGGGCTACGAACAGGTTGGTAAACGACATGCAATTGCCTTCCCGGGCATAGAAGGCTTCTTCCGCAGTATACGTCCTGAAATTGTCGTAGCGCAGCTCGAGACCGTCCTCCAGCAAAGCCTGCAAGATCAATTCAATTTTGCGCGTGGGCCCGAGACCCGCGGGCACATGGTGGCGGAGGAACGTCCGCATGTCGTCGTTGACCGCGGTCAGTTCCACCTGCGGCGGCGCCGCATCGCGACTTACCCCGAGCCGCTCTCCGGTCAGTAGCTCGACATGGCTGAGTGCGGGAGTTCGCGCGCCCGGCGGCTGGCCCGCACAGGCCACCAGCGCCATCGTCAGGACCAGGGCCAGAGCCGCGCTGAGCAGAGCGGGGCTTCTGCCATTCCACTTGATACAAGTATCCATTGCCACCCTCGCCGCGGTTACAGCTATCAGCATAGCACCTCGGGACGGAGACGCGCGGCGCTGCCCTTAACGCACTCCTGTGGAGAGGTTACACTGGGCGCTCCTGCCCCGGAGTGCTCATGGACACCGTATCCGCTTTCGTAACCCTGCTCTTCGTGATGGACCCGCTGGGCAATATCCCTGTATTCCTCGCCGTCCTCAAGGATGTCGAGGCAAACCGCCGACAGTGGGTCATATTCCGCGAGATGCTGATCGCCCTGATCGTACTGCTGCTTTTCCTCTATGCGGGATCAGCGATGCTCGACGTGCTCAACCTGCGCCAGGAGTCAATCAGTATCGCCGGCGCTACCATCCTGTTCCTCATCGCCCTGCGCATGATCTTCCCCAACCCTCATGGGGTCATGGGCGAAACCCCCGATGGCGAACCCTTTATCGTGCCGCTCGCCATCCCCATGGTTGCCGGGCCCTCGGCGCTGGCGATCACCATGCTGCTGGTACACAAGGACCCGGCGCGAATGCTGGACTGGACTTTCGCTGTGGTCGGGGCCTGGGGCGTCTGCGCCATTCTGCTGATGGCATCGCCGCTGTTGCTGCGCGCACTGGGCGCGCGCGGGCTGATCGCCATGGAGCGGCTGATGGGGATGATCCTGGTGATTATCTCGGTGCAGATGTTCTTTGACGGGGTGCAGAAATTTCTCAGCCTTGCGGCGGAGTAACAGTTTGCCGGTTTGCCGGTATCAGTTTGCGTTTCTGAAGCCGGCCGCCAGTTCCGGTCACCACCCCAGATACCGATCAACAACCCGCAGATACCGCTCCCGCAACGCTTCCGCTTCGTTGGCCAGCTGGTGGCCGGCAGCGTGGACGAGTTCAATCCGCAGCCCGGGGAACAGCTTGCCGTACTGCGGCAGGTTGTAGCGCCAGTCCACTGTAGTGTCGGCATCGCCCTGGACCAGCAGCGCCGGCCCCACACCCAGATCCTGCAGTGGCAGTTCCGCCAGCCAGCGGCGCAGGGCGCCGACCCAGCTCACGTGAATACGGTGCGACTGCAGCGGATCATTGCGGACAAAGGCCAGGAAATCCCGATCAGCGGAATTGTCGGCAAAGCCCCGGGGCACGGTGTCAACAAAACGGTGCACCAGGGTATGGGCGGCGCGCACCCGCCACCAGCCGGCGGGGCGCAGCAGGGGGGCGAGCAGCACGGTGCCGCTGAAGGGCCAGGGCTTCAGGCGCAGGGCATATTCCACCAGGGCGGCGCCACCGGTGCTCTGGGCCAGGGCCTGCAGGGGCAGGCGCGGCAGGTCGACGGCCTGCAGCACGGCATGAATCGCGTCTGCATAGTCGCCGAAGTCACCTATTGCGGTCGGGGTGCCGGTCGATAAACCGTGTCCTGGAAGATCAAAAGCGATGACGTTGCAGTTCCGGGTCAGCGCGTGGCGGATCAGGTGACCATACAGGCCAAGGTGATCGAGGTAGCCGTGCACCAGCAGCAGGTTGTGCCGCGCGCCGGGTTGCTGCCAGCTGTGCACTGCCAGAAGGTACTGGCCGCTGGGTACGGTACCGACCCGGTGGCTGACCGGCAGCTGCAGGGCGAAGTCCAGACCGTAGAACTGGAGGTACTCCTCCAGGCCCGGCAAAGGGCGCGGCTCCCCGAAGGGCGGCAGGGCCGCGCCCAGAGCCTGCAGGGCCCGGCGGTCGGGGCGGGCCACTCAGCCGGCCGTCAGTTGACCTTGGGGTCCAGCTCGCCGGCGTCGTAGGCTTCCTGCATGGCAATCAGCGAACGGACCTTGATCTTGCCGGCCTGGCCGGCGGTGCCAAAGGCCTCATAGCGGGCAATGCAGATATCCTTCATGGCCACCGTGGTCGCGGCGAGGAACTTGCGCGGGTCGAACTCGGCGGGATGCTGGGCCAGGAAGCGGCGCACCGCGCCGGTGGACGCCAGGCGCAGGTCGGTATCAATATTGATCTTGCGCACGCCGTGGCGGATGCCCTCCTGGATCTGCTCGACAGGCACCCCGTAGGTTTCGGGAATCTCACCGCCGAACTCGTTGATGATCGCGAGCCACTCCTGGGGTACGGAGGAAGACCCGTGCATCACCAGGTGGGTCCCCGGGATGCGGGCGTTGATCTCCTTGATCCGGTCAATGGCGAGGATGTCCCCCGTTGGCGGGCGGCTGAACTTGTAGGCACCATGGCTGGTGCCGCAGGCGATGGCAAGGGCATCGACCCCGGTGGCCTTGACGAAGGCAGCGGCCTCTTCCGGGTCGGTCAGCAGTTGCTCATGGCTCAGGGTACCCGCGGCGCCGACGCCGTCTTCCTCACCCGCCTGGCCGGTTTCCAGGGAACCCAGGCAGCCGAGCTCGCCCTCGACGGACACGCCGCAGGCATGGGCCATCTCCACTACCTGGCGGGTAACGCTGACGTTGTAGTCGTAGTCCATGGGTGTCTTGCCGTCCACCCCCAGGGAGCCGTCCATCATCACCGAGCTGAAGCCCAGCTGAATGGAGCGCTGGCACACCGCCGGGGACACCCCGTGATCCTGGTGCATCACCACCGGAATATGGGGGAATTCCTCGATCGCGGCCTGGATCAGGTAGCGCAGAAAGGGTGCGCCAGCGTATTTGCGGGCGCCGGCGCTGGCCTGCATGATCACCGGGGAATTGGTGGCATCCGCCGCCTCCATGATAGCCCGGGTCTGTTCCAGGTTGTTGACGTTAAAGGCCGGCACGCCGTAGCCGTGTTCGGCGGCGTGGTCCAGCAACTGACGCATACTGATAAGAGCCATGAATAAATCCTCGGTGGGTTCCTGGCGGAATCGGCGCCCTCAGGCGTCTTCCCCGCGCTGTTGGAGAATGGCGACGGCCGGCAGGGTCTTGCCTTCCACGTATTCCAGGAAGGCGCCGCCTCCGGTCGAGATGTAGGAAACTTTGTCCGCGATGCCGTACTTGTCGATGGCCGCGAGGGTGTCGCCGCCGCCCGCCAGGGAGAACGCAGGGCTGTCGGCGATGGCCCGTGCCAGGGCTTCGGTGCCGCCGCCGAACTGGTCGAATTCGAAAACACCCACGGGGCCGTTCCAGAGTATGGTGCCGGCTCCCGCAAGGACCGCGGCAATGGCGGCGGCGGCCTGGGGGCCAATATCAAAGATCATGTCATCCTCGGCCACGGCGTCAGCGGGCTTGGTTTCCGCCACGGCGGCGGCGGAAAACTCCTTGCCGGTAACCACATCCGCAGGCAGCGGGATCTTGGTTTTTGCCATCAGCGCCCGGGCCTCGGGGATAAGGTCGTGCTCACACAGGGACTTGCCCACGGGTTTGCCGCTGGCGGCCAGGAAGGTATTGGCGATACCGCCACCGACCACCAGCTGGTCGACCTTGTCGGCGAGATTTTCCAGCACCGTCAGCTTGGTCGAGACCTTGGAGCCGCCGACTATGGCCACAAGGGGCCGGGCCGGATTCGCCAGTGCCTTCTCCAGCGCCGATAGCTCTGCGGCCAGCAGCGGGCCGGCGCAGGCGATCGCGGCAAAGCGGGCCACCCCATGGGTCGAGGCCTGGGCGCGGTGGGCCGTGCCAAACGCATCCATGACGAAAATATCGCAAAGCGCCGCATAGGCCCTGGCCAGCGCCTCGTCGTTCTTCTTCTCACCCGGGTTGAAGCGCACGTTCTCCAGCAGCGCGACCTCGCCGTCGGCCAGCTCGACGCCGTCCCGCCACTCCGCCAGCAAGCGGACCGGCTGGCCCAGCAGCTCCGCCAGGTGCGTGGCTACCGGTGCGAGGGAAAATTCTTCTGAGAATACTCCCTCCTCCGGTCGCCCCAGGTGCGACATCAGCAGCACCCTGGCGCCCGCCGCGGCCGCCTGGCGGATGGTGGGCAGTGCGGCGCGAATGCGCGCATCACTGCTGACCACACCGTCCTGCAGCGGCACATTGAGGTCCTCGCGGATCAATACCCGTTTGCCGGCAAGGTCCAGATCTGTCATCAATATCATCACTGCTCTCCAGCGCTGTTGTTCAGCTTACAGGCCGCCCCACGCCGCAGCCACATCCAGCATGCGGTTGGCGTAGGCCCACTCATTGTCGAACCAGGTGAGCACTTTGACCAGTTGCTCACCGCTGACCCGGGTCTGGCTGGCATCGACGATACTGGAGCGCGGGTCATGGTTGAAGTCACAGGATGCCAGCGGTTCGATGGTAAAGCCAAGCACCCCGTGGTACCGGGTCGCCGCGGCCTCG
>JBFHFJ010000234.1:0-5527 GCA_041583655.1 Haliea sp. | reverse complement strand
GGTACTGGAGCACATCACCACCGCCGACGCGGTGGACTTTGTCAGTACCTCGCCGGCCACGGTGGCCGCCACCATCACCGCTCACCACTTGCTGCTGAACCGCAACGACATGCTGGTGGGCGGCATCCGCCCACACCTGTACTGCCTGCCAGTGCTGAAGCGCAATACCCACCAGCGGGCGCTGGTGCGGGCGGCCTGCTCCGGCAGCCCGAAATTCTTCCTCGGCACGGACTCCGCGCCCCACAGCACCGCGCGCAAGGAAACCGCCTGCGGCTGTGCCGGCTGCTATACCGCCCATGCCGCCATCGAGCTGTATGCCGAGGTGTTCGAGGCCGAGAACTCCCTTCCCCTGCTGGAGGGCTTCGCCAGCCACTTCGGGCCGGACTTCTACCGTCTGCCGCGCAACACAGACACCATCACCCTGCGCAAGGAGAGCTGGCAGGTACCCGCCAGCCTTGCCCTCGGCGACACCACCCTGACCCCCCTGCGGGCGGGGGAGGACATGCACTGGCGGGTAGTGGACCGGGACACGTCGGTTTGACGGAGACCGGCGAGCAGCGCATCTGCGACCGCTTCCGCGGCTTCCTGCCAGTCGTCATTGATGTGGAGACCGGGGGCTTCGTCGCCGCCACCGATGCCATCCTGGAAGTCGCCGCCACCATCGTGCGCATGGACGAGGACGGCAACCTGGGGGTGCACCGTACCTTCAGCTTTCACGTCAAGCCCTTCGAGGGTGCGAACATCGAGCAGGCGGCACTGGACTTCACCGGTATCGACCCCTGGCACCCCTTCCGCGAGGCCGTAGATGAAGAAGAAGCCTTCAACGAGCTGTTCCGGGTGGTGCGCAAGGAAATCCGCGACCAGAGCTGCAATCGTGCCATCCTGGTGGGCCACAACGCCCACTTTGACGCAGGCTTTGTCAATGCGGCGGTAGAGCGCTGCGGCATCAAGCGCAACCCCTTTCACCCGTTCTCCTTTTTCGACACCGCTACCCTGGCGGGCCTGGCCTATGGCCAGACCGTCCTCGCCAAAGCCTGCAAAGAGGCCGGCATTGCCTTCGATAACGCGGAAGCGCACTCCGCCGCCTACGATGCCGAGCGCACCGCAGAGCTGTTCTGCGAGATCGTCAATCGCTGGAAGGATTCGGGCGGCTGGGTACCCGCTTTCTCCTGAGCGTGGTGGTTTACCCCAGCCCAGGGTAATTGGACATGACCACGCCGCAGGCGACCGCTAGACTAATTGCAAGAACTGCAAGCGGAAACCCAGCTCACGGGTATCGGTTGACTCCGGATCAAGTCGGTCGGGGCGGGCCGTCTGTGCGACTTCGATAGTCAGCTGCAATGGTGTGTGCGGGTCGAATTCGCTACCGAGCGGGATATCAACAGTCTCCAGTCTCGCCGCAAACTGGTGTTCCAGTTTTGTTTGCCCATTGATCTGGAAGCGTACCTGCTGGGAGACGAGCGGGCAGCCCCTGATACGTATCCCGCCCGGCAACGAACCGCCCTCAATGCGCAAGCTCAGCTGTGCCTTGCGCGCAATGCTCCAGCGGTGGGTTCTCTCCGGGCCAGACCAGCCGGAACCAAAACAGGCGGAGTTGCTATCCAGCCCCGCCTTGAGCTTGCGTCTCAACGGCAGGACTGCGGCATCGCCCATCACCTGCCTGCGATGCCAGTCGATAAAGCCACCTTGCCGACCATAACGCAGGCGATTTGCCAGCGCACCGGGATGGATGCCCCATCGGGCCAGCAACCTTCCCGCTGCAGATGTAATACCGGGAACCACACCGGCGGGCTTTTGCTCTGCCCGTTGCTGCGCCAGGGTTAGGGCGATTCGCTCCATAAGGCGGCGGGGGCCGTCGACTTCCCGGTACAACAGAGCGAAATAGAAGTCGTGTTCAGGCGAGGTTCTGGCTGCATAGGAACCCGGCCTTACACCAGAGTGGATACACAGCACCGACACATGGGGGTGGTATTGCAACACCAATCCTTGCTTCCATGCGCGAAACAACCATTCCTGGGACGGGGAGAGGGAAGTCTCCCGCGCGGATTTCCAATCGCCCACGGATGTGGCAGCCCCGGCACGCATGGCCCAGCTGGACGATATGATAAAGAGTTCGGGATGGTAGGCGCCATCGGCCGAGACCCCGTCGAGTACGATTGGCTGCTGCGCCAATGAAGCATCGGGCCCCACGGGGCGCGGCAGGGCAACAGGGCACCAGATGACGTCGGCGCCAGAACTTTGCAGGAACTCCAGACTGTCCGCGATGTGGCCTGGAAGGTAAATGTCGTCCTGATTGAGATAGAAAATGTAGTCGCCGGTTGCTCTTGCCAAGGCGTAGTTATGCGGCGCGGACTGCCCGCCGGAATTGGTTTCCAGGTTGGTAAACTCGATACGCGGATCGTTGTAGGAGGCCACAAGGGACGCTGTATGATCCGTGCAGGCATCGCCGATGATCAGGTATTGCCAGTTCCCGTGGCTCTGTTGCAAGACACTGTCGATGGCAAAGCGCAGAACGTCTGCGCGGTTGTACGCTGCGGTGATGATAGTCACCCGTGGTGAAGCCGTCATGAGAACTTCCCGGTTCGCATTTGGGGCGCTATCTTACACCGCTATGGGGAGAAGCGGTGCGGACCTACTTGCGTATCACGCCCTTGCGCACCAGCGGCCAGAACAATTCCTCACGCCAGTCAAACTGGCCCGGCAGGCCAAAGCGCTCCTGTCGTTCGCGCGGTATTTTCGCCGTGCCGTAGAGGATGTCGAGGCAGAACAGGGTGATGGCATAGTTGCCCCGGGCGTGGGCATGCCTGCCGAGGCCGTGGTGGGCATGGTGGGTGTCCGGCAGGGTAATGACCTTCTCCAGCACGTTGAACACGGGGGTCATGCCTGGCAGCCGGCGCAGGGCCAGGTCCCAGCGGTAGGGCGTGTGGGTGAGCGCGTTGACCACGAACTCGATCAGGATGGCGGCGGCGAAAACCTCGTACAGGCCGAGATGCACGCAGGTGGCGCCAATCCAGGTCTGCGGCAGCAGCAGGGTCCAGAAGATGTTGTAGCGGTACAGCACCAGCGCGTTCAACTGCGGGGCGCTGTGATGGGTGCGGTGCAGCTTCCACAGCCAGCGCTTTTCGTGTGACCAGCGGTGCAGCCAGTAATGGCAGAACTCCTGCAGCAGGAACACCAGCGGGAACGCCACCCAGAAACTGACCTGTGCCAGGGACCCTTCGGTGCCGGTAAAGACCCTGCCAAACAGCAGGCCGATCATCAGGGCCACCACCGGCCCCGCCATCATGGTCTGGGCCGCGATTCCGGCCAGGGCGAAGCCACGGTCGCGCCAGGTGTTGGCGCGGCGGTTGTGGTGTCCCCCCAGCGCTTCCAGCAGCAGCATGCCGAGGAACACCGAAAGAACCACTACACCGACCAGCTGCTCAATTGTCATGGGGCAATTCTCTTCAGGTTTGTGTGTTCAGTGTCCCGGTCTGTTGCCCGCAGGCCCCCGGCAATGAAATCCCCCAGCGCACCGGGGCGCTCCACCAGCTGCCGGTTCGACCAGGGCCGCTGCGCCTGCCGCCGCTGGTGCGCCCACATCGCGGCGGTATGCACCAGGGTCTGGCTCGCCAGCTCCAGGCGCAGGTGACAGCGTGGTTCCGGCAAGGGCGCCAGGGCCCCGGTCAACCACTCCGCCAGCAGCCGCAGGGAACGTCCGCGCTCGTGTCCGGCGCCAAACAGGAGCGGCTGGCGCTGCTGGCTGTGCAGCTGCGACACCACGCTCAGGTAATAGCTGTCCTGCACATCACCCGCGAGCAGTTCCAGAAACGGCAGCACCATCGCCTCGACCAGGGCCAGCAGCTCTTTTTCCCGGCCCTGCGCCCGCAGTGCTTCCAGCAGTGCCATGCGGCGCCGGTTGATCGGTCCCTGGCGGAACTCCAGCAGGGCTTCGAGCAGCGCGTCCTTGCTGCCGAAATGGTATTGCAGGGCGGAGTTGTTGCGCTGCCCCGCCTCGCTGCTGATGCGCCGGGTGGACAACGCATCGAGACCTTCTTCCGCGAACAGGCGCTCCGCCGTCAACAGCAGTTTGCGCGCAGTGGTATTGGCGATATCCATAGTCATGGACGCATTTAAGACAATCGTCTTGATTAAGTCAAGCGTATTAATTCCAGCAAATACTATCCTGCCCCCGCATGACGCCGATCAAGTACCGGCATCCCGGGGTGGACTATAGTGAATCCTGCAACCATCGCGAACAGGATGTGATCCATGGGGCAGACCACCCTGACCATCGACGGCAACGAGGCAGCTGCCCGTATTGCCCACCTGACCAGTGAAGTTATCGCCATCTATCCCATCACGCCGGCCTCCACCATGGGGGAGTGGGCGGATGAGTGGTCCGCCGCGGGGCAGCGGAACCTCTGGGGCAGCGTACCCCGGGTCATCGAAATGCAGAGCGAGGCGGGAGCCGCCGGGGCGATTCACGGCGCCCTGCAGGCCGGCGCCCTCACCACCACCTTTACCGCCTCCCAGGGGCTGCTGCTGATGCTGCCCAACATGTACAAGATCGCCGGTGAGCTGAGCCCGACCGTATTCCACATCGCCGCCCGCTCGGTCGCCAGCCAGGCCCTGTCAATCTTTGGCGACCACAGTGACGTGATGGCGGCCCGGGCCACCGGGTTCGCCATGCTGGCCGCAAACAGCCCGCAGGAAGTCATGGACTTTGCCCTGATCGCCCACGCCGCCAGCCTGCGCGGGCGTTTGCCTGTGCTGCACTTTTTCGACGGCTTCCGCACCTCTCACGAAGTGGCCAAGATCGAAGCGGTCACTGAGGACGTGGTGCGGGCGCTCATTGACGAGGAGGCGATCAATGCCCACCGCGAGCGCGCACTGTCGCCGGAGCATCCCGTGCTGCGCGGCAGCTCGCAGAACCCCGATGTGTTTTTCC
This sequence comes from Haliea sp., assembly GCA_041583655.1. Lineage (GTDB taxonomy): Bacteria > Pseudomonadota > Gammaproteobacteria > Pseudomonadales > Halieaceae > Haliea. The sequence goes on along the minus strand of JBFHFJ010000234.1, from coordinate 597 downwards.
AGGCCCGGGAAACAGTCAATCCCTGGTACAGCGCCTTCCCCGGTTTCGTGCAGGGAGTGATGGATGAGTTTGCCGCCCTGACCGGGCGCCAGTATCGCGTGTTTGACTATGTCGGTGACCCACAGGCCGAGCGTGTCATCGCCCTGATGGGCTCCGGCGCGGAGACCGCCGAGGAAACCGTGGACTGCCTGCTGGCCCGGGGCGAGAAGATCGGTCTGCTGAAGGTGCGCCTGTTCCGCCCCTTCGACGCCACCGCCCTGCTGGCGGCCATTCCGGCGAGCACCCGGGCCATCGCCGTGCTGGACCGCAGCAAGGAACCCGGCGCCGACGGCGAACCGCTGTACAAGGACATCCTCGCCGCCCTGGCCCAGGAGGCGATGACCGGGGGCGCGCGAACGGCGCTGCCGCGAGTCATCGGCGGCCGCTTCGGGCTTTCTTCCAAGGAGTTCACCCCGGGGATGGTCAGGGCCGTATTTGATGAGCTTGATCGCGAGCAACCGAAAAACCACTTCACCATCGGTATCCACGACGATGTCGGTCACACCAGCCTGGACTGGGACCCGGACTTTCGCACCGATGCCCACGCCCACAGCATGC
>JBFHFJ010000233.1:0-5531 GCA_041583655.1 Haliea sp. | reverse complement strand
CTGACCTGCCTGATGTCCCTGGTCTGGTTCGCCGTAGGCTACACCATAGCGTTTGGCAGTGACGGGGTCGAACAGAGGCCATGGATCGGCGACTTCGGCAATATCTTCTTTGCAGCCATCAGCATGGATTCGGTGAATGGCAACGTGCCTGCGAGCCTGTTCGCCATTTTCCAGATGACCTTCGCGATTATCACGCCCGCGCTTATCGTCGGCGGGTTTGCCGAGCGTATGCGCTTTTCCGCCATGCTGCTGTTCAGCACGATCTGGCTCATCGTCGTCTACGCGCCGGTGTGTCACTGGGTCTGGGGTGGCGGCTGGCTGGGCAGCATGGGCCTGCAGGATTTTGCCGGCGGCACGGTGGTACACATCACCGCGGCCGTTGCAGCGCTGGTCGCCGCCCTCGTAATGGGGCCGCGGCGCGGCTTTGGTACTGTCGCCATGCCGCCGCACAACCTGACGCTCACGGTTGCCGGGGCCGGGATGCTCTGGGTCGGCTGGTTTGGCTTCAATGCAGGCTCTGCGGTCGCCGCCGACAACAGCGCCGCCATGGCCATGCTGGTCACTCACCTGTCGGCCGCATCCGGCTCACTGGCATGGATGACCATGGAATGGGTACGTCACGGCAAGCCCTCGGTACTGGGTATCGTGACCGGCATGGTGGCTGGCCTGGGCACGATCACGCCGGCATCCGGGTCAGTGGGGCCCGCCGCTGCTGTGGTCATGGGCTTCAGCGCTGGCGTGATCTGCTATTTTGCAACCAACTACCTCAAGCAGAAGTTGCGGATTGATGACAGCCTTGATGTGTTCCCCGTGCACGGCGTCGGCGGAATCCTGGGAACCCTGCTGGCCGGCATTTTCTGCTCAACCCAGCTGGGTATTTTCAGCGGCAATGGCTTCTCGGAGGGGATCGACAGCATTGCAGGGCAGCTGGGCGTGCAGGCGACTGGCGTGGTTGCAACCCTCGTTTACACCGGGATCGCGAGCTATGTCATCCTCAAGCTGGTTGACAGGCTTGTCGGCCTGCGGGTGGGCGAGGATGAAGAAACCCAGGGCCTGGATCTTGTGCTGCACGATGAGCGAGGCTACGACCTCTAACGCATCGCGAGCAGCCAAGCCAGGCCAGGCCCGCCGGGCAACCCCACCGGTCAGCGTAATCAGCTGACCGGATGCGCCCGGTTGGCCACCAGGTGATCCACCACGGACGGATCCGCCAGGGTACTGGTATCACCCAGGTTGCCGACCTCGTTTTCGGCGATCTTGCGCAGGATACGGCGCATGATCTTGCCGGACCGGGTTTTCGGCAGCCCCGGCGCCCACTGGATGACATCCGGCTTGGCGATCGGGCCGATTTCCTCCGCACACAGGGCCACCAGCTCCTTGCGCAACTGCTCGCTGGGTTCCACCCCGTCCATCGGTGTGACAAAGCAGTAGATACCCTGGCCCTTGATGTCGTGGGGGTAACCCACCACAGCGGCCTCGGCGATATCCTCGTGCAGAACCAGCGCGCTTTCCACCTCGGCGGTGCCCATGCGGTGCCCGGATACATTGAGCACATCGTCTACCCGGCCGGTAATCCAGTAGTAGCCGTCCTCGTCGCGGCTGGCGCCATCACCGGTGAAGTAGTAGCCCGGATAGTGGCTGAAATAGGTATCGACCATGCGCTGGTGATCACCATAGATGGTGCGGATCTGGCTGGGCCAGGAGGCCTTCACCACCAGGTAACCGGCGCCGGGCCCCTCGATCTCACTGCCATCCTCGTTGAGCAGGGCAAGTTGCACACCGAAGAACGGCATACTGGCAGCGCCGGGCTTGAGATCCGTGGCGCCGGGCAGGGGGGTAATCATCTGGGCACCGGTCTCGGTCTGCCACCAGGTATCCACAATCGGGCAACGGGAGTCGCCCACCGTACGGTAATACCATTCCCAGGCCTCGGGATTGATCGGCTCGCCCACTGAGCCCAGCAGCCGCAGGCTGGCCCGGGAACTGCGCTTCACCGGCGCGTCGCCGTGGGCGTGCAGGGAGCGGATTGCGGTTGGCGCGGTGTAGAAGGTATTGACCTGGTGCTTGTCCACCACCTCCCAGCAGCGGCCGGAATCGGGATAGGTGGGCACCCCCTCGAACATGAGGGTGGTGGCGCCGTTGGCCAGCGGGCCATAGAGGATGTAGGTGTGCCCGGTTACCCAGCCTACATCGGCGGTGCACCAGAATACCTCGCCGTCGCGATAGTCAAAGGTGTACTTGAAGGTCATGGCGGCCTGCAGCAGGTAGCCGCCGGTGGTGTGCAGAACGCCCTTGGGCTTGCCCGTGGAACCGGAGGTATAGAGGATGAACAGGGGGTCTTCCGCGTCCATGCTTTCGGGCTCGCAGCTGTTGTCCGCCGCAGCGGTGGCCTCCGCGTAGCAGACGTCGCGACCTTCCTGCCAGTTTACCTCCGCGCCCGTCACCCGCGCCACGATGCAGGTGTGCACATCGGGGCAGGATTCCAGCGCCTTGTCGACATTGGTTTTCAGGGCGATGGTCTTGCCGCCACGGCGTCCCTCGTCGGCGGTAATGACGACCCGGCAATCCGCATCCTGGATGCGGTCCACAATCGCGGTTGGGGAGAATCCGCCAAACACCACGGAGTGGATGGCGCCAATACGGCTGCAGGCGAGCATGGCGTAGGCGGCTTCCGGCACCATGGGCATGTAGATGCAGACCCGGTCGCCCTTGCCCACGCCGCGCGCCCGGAGCACGTTGGCCAGCCGGCAGACCTGCTCGTGCAGCTCCAGATAGCTGATGTGCCGGCTGGCGGCAGGGTCATCGCCCTCCCAGATTATTGCGGTCTGGGCCCCGCGGGTCGCCAGGTGGCGATCGATGCAGTTGACGCTGACATTGAGCCTGCCACCGGCGAACCAGCTGGCCCGGCCTTCGCGGAAATCGTAGTCGACCACGGTATGCCAGGGCTGGTCCCAGCTGAGAAATTCCTGTGCCTTTTCACCCCAGAAGCCGGCGGGATCATCCACCGAGTGCTGGTACATGTCTCGATATCGTTCAGGGGTGATATGGGCGTCGCGAAAGGTCTCGGGAACCGGGTGCACTGGAAAATTTGACATGTTGTCGGACCGCCATTGGGAAACTGGAGCCCCGATGATACTGACAGATCGGCGCGGTGCAACCGGCAAGCGCGGAGCCCTGACGATTGCCGCCCCGTTACCGGCAGCCTAACCCAGCCATTCCCAGCGATCACCCGTGTCCGCCCGCCTGGCGCGGCCCTCCGCGGCCAGCTTGATCAGGTGCGCCGCCAGGGACAGCTTGGCCCACTCATGGCGCGCCGGGTCGACATCGTCGTACACAACCTTGACCAGGGCGTCCATATCCGCCTGCCCCAGCCCGGACAGGCCCGCGACCACTTTGCGCTCCCGGGCGAGGCGATGTTCAACCAGCCCGGCGACTTCCTCGCGGGGCGTGTGGATGAGGTCGCCGTGGCCCGGAGCGATGCTGCGCAGTGGGTAGTCGAGAAGCAGACGCAGGGACTCGATATACGCCTTCATGTCCCCGCCTGGCGGCACGATCACCACGGTGGATCCATTCATGATGTGATCCCCGGCAAACAGCATGCCGTGCTCCTCCAGCAGGAAGCAGTAGTGATTGTTGACGTGACCGGGCGTGTGCAGCGCGCGCAGGGTAAACTCCGGCGCCTGCAGCACCCAGTCGTGCGCCAGCTCCAGGGTCGGCTTGAAGGTGTCGTCCTGGAAACGGTCGTCCGCAGGCAGCGCGCCGATCACCTCGGCACCGGTGGCCTCAGCCACCGCCTGCCAGGCGGGGGAATGGTCCGGATGCGTATGGGTGCAGACAATCCAGCGGATCCTGCCCTCCGCTGCTGCCAGGATGGCGTCGACGTGGGCGGGTATGGCCGGCCCCGGGTCCAGGACCGCGACCTGGTCGTGGCCCAGCAAGTAGGTATTGGTACCCGGCCCGGTCATCATCCCGGGGTTCGGCGCCACCAGACGGCGAACGCGGTCGTTGAGAGTGAAGGGTATCCCGTGCTCGAACATCCAATCAGACCATATTCTGTATGGGGACCAGCGGATTGACATCGGCCTCGTAGTCCACCCCGTCGACCTCGAAGCCGAACAGCTGCAGGAATTCCCGGCGATAGCCCTCACAGTCCGACAGCTGGTGCAGGTTGTCGGTTTCGATCTGCCCCCACAGCTCCGCCACCTCTGCCTGGACCGCCGGGTCCAGCTCCTTGCCGTCGGCCCGCAAGCGGCCTTCGGCGTCCAGTTGCGGAGCGGGATTGTAAAGGGAGTCACGGAACAGGCTGTCGATCTGCTCGATGCAGCCCTCGTGACTGCCCCGCGCCTTCATCACCTTGAACAGGATGGCCAGGTAGATCGGCATGGCGGGTATCGCCGCGCTGGCCTGGGTGACCACGGCCTTCAGCACCGATACCCGGGCATCACCGCCCTTCGCCGCCAGCTGCTCGCGGATACCGACAACCCGCCGGTCCAGATCCTGCTTGGCGGCGCCGATGGTGCCGTGCCAGTAGATGTCCCAGGTCATCTTCTCACCGATATAGGTGTAGGCGGTGGTTTTCGCCCCCTCGGCCAGCACGCCGGCCGCGTCCAGGGCCTCTATCCACATCTGCCAGTCTTCGCCGCCCATGACCGCGACGGTGTTGTCGATTTCGTCCTGTGTGGCGGGTTCCAGGTGAAAGTCCTGCACTTGCTGCTTGTCTGTATTGACCCCCTTTTGCACCGCCGGCTTGCCAATGGGCTTGAGGGTGGAATTGTGGATCACGCCGGTCACCGGGTGCTGGCGCCGTGGAGCGGCCAGGCTGTAGACCACCAGGTCTACCTGGCCCAGGTCCTCGCGAATAGCGGCAATGGCTTTCTGCTTGATCTCGTCGCTGAAGGCATCACCGTTGATACTTTTCGCGTACAGGCCCTCGGCCTCCGCCGCGGTGTGAAAGGCCGCACTGTTGTACCAGCCGGCAGTGCCGGGCTTGGTCTCCGTACCCTCTTTCTCGAAGAAAATACCCAGGGTCGCGGCGCCCGCGCCGAAGGCGGCGGTAATCCGCGACGCCAGGCCATAACCCGTCGAGGCGCCGATGACCAGGACCTTTTTCGGGCCGTTTTCAATGGGGCCGTGCGACTTTACATAGTCGAGCTGGTGGCGGACATTGGCGGCGCAGCCGACGGGATGGGTCGTGGTACAGAGAAAGCCGCGTACGCGGGGCTTGATGATCATGGTTGGTATTGTTCCCGATGTATGGTGGCAACGGTACCCCCCCCCGGAGCGCCGTTCTGAAGCGCCCGATTGTAGCACAGGGATATCGCGGTTCGACCCCGTTGGCATTCGCCCCGCAGGGCGCAACTCAGTCCTGGTCGGGAAGACTGGTGATCCACAGCGTCTGGTAAGGCTGCAGGAGCAATTGCTGATCCCTGCTGCAGTAGCGCTCACCGCTGATCAGATCGCCCCAGCCGTGATCGTCGATCAGATTGATATCCAGCAGGTTTAGAGGTTGCGGCTGATCGGTGATATTGCTG
>JBFHFJ010000232.1:0-5561 GCA_041583655.1 Haliea sp. | reverse complement strand
ATCGTCGGTATTATCGGCGCCAACGGCATGGGTAAATCCACCCTGTTCAAGATGTTGATGGGTGCCGAACGCGCCGATGGCGGCGAAGTGGTGGTAGGCGAGACCGTGCAGCTGGGTTACGTGGACCAGTCCCGGGATGACCTCGATGGCAGCAAGTCGGTGTGGGAGGAAGTCTCCGGTGGCCAGGACATCATCCGCATCGGCAACTACGAGGTGAACTCACGCTCCTATGTGGGGCGCTTCAACTTCAAGGGTTCGGACCAGCAGAAGTTCGTCAAGGATCTGTCCGGCGGCGAACGCAACCGCCTGCACCTGGCCAAGCTGCTGAAGCAGGGGGCGAACGTGCTGCTGCTGGACGAGCCGACCAACGACCTGGACGTGGAAACCCTGCGCGCCCTGGAGGAAGCCCTGCTCACCTTCCCGGGCAGCGCCCTGGTCATCTCCCACGATCGCTGGTTCCTGGACCGTATCGCCACCCACATTCTCGCCTATGAGGACGACGGCAGCGTGGTGTTCCATGAGGGCAACTTCAGCGATTACGAAGAGGACCGCAAGACACGCCTTGGGGCGACAGCAGCCCAGCCGCACCGGGTAAAATACCGCAAGCTCAAGACCTGAGCCCGACGCTGACGCCCGGGCCGGAGGCCGCCTCGCAAAGCGTGCGAGGCGGCGCTATCATGCCGGTGAAAAATTGACTGACAGAGAAGAACGATGCCCGAATCCCGCAGTGAGCACCAGGATTTCACCCATGTCCCCATTGACCTGCCGGTGGAAGTCCACCAGGGTGGCAGCGTCTGGCACCAGCGCCTGATCGACCTTTCCCTGGGCGGCGCCGCCACCGACCAACCCGATGTCTGGGACGCACAGTACAATGAGCCCTTCACCCTGCTGATACAGACCGGTGCGCCGGAACCGCTGGAGCTGCACGCCTGGCTGCAGAGTGTGGACAACAGCCGTCTGGGTTTCAGCGTCGAGCATGTGGACCGGGAGAACATTGAACCCCTGCGCGCGCTGCTGCAGGCGCACATGGAAAATCCCGATGTCCTGGACCTGGAAATGAGGCGACTGGAGGACTAGGCCGGGGCACGGCGCGGCGCCAGTCCAAACCGCGCCGCTAGAGCAGAAAGTAACCCGCGACCGCCGCGGCGATGACCAAAACCACCGCGCCAATGACCAGCGGTACCTTGGACCCGCCCGACTTTGCACCACCTGGCGCGCCGGCACCGGCTGCGCTGCGCTTGCCAGCAGGGGCGGCAGCACTGCCTGAAGCGGGGGCGTCGACACTGCCCCGAAACACCAGGTTGACACTGCCCAGGCGTATCTGGTCACCATCGGCGAGGTATGCGGTCAGGCGCTTCTCGCCGTTCACGAAGATGCCGTTGGCAGACACCAGGTTGACCAGGCGCCAGCGCCCGCCCTGGTGGATCAGCTGCGCGTGCCGCGCCGAGACACTGGGCTCGTCCAGCATGATCTCGCAGCTGTCCTCGCGACCTATCTCCCACACGTCCGGGTCGCCACTGGTACCGGGCTCCAGCTCCATGACATCAGCGGCGCTGCCGTCGCGCACGACAATAAGATGGGGCAGGTCCGAGGAGCGCCCGACATCCGCCGCCGAAGATTCTTCCACCGAATCCATGGACAGGAACTGGGTGTGTTCCCCGGTGCCCCCCTCGGTCCAGCTGCCCGGCAGGTCCGGGCTGACCGCCGCGGGCCGTGGCGGCGGAGCGGCGGCAGGCGCCGGCTCGGGGGCGGGAGCTGGGGCGGCTTCCGGCTCCAAAGGCGCCACGACGGTGGCGTCATCGCCCAGGGGGCTGACCACCGTCGCGTCGCTGTCTGCAGCAGCGGGCTCGAGGCCGGTGACCACGACGCGGAACTTGTACTTGTCGAACTGGACGTCGTCGCCATGTTTGAGTTCCACCGTGCCCACCAGCCGCAGGCCGTTGACCAGCGTGCCATTGGCGGAACCCATATCCTCCAGCAATACCCGCGTACCCTCGACCCGGATAGCCGCATGGTTGCGGGACACGCGTGGGTCAGCAATGGTTATTTCACAATCGTCGGTGCGTCCGACCCGCATTTCGCCGGCCAGGACATGTTCCGCGCCGTCTTGCGCGACCAGGGTGGCACTGAAATCAGCCGTCATACCTCAAACTCCCTTACGCCCCACCGATGGGACCAAATACATACCATGCCGCTGCAGCGGACAGCACCAGCAGTGCAAAAAGTGCCAGGTTCATGATGCGCTGGCGCCGCTTCTTTGCCGGCAGGTCCACGGCGACCCTGCGCAGCCCCGCCATTTCATCCGCCGACATCATCTGGGTGACCTCGGGCGACCGGGGCGCAATCCGCGCCCGCTTCGGAGCCGCTGCACGGGGCGCTGCGTCCTCCGCTACCGGCAGGCCGGGCTGTACCAGCTCCGGCAAGCCGTGGTAATCACCGGAGGCGGGATCATAACGCCAGACCACCGCGGGGTCGACCGCCGGGGGGGCCTCGTCCGCAGCGCCCCCACCCACCCACTGCACAAGGACCACGGTGACATTGTCGCGACCGCCGCTCTGCACCGCCGCCTGGACCAGTTCATGGCAGCGCTTCTCCAGGGGCTCGTCCAGGGACAGGATCGCGGCGAGCCGGTCACAGTCCACGACATCGCTGAGGCCGTCGCTGCAAAGGACCAGGATATCACCCGCCCTGAGATGGCCCGCGTTGCTGCCGACCCGCAGCTTGTCTTCGTCCTGCAGGCCGATTGCCTGCACAATGACATTCTTGCGCGGGTGATGACGGGCCTCGGCAAAGGTGATCTGCCCCTTTTCCAGCAGTGCCTCGACGTAGGAATGATCCCGGGTGAGCAGTTTCAGCTGCCCGTCCCAGAGATAGGCACGGCTGTCGCCCACCCACGCCAGCTCATAACGCGCGCCGTCGAACTGGGCCGCAACCACGGTGGTGGCCATGCCCGCCTTGCCGCGGCCGGCAGCGACCGCATCGCGTACTTCCAGGTTGGCGGTGCGGATCGCGGCCTCGAGGTCGCCGAGACGCTGCACGTCCCGCGCCAGTACCTCGCAGGTGACCTGGCTGGCCACCTCGCCGGCCTGGTGCCCCCCGACGCCGTCCGCGACGACCATCAAACCCAGCGCATCGTCAACGAAGAACGCATCCTCGTTGTGCTCGCGCCGGCCCACGTCAGTGTCGCCGCAGACCTGCCAGCGAGCGTCGGACCGTTGCCTCATAGGGCTCCCATCAGCTGCCTTGCCAGTACCGCGAACTGCTGCGGTACAAAGCGGTTTTCGTCTTCGACTGTATTGTACAGGGCATCGAGACGGGACTTCAGACGCTCCGAATCTCCCAGCGCAAGCGACAGTGTCTCAACCGCCAGGAATGCCTGTTCCGCGGCGGTGAAATGGCGGAAGCGCTCCGCGGCGGACTGGGCCAGCAGCTCCCGGCGCAGCTGGCGCTGCTGCTCGGGGCCGTAGCTGCCCTTGCCGAGGCGTTCCACCAGCGGCTCAAGACGGGCGTGCAGGGTACGGGCGGCGCTCACCACCCGCTCGCGGGACTGCCGGGATGCCTGGTGCAGGGCGTCGAGATCCCGGCGCAGGCCGGCGACATCACCGGGTGACAGGGTTTCCAGCACGGCCAGCAAGACCACCAGGCTGGCGTCGTTCAGGCGCACGGTTCCCGGCGGCAGCTTATCGGGCTCCGCTGACCAGCGCAGGTCATCCATGGGATGGTGGCAGGCGTGGCACTGGAAGAATGACAGCTCCGGCACCAGGCCCGGCTGAGTGAACCAGCCCTCCTGCAACAGCTCCAGGGTGTGCATGCCGGTAACCGCGAGGCCCGCCAGCCACATGTTGACCGACGCTATGTAGGGCTTGCGCTCGCGGTAGTCGGCATCCGCCTCGTAGTGGGCCGGCTGGTTGACCGTGAAGGTCTCCAGCTCAAACGCCAGCCGCGGGTGGCCAGCGCCCATGATCTCGTGGGTGGCGAACTTGTCCCTGGTTCCCAGGTGGCAGGACAGGCACAGGCGCGCGCGGGACAGGGGATCCTCGGTCGGGTACATGCCCCTGGCGAGGTTATCGGCATGGCTGGTATCAGCCTCGGCATGGGACTCCAGCCAGCGCCCGCTGCCGCCGTGGCAGGCCTCGCAGCCAACGCCGTCGGAGATCTGGAAGCGCCGCCCGCGAGCCTCGGCCGGCACGTTGTCCGCATGGCAGTCGAGGCAGATTTTCGCACCCTGGGCGCTGGGCAGCCCGAGCTTGGCGGCAATGGCCTGGGACTGGGCAGTCTGCAGGGTCCGGTAGGCCCGGGAGTGGTAATCCTGGCGCAGCCAGATCCGGTACTCGTTCAGCCAGACCGTGGATTCCGGATCGGCGCTGACCTTGCCGTGGCAGACACTGGTGGCACAGCTGGCGACACCCTCGTGGATATCGCGCCCCTCCTCCGGCAGAGTCTGGGCCAGGGCATTGCCCGCGGCAATCCCCAGCAGCAGCACCAGTGCTGTCAGTTTTCTACGAACCATGGCTTGCCATCTTTGTCAGTGAAAAGTTTGCGCATCTCGTCCAGGTTCAGCGGCCGCGCACCGATGCGGCCGAACACGGCTACCTGGCCGCCGGTTTCATCCACCCCGCGATCCCGCTCCAGGCCCCGGCTCAGCGACAGCGCCGGGGAACCGGTCGGGTAGCTGGCAATCAGCTCCGGAGCAGGTTCCGGCGAGAAGCCGTAGAACTTGGGCTGGCTGGAGGGCGAGGTCAGCTGGATCACCTTGAGGCCGCCGGCACCGTCGGCCACGTAGGCGAACAGCGAGGCGTTGGTAGCGCCGACGGCAACATCGTGAGCATCCACCAGCCCATCACTGAAAGTCTGCAGCAGGCGCATCCTGTCCGGCCGGGTGATATCGACGATGGCCATGCCCTCGCGACCCGCGGCAACATAGGCATAGGTGCGCGCCAGGTGCATGCGCCGGGCCTGGCCCAGGGGGATGGTGTTGTCCGCGACCAGTGCAGGCGCCTCGGGGTTGGTGACATCGATAGTCTTGAGGCCGTCGGCATCGGTGACAAACAGGTAGCGGAACTGCAGGGCCACGGAGTGCCCGCGGTTCAGCGGCACCACGCCGACCAGCCGCGGCTGCAGGGGCTGGTTGAGGTTCACCACCACCAGGCCGGCATCGGCGACAATGTAGGCGTAATACCCGCCCAGCACCATGTGCCGTGCACCATCCAGCACCCCGTTCTCGTTCCAGGTGAGATCGCGCTCGAGGAAGTTGTTGCGCGGCTCGCCGTCGGACAGGGTGTTGACGTCGGTGAGGATCAGCCCCTCAGCGGCATCAGTGACCAGTACATAGTTGTAGATGGGGTGGAAGGGCTGCTCCAGGTTGACATCCCGCATCAGCTCACCCTGGTTGCGATCGGGTTGAATAGGCTGGTTGGTCGGCAGCACCACGCAGGTCGCATTGCTGCTGGGTATGCGGGTATCGTGACCCAGCGGGCTGAAAGGTGCGGTGATGACCCGCTGGGAAATGCCCTTGTTGGCGATCCCCGCGATATCGTACACCCGCATGCCCTTCTCCCCCT
>JBFHFJ010000231.1:0-5595 GCA_041583655.1 Haliea sp. | reverse complement strand
CGTTGCCCAGGATTGGTGCGCCCGGATAGCCCAGCGTGGCCTCATCCAGCCGCAGCAGGGGATCGCTGCTCTTCCCCGCCGGGGGGAAGACGAAGTTGAACGGGGAGTCGATGTGGGCCGGGGCCAGCTGCTGCATGCGCTCCAGCTCCTTGAGCCGGCTCTGGGCCTGGCGCGCCTTGGTCGCCTTGTAGCGGAAGCGGCGTACGAAGTCCTCGATATGTGCGATCCGCTGCTGCTGCTTTTCGAAGCTGGCTTGCTGGTTGGCCAGCATCTCCGCCCGCAGGCGTTCGTAGTCGGAGTAGTTTCCCTTCCACGCCTGTAGCTGGCCACCCTCAATGCTGAGGATGCGCTCGCAGGTGGAGTCGATGAAATCCCTGTCGTGGGAAATCATCAACAGGGTGCCTGGATAGCTCTGCAGCCACTGCTCCAGCCAGAGGGTCGCATCGAGGTCGAGGTGGTTGGTGGGCTCGTCCAGCAGCAGCATGTCCGAGGGCGTCATCAGCGCCCGCGCCAGGTTCAGCCGGATGCGCCAGCCACCGGAAAAGTCGCTGACCGGGCGGTCTGCGGCACCTTCCGCGAAACCCAGGCCTTGCAGCAGGCGCTGGACCCGGCGCTCGGCGCTGTAGCCATCGGCATCTTCCATTGCCGTGTGCAGGGTGGCCGCGCGCTGGAAGTCACCTTCCCGTTCCGCTGCCGCAAGATCCGCGGTCAGCCGCGCCAGCCGGGCATCGCCCTGCAGTACATAGCGCCCTGCGGTCTCGTCCGTGGCGGCCACCTCCTGCGCCATGTGTGCCAGGCGCAGGTTGTTCATGCCCTCGATTTCCCCGGCGTCGGCCTGCAGCTGCCCCAGCAGCATGGCAAACAGGCTGGATTTGCCACTGCCATTGGCCCCGATCAGGGCCAGTTTCTGGCCCGGTTGCAGGGTGACGCTGGCGCCCTCCAGCAGCAGTTTGCTGCCCCGGCGCAGTTCGATATCGCGTAGTATGATCATCAGGCCGCGCATTCTACTCGCAGCCTTGATCGGTAACCAGCCGGAGGCCCGATGCAAAATCCCCTGTGGGAGTTTTCCCTGCAGCGCTACGCCCGTCCCGGAGTGGCTGAGGCGTGCATTGAAGCCCAGGATCACTACGCCGCGGACGTCAACCTGCTGCTCTACGCCGCCTGGCTGGCTCAGCAGGACCTGGAGCTGGCCCCGGATCAGTGGCAGGCACTGGCGGCCGCCAGCGCCGGGTGGCGCCAGCGCGTCGTTGCGCCCCTGCGGGCGCTGCGCCGCGACTGGAAAACCCTGCCCGCTGCCGCGGACCTGCGGGAGCGGGTTCGGGCGCTGGAGCTGGCGGCGGAACAGCTGCAGCAGGAACAGATGCTGGCCTGGCACCGGAGGCAGGTGCCGCGGCCGGCGCAAGCGAACAGCCTCGCCCGCGCGCTGGCCTGCCTGCTGGGGTCTCCGCCGGCGCTGGATGGCAGTGCACGGCAGGCGCTGCTGGGGCGCCTGCTGGCGCTGCTGGCGTAGGCACCTCTGGCCGCGCGGTGTCGGGGGTGGCGCAGTAACCGCTGCGGGTAGTATGATCTGCCACCTGCCGGTATACCTGCATGTTCACTCATACACCTATGGAACCGATTATGAAGAAATTCGCACTGCCGCTTGCCCTGGTTGCTACCGTGACCCTGCAAGCCTGTAACCAGCAATCCGCTCCCGACGCAGACAGCAAAGCCGAGGTGGTACTGGAAGACTCCACCCAGCGCCTGAGCTACGGCATCGCTTTCGGCCTCGGCCAGCGCATGGCGGCTGACGGTGTGCCGATGGATGTTCCTGCCTTCACCGCCGGTCTGCAGGACGCCCTGGAAGGGGCGGAGCCGCGCATGACCCAGGAGGAGATCCAGGAAGAAATGATGGCTTACCAGCAGCGTGCCATGGAAGAGCAGCAGGCGCTGGCGGCAGCGGCGGCGGAAGCCAACCAGGCGGCAGCGGAGGCCTTCCTGGCCGAGAACGCGACCCGTGAAGGCGTTGTGGTCACCGAATCCGGTCTGCAATACGAGATTATTGAAGCGGGTGAGGGCGCCAGCCCCGGCCCGGAAGACACCGTTGAAGTTCACTATCGCGGTACGCTGGTAGACGGTACCGAGTTCGATTCGTCCTACAAGCGTGGCGAGACGGTCACCTTCGGTGTCGGTCAGGTTATCGCTGGCTGGACGGAGGCCCTGCAGCTGATGTCTCCCGGCGCCAAATGGAACCTGTACATTCCCGCCGACCTCGCCTATGGCCCCGGCGGTGCCGGCAACCTGATTGGTCCCAACGCGGCGCTGGTATTTGAAGTCGAACTGATTGCTGTCACCAGCCAGGAAGACGCTGCTGCGGAAGCGCCCTCCAGCGAGGGCTGATCAGCTGGTTTGAACCGGCGCCTGCAACTGGCGCCGGTGGCTGTTGTGGAGGCCGGCGATAAGCCGGTCCTCCAGTACAAATCTCGACTCCAGCATTTCCCCCAGAGCCGATAGATCCCGCCGCAGGGTGTCCGGGTAGGATTCTCCGCCCCCGTACTTTTCCTCGTAGGCCAGGATGACCTCCGTGGTATCCGCGATTGCCGGCATCAGCCCGGCCATCAGGGAGGCGCTGTCATCGCCGAAAATCTCGGCCTCGTTCAACAGTTCGGCAAACACCTCGAAGTGCCCCGCGGATATGTAGTCCACCAGCAGTGTGCAGAGTTCGCGCTGGCGCCGGACAAGGTGGGCGGAGTCGGGTGTGTCATCACTGGCCACAACCAGCGCGGTATAGCTTGCGAGAACGGCCCGGCGCTCCTTGAGCCAGCTGGTCAGGAGGCTCTCCACGGCGAGGAATTGTTCAGCTGGATTGGTACTGCGGTGTGGCATTGTGCGGTCTCCCGGGCCTGTTCCCGAGCGGCCACTATAGGCACAGGGCCGCCGCCATCGCAAGCGTGGCGGTGGTGGCGATCAGGTTTTGCGCAGGGTTTGCCAGAGGCTTGCGGCCAGTATTGCCACAAACAGCATCAGGGTCTGCTCCGGGATGCTGAAACCGAGCAGTGTCCAGTGGGTTTCGGCGCAGTTGCCGTCACCCATCAGGACCATGCTCAGCGTGTCCTTGAACGGCAGGGTTTCCAGCATGTACTCCAGGCTGGGCCCGCAGGCGGGGACCTGGTCCGGCGGCAGATGCTGCAGCCACACATGACGGCCGGCGACGGCGCCACCACCTGCGGCCATGGCGGCGCACAGCACACCGTAGACCCTGCGCCCCCAGCCGTGGGGGTTGTGCAGAAAGGCGAGCAGGGCTACCAGGCCGCCGGCGATCACGAACACGCGCTGGGTCATGCACAGCGGGCAGGGGTTGAGCCCCACCTGGTATTCCAGATACCAGGCGAACAGCATTGCGCACAGGGCGAGAACCGCCAGTCCGAAATTCACCAGGCGGGGGGAAAGGGCTTGCAACATGGCGGGGAGGTTCCTTGTGACTGCAGCGCTGCGAACGCCGAAGCTGTTACGTTAGGCGGTTTGACCCCGTCCCGCAAGGACAGTTCTCAGAACAGGGGCCGGTACTGGCCGAAAAAACGCGCCAGGTACTCTTCGAAACTCAGGTCATCTGCAGCTTCGATCTCCCGCTGTGCAGCCAGCGACTGCCGTGTCTCTTCCTCGAAGTGCTGGATGGTTTCCGCGGGCAGGGTGCGTTCGTGGAAATAGCGGCCCCACTGCTCGCTGTAGCCCATGGCCAGGCGGAAGAAGGGCAGGTCCCGCTCGCGCATCTCTCGCAGCACCCGGGCCGAGGGCGTCAGCTCGGGGTCGCTGACGCGCGCCTGTTGCTCTGCCAGGGACTCCCGGTACAGGCCGCAGTCGTGAGCGGCGTCGAGCAGATCGGCGATGCCAGCCATGTTTTCCAGCAGTTGGTTTGCCAGCTCAGCGAGTAAAGCGCTGCCTGCCGGGGTCTGCAACTGCAGGCCAGGCTCGCGGCCGCGATTGACCACCGCTTCCAGATTCGCGGCCTGCATGGCCTGTTCCCTGTAGTCACAGGGGGGGCTGTCCTGCAGCAGGCAGTACATCAGGAACGTGTCGAGGAAGCGGATCTGTCCGGCATCAATTCCCAGGGGCGCAAAGGGGCTGACATCGATGCAGCGGATTTCCACATATTCGATGCCGGCCCGGCACAGTGCCGCCAGGGGCGCCTCGCCCGACCGGGTGACCCGCTTGGGCCGAATAGTGCTGTAGAACTCGTTTTCGATTTGCAGCAGGCTGTCACTCAACTGCTGGTATTCCCCGTCCTGGCCGGCGGCGAAGGCCTGGTAGGGCGGGTGGGGGTGCATGATGGCATCGCGCAGCGCCTGCACGTAGTTGCCCAGCGAGTTGTAGCAGACCTTCAGACCCTTCTGCGCTTCGCTGTTGTAGCCCAGGCCGCCCATCCTCAGGGCTGTGCCGTAGGGGCGGTGCAAGGTGCGGCTCTTGTCGTCGAAAGGCTCCAGGCCGTGGTTGTCGCGGCCGCGGAGAAAACTGGCGCATACCGCAGGCGAGGCGCCGAACAGGTAGATCAGCAGCCAGGAGTGGCGGTGGAAGTTGCGGATCAGGCCCAGGTAGCGGTTCGTCACGTAGTCCTGCAGCGGTTCCGGCTGCCCCGCGTCATCCCATGCCCGCTGCCAGTACTCTGCAGGCAATGAGAAGTTGTAGTGAATGCCGGCGATGGTCTGCATCAGGCGGCCGTAGCGGTGGCCCAGCCCGTAGCGGTAAACCTTTTTCATTCGCGCGACATTGGCGCTGCCGTATTCAGCGACCGGAATGCTGTCGTCACCGTTGACGATGCAGGGCATGCTCGTGGCCCACAGCAGTTCGTCGCCGATCTGGCTGTAGGTGAAGCTGTGGACGTCGGCCAGTGTCTCCAGGCAGTGTTCAATGCTGGTGTCGACCGGGGTGATGAACTCCAGCAGCGCTTCCGAGTAATCGGTGGTGATGGAGGGGTGGGTCAGCGCCGAGCCCAGGCCGGCCGGGTGCGGCGTTTGCGCCAGGCGACCCTCAGGGGTGATGCGCAGGCTTTCCTTTTCCAGGCCGCGCTGGATCCGCTGCAGAATCTCTCGGTAACCGGGGCCTGCCAGAGTCTGCAACTGCTTCTGCAAAAGAGAGGTCAAGCGGAACTCCTTGTTGGTGTTGCGGGTACGCCGGGAGCGTCTCCCGCCGCAAGGGCGGGGCCAAGTTTAGCCGCCTATTGTGAGCGAGTACAGATTTCCGGCCATGGTGGCCTGTCACCGCCGGTGGCCCGGCTCTAGTGACGCCGCAGCCGAGCGGGAAATTCTGCCGGCCGTATTGTCAGATTGCCGAAGAATGTTAGAGTGTGGCTTTCCTGAATAAGGGCGGAAGGGGGACACAGT
Source organism: Haliea sp. (assembly GCA_041583655.1). Taxonomy (GTDB): domain Bacteria; phylum Pseudomonadota; class Gammaproteobacteria; order Pseudomonadales; family Halieaceae; genus Haliea. The sequence continues at coordinate 238 of JBFHFJ010000231.1, read as the reverse complement.
GCGCATTACCGAATGGCTGACAACGCTCGCGAGAGAGAATGGCTCTGATCTATACCTGAGCACCGGGGCACCGCCCTGTGCCAAATTCCAGGGTCAGCTGCGGCCGATCGGCAGTGAGCGCCTCAAACCCGGAGAAATCAGGGAGATCGCCTATGAGCTGATGGACCCCACCCAGCAGGCTGAATTTGAGCAGGAGCTGGAGATGAACCTGGCGACCTCCATCGCTGGCTCGGGCCGG
>JBFHFJ010000230.1:0-5603 GCA_041583655.1 Haliea sp. | reverse complement strand
AGCTCACCGCCTTCCTGATTGTGGTTGGCGGCACCCTGGGCGCCGTGCTGGTCCAGACGCCGCTGGCCGACTTTGGTCTCGCCCTGCGCCGTCTGCGCTGGACCCTGTTTCCACCGGTATTCCAGCGCCAGGCCCTGCTGGACGAGGTCCTCGGCTGGAGCCGCACGGCGCGCCGCGACGGTCTGCTGGCGCTGGAGAAGGCCACCACCGGGGTGACGGACAGTTTCGTCGGCAAAGGGCTGGGCCTGCTGGTGGACGGCCTGGAGCCGGACAATATCAGGGCAATCATGGAAGTGGAGATCGACAGCACCCAGGCCCGTGAGGCCCGGGCCGCGAGGGTTTTCGAGGCCATGGGCGGCTACTCGCCCACCATCGGTATTCTCGGCGCGGTACTCGGCCTGATCCATGTCATGCAGAACCTGTCGGACCCTTCGGCGCTGGGTGCGGGGATAGCGGTGGCCTTTGTCGCAACCATTTACGGCGTCGGCTTCGCGAACCTGTTCTTCCTGCCCATTGCCAACAAACTGAAGGCGATAGGCGCGGAGCAGGTGCGCTACCAGGATATGGTGGTCGACGGCATTGTCATGATTGCCGATGGCGAGAACCCGCGGGCGATCCAGAGCAAGCTGGAAGGGTACCTCCTGTAGCCCATGCGCCGCCGACCGCCGCCAGAGTTGCCGGAAAACCACGACCGCTGGCTGGTATCCTACGCCGATTTCATCACCCTGCTTTTCGCCTTCTTCGTGGTCATGTACTCCCTGTCCTCCGCCAATGAGGGCAGTTACCGGGTGCTCTCCGAGTCCATTGTCTCCGCGTTCAACCGGCCCCTGCAGTCCCTTGACCCGATCCAGGTGGGGGAACTGGTGCGCAGCAGCCTGCCCATGGAGGAGAGCCTCACCACCGTTTCGCTGCCGCCGGTGACCATTCCACTGCGAGCCGAGACCGCCGAGGCGGAGCCCCCCGCGGGCGAGGCTCCCGCGGACGATGAAGTGACCCTGGATACGCTGTCCGGTGCACTGTCGGAGCAAGTGCCGGATACCCTGGCCGCGAAGGGGGTGAGCGTCAAGCGCGATCGTTTCTGGATCGAGGTGGAAATCAATTCAACCCTGCTGTTCCCCAGCGGCAGTGGTGTCCTGCTCGCCAGTGCGGTGCCGATACTGAGCAGCCTGGCCGATACGCTGGTGCCGGTACCCAATCGTATCCGGGTGGAGGGCTACACGGACAACATCCCCATCAGGAATGACCTGTTCCCCTCCAACTGGGAACTGTCGGCGGCTCGCGCCTCGTCGGTCGTGCGTCTGTTCGAGAGCAGTGGCATTGATCCTGCCCGCCTGTCTGCGGTAGCCTTTGGGGAGCAAAACCCCGCCGCCAGTAACGACAGTGAGGCGGGGCGGGCAAAAAACCGGCGCGTGGTGCTGGTGATTCTGGCGGCGGACGCCCGCGCCCAGGACGAACGCCTGCAGGGCCTGTCGGTCAGGCAGCAGTAGCCGGCCCACCGGGGCCCGGAGGGCAAACATGGTGGATCCACTGGACGACAGCGGCATTCGCCCCCTGGTAGGGCCACGGCCCGTCAGGCGGGACAACCCGGCACCGGCAAAGCGCCGGCCCAGGCAGGAGGAAGTCGATACTGAGGACCAGCCCAAGCCGCGCAAGGGCAAGCGCCTGGGCGGTCACATCGATGAGCGGTGCTGACGGCCGGGGTTTCAGTGCCGCGCCGACAGCAGCGCTCCCTGTTTCTGGACGACATGGCGGATAAGCTCTTCCTGGGCGTCGGCGTTGCCATCGAACCGTATCCGGGTCCAGTAGCGTGCCGTATCGGTCCCGGCCACCCGCTCGGGGTCACCGACAACGCATCCGGTCAGCCGCAGGGATGACTGTGACGGCAACAGGCGAATCCTTATCAGCAGGGCGGTGCCCTCCGGAATTGCCTCCAGGGCCTCAAAAGCCAGGCCGCTGCCGCTCAGGTTGACCCGTGTTGGGGTATAGGACTGCGGATCCTCTTCCGCGCCGGTAGCACCGGCGAGAGCGCCCATAATCGCTATCTTCCGGTTCAGCAGCCCCAGGGCCCTGCCGACCTCCGGCAGGTCCCGCCAGACGAGGTTGATGGCATGGTTCAATTCCTGGTCCAGTTCGGCGAGCACGCTTTCTGCGGAAAGCTCGACATGCTCCGCCTGCGTTGCGCCGGATTCCGACTGCTCCAGCACGTTGTAGTGCAGGAGGACATCGTCGTCGATGCGATAGTATTTTCTGCGTTCATGACTATCGAGCGTCATAACTGACTTTCCTGTGGCCGGCCTTCATTCACTCTGCCTTGCTCTCACTCTGAGGTTTCAATGCCGATGATATTGAGGAGTTCGGGGTTGCCTTCGAGAATATCTTCCAGCCTGGTATCGTCCCCGTCGGTGACGCCCTGGCGTATGACCAGTTCGACCCGGCGGTTGAGGGCCCTGCCTGCCGGGCTGTCGTTGAAGGTAAAGGGCCGCGTGTCCGCATAACCCACGACCATGATGCGTTCGTCCTCCAGCAGGCCGCCCTTCAACAGTTCATGGGTCACGGAGAGCGCGCGAGTGGCCGACAGGTCCCAGTTGGAATAGAACCTGCCACCGGTGACCGGGACATCGTCAGTGTGACCCTCGACCGCTATTGTGCCGGGAATACTGGCCAGGGCATTGCGCAACCGCTCCATTACCGGCAGGAAATCCTCGTTCAGCGTGGCCGAGCCAGAGGGGAAAGAGCCGTTTTCGCGGATCCTGACAATAATGGAGCGCCCGTCCGTCTCGATGTCCACCTTGCCGGTTTCCACCTCGGCTTCAAGGGTCTCCTTCAGGCGCTCGGCATCGGCCTGGGTTTCCAGCAGCAGGTCCGCAATTTTCGCCTCAACCAGCTCCGCCGCCTCCGCATCGCTGAGATCCCTGGGCGCATCGGGGTTTCCTACCTCCAGCGAGGGCCTGGTGGTGTCGGCGGTTACCTGCTGGATGGTGTCTACCGGGCTCGGGTCCGGTTTGCCGGGGCTGAACTCCTGGGCAATGATACTGGTGCCCTTGGGGATGTCCTCGACCTTGATCTGCTGTTGTACGCCGAACGCGCTTTTCATGGAGCCGGCGATCTGCTTGTACTTCTGTACGTCCATTTCGGAGAAGGACAGCAGCAAGACGAAGAAGCACATCAGCAGCGACATCAGGTCGGCGAAGGTCGCCATCCACGATGGCGCGCCAGGTTTGGCTTCCTCTTCGTCCTCGAAGTCGATCACGCGTCTTCTTCCTGGTTGCGCTTGGTAGGCGCGAGGTAGGCTTTCAGCATGGACTCGATGATCCGGGGATTCTGGCCTTCCTGGATGGCGAGTACGCCGTCGATGCACATGGCCTTGATGCGCCCTTCCTGGGCTTTGCGCAGGTCCAGTTTGTCGGCGATGGGGATGGCAACCATGTTCGCCAGCATGGCGCCGTACAGGGTGGTGAGCAGGGCGACGGCCATGGCGGGGCCGATGGCCTTCGGGTCATCCATGGCCGAGAGCATCTGCACCAGGCCGATCAGCGTGCCGATCATGCCCATGGCGGGCGCGACGTCACCGGTGGCGGAAAACACCTTGGAGCCCCACTTGTGCCGGTCAATGGTTTGTTGCAGGTCCTTGGTCATCACCGTGCTGACCACTTCGCGGTTGTTGCCGTCGATCAGCATGCGCACGCCATCGCGCAGAAACGCATTGTCGATTTCCGCATTTTCCAGGGCCAGCATACCCTCCTTGCGGGCGATATTGGCCAGTTCCACAACCTTGGCAATCACATCCTCCGGGTCGTCGACCTTGAACATGAAGGCCCGGGCAGCCACCTTGAACGCACCGAAAAACTGGCCCATGGTGAACTTCATCATCACCACCAGCGCCGTGCCTCCAAGCACGATGAGGATGGACGGTATGTTGAAGAACATGATGGCCGACCCGCCGGTCAGGATTGCCGCCAGCACGATTCCCATCGCGCCGATAAGTCCGAGCAGTGTAGCCAGATCCATAGAGCCGCGTCCTTTTGGGCAGCGGGCGCAAGACGCGCCCCTCTTTGATTCGGGCGAAAGTATACCGACAACTCTGCGTCGCCGTCAGCTGTCATTGAGCCGTTACAGTCCAATCGTGGTACATTCCGTTTGGGTCCCGAACCGAGACGCATTGCCTTGGAAGAAATCCAGCTCGCCCTGACGACTGCGCGTACAGACCAGAAGAACTTCGGTCTCTGGTTGAAGAACTGGCAGGTAGGGCAAACACTGAACGCACTGGTCACCGGGCAGCGCGCCTCGGGTGAGCTGGTGCTCAGGGTGGGGGGGCTGCAGATTACCGCGACCGCGGATGTGCCGATTCAGCAGGGCGCCAGGCTGTTGCTTGAGGTGGTGCGGGTGCAGCCCCAGCCTACGTTGCGAGTATTGGGCCCGCCCGCTGCCGCCGGAGCGGATGCCGGCGCCAGCCTGCGCCTGCTGGAGGCCAGCGGGCTGCAGCTTGATCGCCCCGGGGCGCCCTCGCAGCTGGCGCCCCTGCTGGTCGCCGCGAGCGCCGCGCCGGGTCTGCCTGCGGAGCTGGCATCGGTGGTGCGCCAGCTTCTGCGCTTGACCGCCCCGGCAGCTCAACTGGCATCACCGGGCGGGCTTGCGGCCGCCCTGCGCAGTTCCGGTACTTTCCATGAGGCGGCCCTGGCGCAACAGGCCCCGGGCACGGACGGCCTTCCCGCGGATATGAAATCCCTGCTCTCGCAGTTGCTGGGGCGGATCGATGCCCGCCTCGATCAGGTGAACAAAACCCAGACGCGTCCTGCGGAGATCGAGACCTGGCTGTCGCTGCGCCAGGAGACTGAGTCTGCACTGTCCGCGATTATTCACAGCCAGCTTAAATCACTCCCCGGGGACCAGTCCGGGAATCGCACCTGGTCCTTTGTACTGCCGTTCCAGCTGCAGAATGAATACCGGGAACTCCGTTTGCAGCTGCAGCGGGAGTCGCGCCAGGCAGGTGCGGAAAGTGACGGCGAGCGCTGGACGCTGGAGATCCATATGCAATTGCCGGGGGCCGGCGCACTCATAGTGGAAGGAAAGCTTGAGGGCGGGCGCCTGTCGCTGTCCTTTCTCAGCGACAGGGAAGCGGTCAGGCAAAGTGTGCTCGCCGGCGCGCCGCGACTGGAGTCGGCGCTGGCCAGCCGGGGCCTTGTCCTGGCGGGACTGGGCAGCCGGCCACCGCCGTCACCCGTTGCCGAAGCGGCCTCGCCGGCAGCTGGCGTGGACCTGCGCGCGTGAGCACGCAGCGGGACAGGTCCCAGTCGCTCGCGGCCGCGCTGCGCTATACCGGCCGGGGTGCGCCCTCCGTTGTCGCCAGCGGCGGTGGCGCGGTCGCCGAGCGGATACAGGCGCTGGCGGCGGAGTACGATATACCGATCTTTGCCGATGGTCAGCTTGTTGAACTACTCTGCCAGATTCCGGTTGGTGACGAAATCCCGGAAAACCTTTATATTGCTGTGGCGGAAATCCTCGCTTTTGTCTATTACGTTGATGCGTCGCTGGACGAAACCGTGTAACAAGAATTCGAACGGATGATCCCCATGCAGCAAAGCGAAGCTCTTACGCGCCTTATT
>JBFHFJ010000229.1:0-5645 GCA_041583655.1 Haliea sp. | reverse complement strand
GGAGTTGCCAACCGGCGGCTGATGCCCTGGCGATCAGTTCAGGGACGCGAGGCGGAGCACCTGGCCGGGCTTGATCCTGTGCGTGTGGGTCAGGTCGTTCCAGGCCGCCAGTTCCTCATGCGATACGTTGAAGCGCCTGGCGATCTGCCACAGGGAGTCGCCTTTCTGGATCACATAGGTTTCGGCGGAGCGACCAGCGGCAGATTGTGGCGAGCCGGACGCCAGGCTGGCCAGCTGTGAGGTGCCGGCGCCGGACGTGGCCCTGGTTCCGGGCAGGCGCAGGTTCTGGCCGGCGCGTATCCGGTGGGCGTCCCGAAGGCCGTTGAGTGACATCAGGGTGGCTACCGATGTGTTGTAGCGCCGGGCGATGGTCGACAGGGACTCGCCGCTGGCAATCCGGTGCAGCACATCGGGCTGCTGGTGATTGAAGAGCGAGTTGGCCGGGATCGCCGCCAGGGCCTTGCTCAGGCTCACCTGCCCCTGGTCGCGCGGTATGCGCAGCTGAACACCCCTGGGGATATGCTTTTCGCCGGTCCACACAGGTTCCAGCAGTGACGGGTTGTAGCGGCGAAGCAGTTCAATATCCACACGTGCCGCACGGGCCAGTGCGGTGGCCGGCACATAGTGGGACGTCACCACCGTGTCATAGGTCAGCGGCGCAGCCGGTTGCAGCTTGCCGAAGTACCTGGACGCATTGCGGTCCACCTCCAGTGCGGCGAGGAATGAGGTGTAGAAGTTGCGCGAGGCAAAACCGAAATTGGCCCCCCGGTAGTCCCGGATGATGGTTTCGAGGTCTGTTGTTCCCATTGCCCTGGTGGCGCGCAGCATGCCCCCGGCACCGATGTTGTAGGCGGTGATGGCAAGGGGCCAGGATCCTGTCGCCTGGTAATTCTGCTGCAGCAGCCTGGCCGCCGCCTCCGTGGACACGTAGGGGTCCATGCGCTGGTCGACAATCGTGTCCACCAGCATATAACTCTGCGCGGTGGCTGGCATAAACTGCCACATCCCCGCTGCGGCTACCTTGGAATAGGCGCCCGGGTTGAATGAGGATTCCACATGGGGGAGGACGTCCAGTTCCAGTGGCAGGTCATGCCGGGCCAGGACGCTGCGGATGTGCGTTTTCCATTGGCCGGAACGCACAAGGCCGTCGCGAAACCGGTCGGCCTGCCCGCGCTGGAAGCGGACATTGTCAGCCGCTCGCAGGAAGGTCCTGGCGTCGGTGCCCGGTGGCCAGGCTCGCTGGATGGTGGCCTCCAGGGTAGTAAGGCCCTCCCGCTTGCCTGCGCCTAGCCTGGACAGCGCAGCCTGGTACTGTTTCCTGGTCTCCTCTATCTCCCGATTCTGCTGCGCGGGGGACATGCCGGGCGGGAAAGACAGGGTCTGGTAAACAACAGCAAGGTTCACGGCGTCGTGAATGTAGCCCTGCCCGGTTGAGATCTGGGTGTATACGCGGGTCCAGAATTGCACCGCAGGTTCCAGCCCGGGTGGGCGGGGGATGACGCTGGCCGCTGCGCCAGCAGCGCCGAGCGAAAGCCAGAGCACAAGCAGGATGCGGAGCATACAGGCCTCGTCGACAGGATGATGGGGAGTTATAGCAGATTTGTTCGCGCCAGGAAATCACCGCGGCAGCGATGGACAGCTTCGGGGTGCTGTGACTAGCCTGCGGCTTCGATACCCCGGCAGCCGGATCGTGTAATCTACGGTGGTTGATGAACAGAGCGCCAAGCTATGGACCTGATCCTGCACCATTACGCCATGTCGCCCTTTGCGCAGAAAATCCGCAGCATGCTGGGCTATGCGGGGCTGACCTGGCAGTCGGCCCTTACCCGCGAGATGCCGCCGCGCCCGGTCGTGGCGCAGCTTGCCGGCGGCTACCGCAGGATTCCCGTGGCGCAGATTGGCGCCGATGTGTTCTGTGACAGTCGGACCATTGCCGCTGAAATTGCCGCACTGGCCAAGCGGCCGGAGCTTGACCTGTACAGTCTTGGCGCAGAGGCACAGGCCTGGGCCGGTCGGGCGGATGTCGACCTGTTCTTTCCCTGCGTGCTTGCAGCCGGTACGCCCGCGATGCGGCGCAAGGTGCGCCAGTCAATGTCCTGGCTGGACATGGGGCGCTTCCTGCTCGATCGTATCAACATGAGTCGCAAGGCGACGGTCAGGATCGCCGGTATCCGGGAGGCCCGGCCGCTGGTGCTGGCGCATCTTGCGGACGTGGAGTCGCAGCTGGAGCAGGAGTTCCTGTTCGGCGCCACCCCCTCGCACGCGGATTTCTCTACCTGGCACGGGCTGTGGTTCATCCGCGATCTGGGTGAGTCGCCGCTGGTCGACAGTTTTCCCAGGACCCTGGCCTGGATGGATCGCGTGGCCGCGTTTGGCGAGGGGATGCGCACGGAGATCGCTCCGCAGCAGGCCCTCGCTGCCGCCGCCGGCGCCGAGCCGCGCCCGCTGGCGCCGGCGGAGAGGACGGATTCGCGCATCGGGCAGCGGGTTTCGATCGCGCCGTCGGACTACGGGCAGCAGCCCACTGCGGGTACCCTGGCCGGTGTCACGGAGCAGCGCTGGATTCTCGCCCGCAGCGAACCTGGCCTCGGGACCTTGCACGTCCACTTTCCCAGGCAGGGTTACTGTTTGCGCATGGAGGGCCGGGACGATGCCTGAGCGGGGGGGAACAGGTACATCCCGGGTTCGCGCCAGCCGCGCCTATGCCCGTGCGACCAGTCGCGCCAGGGCCTACATTGAGGAACCGGAAAAACTGAAATCCCTGGCTGCGGCCGCGGGGCGCAAGGCCGAGGCCCGCAGCGGGCCGCTGGCCGCCATCATCGCGCCGGTCAGGGACGGCCTGCGCCTGGTGCGCGCCTATGCCGCCGGCACCTATCGCGATATCTCCTGGCAGTCACTGCTGATCCTTGTTGCGGCCGTGGTGTACTTTGTCATGCCGGTGGATCTGGTGCCTGACTTCATTCTTGGCCTTGGCCTGCTGGACGATGCCGCGATACTCGGCTGGACCTTGCGCACCCTGAGCCGGGACCTGGAGCGATTCCTGGCCTGGGAACGCGGCGGGGGGGAGCCGGCATCTTCAGCAGAAGATGACGGCGACGATGGCGACTGAAGCGGGAATCGCGCCGCGGCTGATCTGAACACTCTGGATGGACTGATTATGGAATTTACCCAGGTTATTTCTCTCTTCGCCCTGGCTACCGAGGCGGTTGGCGTGCTGGTGATACTGGTCGGGGCATGCTACTCATCCACGGTGTTTGTCCGTCATTTCAACAAGGTGCCGGAGGGCGAGGCCTACCACACCTTCCGCCGGCAATTGGGTCGCTCCATTATCCTCGGCCTGGAATTCCTGATCGCGGGCGACATCATGCAGACGATCATCGTCGATGTGAGCTGGGAGAATGTGGCGGTGCTGGGCCTGATCATTCTGATCCGGACCTTCCTCAGCATGACGCTGCACCTGGAAATCGAGGGTCGCTGGCCCTGGCGACAGGCGGCCGGGGATAAGGCGCGCGACAGCGGGGCAGGCCGGGGCTGATTGAAATCCTGAACTGTCACGCTATACTGTATTTATATACAGTATTGAGGTGTGCTCGTGACTATCCTGCAACCCGCACATGCCCGCCGCGGTCGCGGAGCCACATTCGACCCCCACAATCGCTACGCCCCTCTGGCCAGCGAGGCCGTTGACGATGGCTGGTGGCAGGAGGCAGCGCAGCAGCGTATCGCCACGGAAGTCCGGAATGAGCCCGCGAAAAGCGCCCTCAGCTGGAACAGCTCGCCGGATCTGGGCTTTGACCGCTCCATCAACCCCTACCGGGGCTGTGAGCACGGCTGCATCTATTGCTATGCCCGGCCCAGTCACGCCTGGTGGGATCTCTCTCCCGGACTGGACTTCGAAACGCGCCTGATTGCCCGCACCGGCCTGGTGGAGCAGTTGCGGGCGGAGTTGTGCAAGCCCGGTTACCAGTGTCGCCCCATCAACCTGTCCGGCAACACGGATTGCTACCAACCGCTGGAGGCCGCCCGTGGTACTACTCGCGAGGTGCTGGAACTGCTGCACGAGTGCCGCCACCCGGTGACCATCGTCACCAAGGGCGCGCTTGTTCTCAGGGATACGGCATTGCTGGCGGACATGGCCCGGGAGCGGCTGCTGCACGTCTTTATCAGCGTGACCACTCTGGACAATGATCTCAAGCGTAACCTGGAGCCCCGCACGGCCTCGCCCGCGGCGCGCTTGCGGGTTATCAGGGAATTGAGCGCAGCCGGTGTCCCGGTGGGTGTGCTGGCTTCGCCGATGATCCCGGGGCTCAACGACAGTGAGTTGGAGTCGATTCTGCAGGCCTCGCGGGATGCCGGAGCGGTGATGGCCAACTGGATGTTGCTGCGCCTTCCTCTCGAAGTGGCGCCGTTGTTCGAGGGCTGGTTGCAGGCGCACTACCCGCAACGGGCGGCAAAAGTCATGAGCCTGATTCGCCAGTGTCGTGGCGGCGCCGACTACGATGCCCGTTTCGGCCAGCGCATGCGCGGCGAGGGCGTGTTTGCACAGCTGCTGGCGCAGCGGTTTCAGCGGGCGAGCAAGCGCCTGGGCCTGAGCGCGCGGCGCTATGATGCGCTTGATTGCAGCCGGTTTCGGCCACCGCGGGCCCAGGGGGACCTGTTTTCGATTGAGTGAGGCAGTCGGTGGTTGGGCCGGCGGCAGCGATCACCGCAGCGTGTACTCCATGTCCCGCGGTGATGTCTCGGCTGGCTGTGCAGTGGCGCTCGCGCTCCGTATACTGGTGCGCAGCGCCCATGTGGTCGCAACAGTGATAGCACCGGAGAGAACCTTATGGAAGTCAGTGGATTGATTGCCTACCTGATAATCGGCGCGCTGGCCGGCTGGCTGGCTGGCAAGCTTATGAAAGGGCGCGGTTTCGGCCTCGTTGGCAATATCGCGGTAGGCATTGTCGGTTCGGTGATAGGCGGTTTCGTCTTCAGTCTGCTTGGGCTCTCGGCGGGGGGCTTTGTCGGTTCTGTGGTCGTCGCCACCCTGGGTGCTGCACTGCTGCTGTACGTGGTCAATATCCTCAAGCTCTAGCGGCGGGTTGTTGCAGCCTGTTTCCGACCATCGTGCCGCCGTGGCTTGACGTCTTCTGGCGTTTCCTGCTGCTGGGCTGCGTCAGCTTTGGCGGCCCCGCTGCCCATATCGGTTATTTCCAGCAGGCCTTCGTCCGGCGCTTGCACTGGCTGGATGACGCGGCCTATGCGCGCCTGGTCGCCCTCAGCCAGTTCCTGCCCGGGCCCGCCTCCAGCCAGGTTGGCTTCGCCATCGGCTACCGCCGCGCGGGGCTGCCCGGCGCCGTGGCCGCTTTCCTGGGCTTCACCCTGCCGTCTTTCCTGTTGATGCTGGGTGTGGCGCTGTGGTCGGCACAGGCCCCGGGCAGCGGCGTGCTGGAGGGCCTGGTGAGGGGGCTCAAGTTACTGGCGGTCGTGGTGGTGGCGGAGGCGGTGCGAACCATGGCGCAATCATTCTGCCGCGACGTGACCACTGTGGCTGTCGCCGGGTTGACCGCCGTCCTCTTGCTGTTGGTGGCATCGCCCTGGGCCCAGTACACCGCCCTGCTGCTGGCTGCGCTGACGGGATGGATTCAGTTGCCGCGGCGCGG
>JBFHFJ010000228.1:0-5656 GCA_041583655.1 Haliea sp. | reverse complement strand
GGCGACGTCGCTGATCGCGGGATGCTGCACCAGCACCGCCTCGATATCCTGGGGATAGATATTCTGGCCCCCGGACAGGATCATATCCTTCTTGCGGTCGACGATGAACAGGTAGCCTTCATCATCAATGTAGCCGATATCCCCCGAGCGCAGCCACTGCCTGCCCAGCTCGTCAACAAACTCCGAGTCGCAATTGGCATCGTCGCGCTGCCAGTAGCCGGGCATGGTGATCCGCCCACGAGAGACAATCTCGCCCGGGCTGTTGCTTCCCAGCACCCGGTCGTCATCATCAACGATGCAGATATCCGTACCGATCAACGGTTTGCCCACTGAGTCCCAGCGGCCCGCAGCCTCCTCCGGCTCGAGAGTAGTGATGATCCCCTCGGTAAGGCCGTACAGTTCGATAATGCCGCAGGGAAAATGGTGAAAGATCTCGCGCTTGAGGCCCTCGCGCAGGGGCGAGCCACAGCTCATCATGGCCTGCATGCTGCTGACATCAAAACTGCCCTGGGCCATCAGTTCGCAGACGCGCTGGAACTGGACCGGCACCATGGCGGTGTGGGTGATGCGCTCCTGCTCCACGCTGGCCAGGAACGCGGCGGGCTCGAACCGGGTATGGACCACCAGGGTGCCACCCGCCAGCACCGTGCACAGCATCGCCACCCAGGAAATGTTCGAGTACAGGCCCAGGGTGAGCAGGGTGCGCGCCCCGCCGTGGTAGCGCAGGGCAATCGCCAGGTCGTAGGCCCAGTCACGTCGGGTGCGGTGGCTGTGCAGGATACCCTTGGGCTGGCCCGTGGTTCCTGAACTGTAGATGATATTCAGCGGGGCATCCGGCTCCAGCGCCAGAGTCGGCAATGTAACCGGCTGCCCGGCGCAGACATCCTCCAGCGCCATCCACCCCTGTCCGGCGGCGCCGGCCGTAATGCACAGGCGGAGGGATTCAGGCATCTCCGGCAACAGGCGCTGCAGGCGCTCCTGCTGGTCCGGGGAGGCGACCAGGGCAACGATCCCGGCGTCCCTGAGCATGCCCAGCAGGGCGTCGTCGTTGACCGACAGGTTCACCGGCACCGAGACGGCGCCCGCCGCGAGGGTACCAAACAGGGCCTGCACCATTGGCAATCCATTGCTCATGACCACGCCGACCCGGTCGCCGGCGACCACCCCACGGGACAGCAGGCCGTGGGCAAACCGGTGATTCGCCGCCGTGAACTGTGCCCAGTCCAGGCGCGCTTCACCACAGATCACCGCCGGCTTGCGCGCTCGCCATTTGCCGTGCAGCGCCAGGATTTCCGGCAACAGGGGCACGGGTGCCTCAAACTCTTTCACGCTTCGGGCTCCCCGGATCAGAAGCGGTATTCAACGGTTGCGGTAACTGTCCGCGGCGGTGCGTAGAACACGGTCGTGTTGTCTTCCAGGCCCAGCCGCGAGGGGCAGCCACCAGAACCGAAACAGTAGCCTGCGGTCTTGATCGCCTCGTCCGTCAGGTTCTTGCCGTGCAGTCCGAACAGCCACTGATCATCCGAGCTCAGCCAGACAATGCTCGCATTGACGACATCGTAGCTCTCCTGGTCGATGACCGGCACCGGGGCTTCGAACTGGGTGATGTCACCCTTGTATGACCAGTTCAGGTTCGCCGTGATGTCGCCACCGGCGAGCCCGGTGGTATAGGTGAAACCGATGTAGGCCATTTCCTCCGGCGTGTTCTGTACCGCCCGCTGATCCGAAACGTCCACACCGTTAACCAGCCATTCCTTGATTTCCGCATCCAGGAAACTCAGCGCGAGTTGCACGCTGAAGCCCTGCCCCAGCAGCACATTGCCCTCTACTTCGACGCCGGATATCTTCGCTTCCCCCGCGTTGGTCACCGTGCCGACGAACCCGTCATTGACCCCGTCGCCGTCGCTGTCGACGCCCACGGATCCCGGAATCTGCATATCCTGGTAGTCACTGTAGAAGACCGCGATGTTGGTGAGCGCCCGCCCCTCCAGCCAGGTGGTCTTGTAGCCGAGTTCCAGGGAGTCGAGGGTTTCCGGATCGAAACCGCGTTCGACTTCCGGAGTCAGGAAGTTGGCGCCGCGCGGATCGAAGCTGCCCGCTTTCCATCCCTGGCTGTAGCTGGCGTAGACCGTGGTGTCATCATTGAGGGCATAGCTGAGATTGACCCGTGGCGAGAAGTCGGTGTAGGTCTTGCTCGCTTCGTAGTCACTGGTCGTGGCCAGCAGGAAAGCGGTGTCGTTACCCAGGAAAGGCGAGCCGAAGCCGAGATAGTTTGCGCGGAAAATGTCTGCCGTCCGCTTGTCCTCGGTATAGCGGCCTCCGACCGAGAGCGACAGGGCATCAGTCAGGCGATAGGTCACGTCCGCAAACAGTGACCAGGCCTCCGTATCCACGGTGCCTCCGGTATAGGCCGTCACCGGGCCAATCTGCCCCAGCACAACGTCGAAGTCGTTTGCAGCGGTGGCATCCAGGTAGTAGAAGCCCGTGACCACATTCCAGCGGTCCGCGTTGTAAAGCAGCTGGAATTCCTGGCTGAACTGCTCGTTGTCGTAGATAACCGGCGCATCGAAATCCATGACCGCGAGACCGTCAAAGTCGATCACGGACTCGGTGTAGTCTTCGCGCCAGGCGCTGATGGAGCGAAGGGTCGTGGCGTCGCTCAGGTTCCAGTCCACCGACAGCATCACACCTTCCGCCTCGATCTCATTGTTGCCGTTGATACCCCGCGTGGAAATGGCCTGCGCAGCCCCGGCGGTCGTGTCATAGCGATCGTTCAGTACCGGCACGCCGCTGGCGGCACCCGGGAACGGCCGGAAGCCGGCAACCGGGTTGGTCTTGTCCTTCAGCTTGTCGTAGGCGATCCGCACCAGCCAGTCTTCACTGGGCAGCCACTCGGCGCTGGCACGCCAGGCGAACAGATCCTTGTCATAGTGCTCGTCCCCGGTGGTGAGGTTTCTGCCGTAGCCATCGCGGGTCAGCGAAGCCACAGTCGCGCCAACCCGGAAGGTATCGGTTACCGGCGCCGACACCGTGCCCACAAGGTCGAGCTGGTCATAGCTGCCATAGGAGGCCTTGAGGCGCGCATCGAAATCTTCGCTCAGCCGGCGGGTCACGTATTTGATCGCACCGCCGACAGCGTTGCGGCCGTACAGCGTGCCCTGTGGGCCGCGCAGTACTTCTACCCGCTCCACATCGTAGATATCCAGCAGCGCGCCCTGCGGGCGGGCAATGTAGACGTCGTCCAGGTAGAGCGCGACGCCTTGCTCGAAGCCGGCGAGGGGATCCTGCTGGCCGACCCCGCGGATGAAGGCGGTCAGGGTGGTGCTGGTGGCCCGCGAAGGCTCCAGGGTCACACTGGGGATGATCTGGGCCAGTTCGCTGATGTCGGTGGCCCCCCGCAGGCGCAGCGCATCCCCGGACAGGGCGGTGACCGCGATGGGGACATCCTGCAGGTTTTCAGCCCGGCGCCGGGCAGTCACCACGACCTCCTCCAGCGCCAGCGTCGGGCCGGACTGGGCGAGGGCGGGAGTGAACTGGGCCAGCGACGCCAGGGAAACAGCCAGGGCGATGGCGGAACGCGGAGCGAATGCTTTCATTGTGGTCACCTTTTTCATTATGAGTGGTGTGTTTGAAACCGCGCTTGCGGCACGGATTCAACGTTTGTTGAATTCGGAAGCAAATTATTCAACATTTGTTGAAATGTCAAGCGGGGCCGGTGACGCTGGGTCCGGGCCGGGTCACCAGCAACCCCAGCAACCCATAGCCCAGGGCCAGGAAGATCGCGTAGCTGGCAGACACCGCCGGGTTCTTTACCAGCCCGGACAGGTTCAGCCCCAGGTGGCAAAACAGACCCAGCAGCGCCGACCCCAGCACCACCCAGAGGGGGATATGGCGCCGCACCAGAACCCCGAACAGCACGGGAACAATGGAGGCGGCCGCCAGGCCGTACACACCTTTCTGGGCAAACAGGCCGATCAGGGGCGGCGGGTTCCAGGCCAGGATGACGCCCACCACGCCCACCAGCACAAGGACGATCCGCGACAGCGCCAGGGCATTGTAGCGATCGCCATACAGGGGCTGGACGATGTCGCTGACCACCATCGCCGACAGGGACACCAGAATACCGTCCAGCGTACTCATGCCCGCGGCCAGCAGGGTCAGGAAGATGAAGACCAGCACGTACTCGCCCCACAGGGAACTGCCGAATTCAAACAACAGGTATTCCCGGACCACGGTGTCCTGTGCCGGCACCTCCAGCCCGGCGAGACGGGCATAGAAACCGATCATCAGCATCAGGGTAAACACGGTACCGACCACCACCGTGGTGCCGATGAACTTGCCGATATCACGCTCGCTGCGCAGGTAGAGGATCTTGGTGAGGATATGCGGCTGCATCATCAGTGCAAAGGTCACTACAAAGCCGCTGACAAAGACCGAGAAGAAGTCGAAGTACAGGTCGCTGCCGCGGTTGAAGGCATCGGCATAGCCCGCGCCCACGCCCCGCAACGCCGCCAGCGGGTTATCGCCGAAGTATTTCCAGCCCTGGACAAACAGGATCACCGTGATCGCCAGCATCATCAGCCCCTGCAGGGTGTTGGTGTAGGCGTGGGCGTAGGTCCCGCCCATCAGCACGTAGGAAAAGACGAACACCAGCACCAGTATCAACGCCACTTTCTGGTCGATAGGGAACAAGCCGGTCAACAACAGGCTGCAGCCCACCAGGATCAGTACCACGAAAGTAATCGAGAGCAGATTGATAAAGGCGAAGAAGAGGCTCAGGCCCCGGTGGTTGTAGCGGTAGAAAATCCACTGGGGAATGGTCAGCGCCTGGCTGCTCTCTCCCAGGCGCAGGAAACCCCGGGTCAGGACCAGGAAAGCAGAGAGAATACCCAGGGACCCTGCGAGCCCGTAGTGCAGGTAGGCACTCAGGCCATGGCTGTAGACGAATCCCGGGTTGATCACGAAGGTCGCTGTAGAGGCAATGGAGGCCGCCAGCGTGATGCCGATCAGGTAGGGGCTCATGTCCTTGTTGCCGATGGAAAAGCCGCGGATATCGCGGGTGCGGCGCATGCCCACCCAGGACAGCCACAGCACCAGTACGATGTAGCTGGCGGTGATCAGGTACTTGAAAATCTCTGGGGTCATGGCAGGGGCCTGGTTATGGTTATGCTTTCTGTCCGCTCGGGATTCTGAACAAATCCGGCGCACATTTCAACAAGCGTTGAAATTTAAACTATGCTATTGTCCGGGCCGTCAGGAGAACACATACCGATAATGAGCAATCCCCCCACCCTTTCCAAACGAGATCGCATCCTGGACGTCGCCGAGGAGCTGTTTGCGCTGCACGGATACGATGGCGTCACCCTGCGCCAGATCGCCAGGGGAGCAGCTGTTGACGTAGCCCTGGCCAGCTACCATTTCGGCAAGAAGCTCGACTTGTTCAACGCAGTATTCCAGCGTCGGGCGGCGCTACTCAACAGCGCACGCCTTGACGCACTGCGCGCCTGCCAGCAGGCGGCCGGCACCGAAGGGCCCAGTGTCGAGCAGTTCATAGAAGCGTTTCTCCGCCCGCTGGAACTCGCGCAAGAGACCGGCGACCCGGGCTGGCAGCACTATCTCGCGCTCATCGCCTACATCAACAATTCCCCCTACTGGG
>JBFHFJ010000227.1:0-5670 GCA_041583655.1 Haliea sp. | reverse complement strand
GCGGTGGTATGGGTGTGGAAGTCAATCAGCACAAACTCTACACTCCGTGATCGCTGCAACTGTTATGGCCTGATGCGGGCCCGGCAGTCCCGCGCCCAGAGCGCATCCTAACATGCTGGAGCCAGGTCGTTTTTCATGAGACAACTGCTGGAATTCATTCCCATCGCACTCTTCTTCATCGTCTACCAGATGGATGGCGATACCGTGACCCTGTACGGCTGGAGCCACACGGTGGACGGTATTTTCTCCGCCACAGCGGTACTGATGATCGCTACCGTGATCCAGGTCCTCGCCACCTGGGCACTCACCCGGCAGCTCGAAAAGCGGCTGCTCTGGGTTGGCTTCGCCGCCTGCGCCTTTGGCGCGGCGACCCTGCTCTTGCGCAACGAAATGTTCATCATGTGGAAACCCACCATCTTCAACTGGGTGCTGGCAATGGTCTTCGGTGCCTCCCAGTTCATCGGCCAGCGCAACCTTATGGAGCGCACCCTGGGCAGCCAGATCCAGCTGCCACCGAGAATCTGGACCCGCCTGAACCTGCTCTGGATAGCGCACTTCAGCGTAGTCGGGGGCCTCAACCTCGTGGTGGCCTATGGCTACAGCGAGGCCACCTGGGTCAGTTACAAGATGTACTCCGCCATACTGTTCACCGTGATCCTGACCGGCCTGACCGCCTGTATGTTAGCGCCACACCTGAAAGAACAACCCGCCAACAACCAGGAGTGACCCCCGGATGCTTTACGCGATTCTCTGCGAAGATGTCGATCACAGCCTGCCCCTGCGCCAGCGCGCCCGTCCGGCGCACCTGGCCCGGATCCAGCAGCTGGTGGACGAGGGGCGCCTGCTGGTCGCAGGCCCCCACCCGGCGCTGGATACCGAGGATCCCGGCGACGCGGGCTTCACTGGCAGCCTGATCATCGCCGAGTTCGACAGCCTGGAAGCGGCAACGGCCTGGGCGGACTCGGATCCCTATGTCGACGCCGGCGTATTTCGCCGCGTCACCGTCAAGCCCTACAAGCGCGTGCTGCCCTGAAACGGCGGCGGCGTGGTAAACTCGCCAGCCCCGCGTGCGACCCCAGTCATAAGGAAAGTGTTTTGCCCTACACCCTGATTACGTCTCTTCTGATCTTCCTGTTTTCGAGCTCCGCGGAAGCGCAGGACGTCCGCTATGTCAGCGACACCCTGTACGTCACCCTGCGCAGTGCCGAGAGCAACGATTCCCAGGTAATCCATCACGGGCTGCCCTCGGGCACCCGGCTGACCGTGAACCGCACCTCAGCGGATCAAGAGTGGTCGGAAGTCACTACCGAGGACGGTACCACTGGCTGGGTGAGGTCCCAGTACCTCATGGCAGAGCTTCCAGCTCGACTTCGCGTCGAGGAAGCCACCGCACGCGCCGAGCAACTGGCCGCGGAGAACGCGGAGCTGATCGAGGAGTTGACCGAACTGAGAGCGATACGGGTGGACATCGGGGGTAATCCCGACGGCACCCTGCAAAGCCTGACAGAGGAGCTGGCACAGCTGAGGCAGATATCCGGCCGCTCACTGCAGCTGGATGCCGACAACCGGCGCCTGATAGAAGAAACCGAGAACCTGCGCGCCCAGGCTGACATGCTTGGCGCCGAGACCCAGCGCCTGCAGGAAAGCCTGCGCAGCAGCGCGTTCCTGGACGGGGCCCTGGCGGTCCTGCTGGGCGTCGTGATTGCGGTGGTCACACCCCGGCTCTGGCCCAAGCGTCGGCGGAACGATGGCTGGGGCTGATACCCGCCCACCAACCTGCAACAAGAGGACCTGACCATGTTACGCGCCCTGAGCCTGGCCCTGCTGTTCCTGCTGCCCCTGACAGCCGGGGCCGCGGAGGAAACTCCGCTGCCCAACCCCCAGGTGGTCATCAAGACCAGCGAGGGCGACATTACCCTGCGCCTGTATCGCGACAAGGCCCCGCTGACCGTGGCCAACTTCCTCGCCTATGTGGATGCGGGCCACTACAACGGCACGATTTTCCACCGCGTGATTCCCAATTTCATGATCCAGGGAGGCGGCTTCCTGCCCGACATGACCGAGAAGGCAACCGGCGAGCCGATTGTCAATGAGTCGCGCAACCGGCTGCACAATGTACGTGGCACCATCGCCATGGCCCGCACTGCCGACCCCGACTCTGCCGCAGCACAGTTCTTCATCAACCAGCGCAGCAACCTGCAACTGGACTGGTCACCCGGGCAGGACGGCTACGCGGTCTTTGGCGAGGTGACCGACGGCATGACGGTGGTCGACTATATTGCCTCCAGCCCGGTCCAGGTGGTCAATGGGCACAGTGATGTGCCCAGCGAGCCCATCGTGATCCGGGAAATTGTCCGCAAGCCGCTGCTATGACCGCCCTCAGCGTCAACCTCAACAAGATAGCGCTGATCCGCAATTCCCGGGACACGCGCAATCCGGATATCCCGCGGCATGCGCAAATCTGCATCGACGCGGGTGCCGACGGCATCACTGTCCACCCCCGCCCCGACCAGCGCCACATCCGGGTGCAGGACTGCCACGACCTGGCGGGCATGCTCAGCGTGGAATTCAATATCGAGGGCAACCCGATGACCGGCCCGCGCAAGAGCGACCGGCAGGGCGTCAGCGACTACCCCGGATTCATGGCCTTGGTCCGGGAAATCCGCCCGGCCCAGTGCACCCTGGTCCCGGATGGCGACAATCAGCTCACCTCAGACCACGGCTTCGACCTGAGACGTGACGGCGACGCGATAGCGCCCCTGGTAGCGGAACTCAAGGGTCTCGGCATCCGCACCAGCCTGTTCATGGACCCCGACCCAGAGCAGATCCGCCTCGCCGCCCAGACCGGCACCGACCGCATTGAGCTTTACACCGAAAGCTACGCCCGCGCTTTCGCTGCGGGCAGGGACGTGGAAGCGGTGCTGCGGCGCTTTATCCTGGCTGCCGAGACGGCCGCGGAGGTCGGGCTGGGGGTGAACGCCGGCCACGACCTGGACCTGCACAACCTGCCGCTGGTCACCAGGGTTCCCGGGTTGCTCGAAGTATCCATTGGCCACGCGCTGACGGTGGACGCCCTGAGCATGGGGCTGGCAAGCGCTGTTGCCGCCTACCAGCGCGCGCTCGGCAAGGCCGTTCCCGGCACCGCCGCCTGAGCGGGCGAGCATGGACGACGAACTGCCTCCGTACCTGGTCCCCCACAGCCAGGAGCCGATCCGGATTCTGTACCAGGACGAGAACCTGCTGCTGGTGCGCAAGCCCCACCTCCTGCTGAGCGTACCCGGGCGACACCCGCTGAACCGGGATTGCCTGGTCACCCGGCTGCAGCAGGATTTTCCCAGCGCCAGTATTGTCCACCGGCTGGACCTCGACACCTCTGGCATCATGGTGATTCCGCTGGACAAGCCCACCCACGCCCATATCAGCCGCCAGTTCCAGGAACGGCTGGTTTACAAGCAGTACGAGGCGGTGGTCTGGGGCGTGGTCGAGGCGGACAGCGGCGAAATCAGCCTGCCCATCGTCTGCGACTGGGAGCGGCGACCACTGCAGAAAATCTGCCATGAGACCGGCCGCGAGGCCATTACCTGGTTCGAAGTGCTGGAGCGCGGCCCGGACCGCACCCGGTTGCAGCTCACACCGCA
Source organism: Haliea sp. (assembly GCA_041583655.1). GTDB lineage: Bacteria > Pseudomonadota > Gammaproteobacteria > Pseudomonadales > Halieaceae > Haliea. The sequence goes on along the minus strand of JBFHFJ010000227.1, from coordinate 2,032 downwards.
GACCGGCCGCTCGCACCAGTTGCGCATTCACTGTCGCGAACTGGGCCACCCGATTCTCGGCTGCGACATGTATGCCCATGAGGAGGCACTGGCACTCTCACCGCGGCTGCTGCTGCACGCCACGGAGCTGGGATTCACTCACCCGGCCACCGGGGCCTGGCTGCAGGAGGAATGCCCCGCGGATTTCTGAGTCTCAACCCGCCGGCGGCAGATAGCTGCACCAGTCCGACCAACTGCCCGGGTACAGCAGGGCTTCCCCGTCCCCCAGCTGCGCGAGCGCATAGAGATTGACGCAGGCCGTCACCCCGGAGCCACAGTAGACAATGCGCCGGGGACCGTCGGGAACCTCGGCAAAATGCGCTGCAAGGGCCTTCGCATCGCGCAACCTGCCGCTGTCGTCGCTGACCCGCTGCCAGGGCACATTGAGCGCACCGGGTATGTGGCCGGCCACCGGGTCGATCGGCTCCTCCACGCCGGCAAACCGGCGGGGCTCGCGGGAATCCAGCAGCACGGCCCCGGCGGCCTGCAATTGCCGCAACGCGTCAATATCACAAGAGCCTTGATAGTCTCCCACAGCGGGCTGCGGACAGGGCCGCGGTACCGGCACTGCGGTCGCGGCTTCCCCACCCGCGGCGAGCCAGCCCTGGTAGCCGCCATTGAGCAGCCTGGGCGGGCGGTAGCCCAGCGCCCGCATCAGCCACCAGAGCCTGGCGGCGAAGGCGAAACGGGAGTCATCGTAGGCGACCACCGGGGTGTCGAGGCCTATGCCGAGCCCTGCGAGTTTTGCTGCCAGCTTCCCGGCGGCCGGCAGCGGGTGGCGGCCACCGTGGCGCCCGACGGGCCCGGACAGATCCTCTTCCAGGTGCAGGTAATGGGCGCCGGGAATATGGCCCTCCAGGTAGTGCCGGCGTCCGGCCTCGGGCTCACCCAGCACAAACCGGCAGTCAACGATGACCGCGTCCGCCGCCGCGGACAGTTCAGCAGGATCCAGCACAGGCCGTGCCCCCTATCTCCGAGATTGAGCCGCCAGTGTAGCGGCGGGCAACAGCCAGTGCGAGCGCGATTGGCCTTGAACAGAAGCCGGACAGGGCTGCCCGGGGCGGGCGACTGTACTAGAATCAGGGAAACCTTCCGGAGTTCACGCCGTGGTCATCCACAGCAGCGACGGCGACACCACCACTATCGTCGCGAAGCCCAACCAGTCCGCTTCCTGGCGCAGCAACAAGCTCGTCCTGCTGGCGCTGTCGGTGCCCTCTCTGGGCGCTGCCATCGGGTTCGCCCTGGCCGGCGCCTGGCCGATCCTGCCCTTCGCCGGGCTGGAGCTTACGGCTCTGGGAGCTTCCCTGTACTACGTTAACTGGAAACTGCAGTACCGGCATGTGATTACTCTCGGGCCGGACGCCGTGCGCATCGACAAGGGCTTCTACCTGCCACGCCACAGCTGGACCTTCGCCCGTGCCAGCACCGGCCTCAGCATTGAGCCCGAGCGGCATCCCTGGGATGCCCCCGGCCTGAGCCTGCAGTGCGCCGGCGAGCGCATCAGCGTCGGCGAATTCCTCAACCGCGACGACGGACTGATCCTGCTCAAGCACCTGCGCCAGGAGCTGCGCGTGCTGGGCCACAGTGAACGGGCCAGTCACGCGTTCTGACCCGCCTGTTGCGCCGGTCCGACGGGGCCATTGGGTGATTGCTCCCACACCTGTATAATCGCCGGCCCTGCACAGCCCCCGGAATACCGCCATGTCCCGCAACAAAGTCGGCTTCGTCAGCCTGGGCTGCCCCAAGGCCCTGGTTGATTCAGAGCGCATACTTACCCAGCGGAAGCTGGACGGTTACGACATCGTGCCCAGCTACCAGGATGCCGAGCTGGTGGTGGTAACCACCTGTGGCGTCATCGACAGCGCCAAGCAGGAGTCCCTGGACGCTATCGGCGAAGCACTCAGCGAGAACGGCCGGGTGATCGTCACCGGCTGCATGGGCAAGGGGGCTGACGCCGAGTCCATCCTGCAACTGCACCCGAAAGTCCTCAGCG
>JBFHFJ010000226.1:0-5673 GCA_041583655.1 Haliea sp. | reverse complement strand
TTTTCCGAAGTTGGCGACACGATTGAGGAATTTGCCTCGGATGACGCCACTGTTGTGGTCGGCACCGTGATCGATCCGAACATGACGGATGAGATCAAGGTCACCGTGGTGGCTACGGGCCTGGGTGGTGAAGTGGTGAGAACGGCTACATTGCAGGTTGTGGAAGCCGCACCGCGTCCGGTCGAGGTGACAGCCGACGAACCGGACTACCGGGAGCTGGATCTCCCCACTGGCCTGCGCAGGGCCCGCTCTGCGGGTGGCAGCCAGGCGGCAGCCGCAGGTGGTGGCGGTGACTATTTTGACATCCCCGCATTTTTGCGGCGACAGGCGGACTAGCGAGGGTCTCCCGACACCCTGATCGGGCGGGCCCTGCAAGTCGCAGAGCACCGAGGATGGGTGAAGGACTATGATTCGACAGCGCACTTTACGCAATGCCATCAAGGCGACGGGCGTAGGCCTGCACACCGGTGAGAAAGTGTATCTCACCCTGTGTCCGGCCCCGATCAACGCCGGCATCGTGTTTCGGCGCGTGGATCTGGACCCGGTGGTCGAGATTCCGGCGCGGGCCGAGAACGTGAAGGAAACCACCCTGTCGACTACCCTGGTCGCCAATGGCGAGAAGGTGTCGACAGTGGAGCACCTGCTGTCCGCCATGGCGGGCCTCGGGATTGACAACGCCTTCGTTGATGTCAGCGCTGCGGAAGTGCCGATCATGGATGGCAGTGCGGGCCCGTTTGTGTTCCTGATCCAGTCCGCTGGCATCGAGGAGCAGAATGCGGCAAAAAAGTTTATCCGCATCAAGCGCCCGGTCACGGTGGAAGACGGGGACAAGACAGCCAGCTTTCTCCCCTTTGATGGCTTCAAGGTCTCGTTTTCCATCGATTTCGACCACCCGGTATTTCGCGAGCGCTCCCCTCACGCCGAAATCGACTTTTCCAGCACCTCCTTTGTCAAGGAGGTGAGCCGCGCCCGGACTTTCGGGTTCATGCACGAAATCGAGTATTTGCGCTCCCAGGGCCTGGCGCGCGGCGGTAGCGTGGACAACGCCATCGTTGTGGACGAGTACCGCATCCTCAACCAGGATGGGCTGCGCTACGACGACGAGTTCGTCAAGCACAAGATTCTCGACGCCATCGGCGACCTGTACCTGCTCGGCTTCGGAGTGATCGGCGAGTACCGGGCGCACAAGTCCGGCCACGCGCTCAACAACGCCTCCCTGCGGGCGCTGATCGCCCAGCCTGACGCCTGGGAAATGGTGACCTTCGACGACGAGGCCACCGCCCCGATTTCCTATTCCCTGAGCCCGGTCGCGGCCTGAGCTGGCCTCCTGTAGAGCAGGGCTCCGGAACTGCCCGGCACCTGCCCGTCGGTAACTTCACGCCGGGCGACCTTGCCTCCCCAAGGTCGATTTTTGGTATTGGTAATATTCACGTGACTATGGCACACTCCCGCCTCAGTTCATTGCAGCCGGTTGCTAATGAAGGTCATCCTGATAAGCCGAAAGCACGGCGGGTCCCGCTCGATAGAGCTGGGTCGCTGGTCCCGTGCCCTGGTATCCCTGTGCTGTCTGGGGCTGCCACTGGGCCTGGTAGCTCTCGGGTATTTTGTTGGCCAGGAGTCCCAGGCCCGCGATCTCAGGGATACATCCCTCGATTCCCTGCAAGACGAACTCGCCTCCCAGTCCACCGAACTCGACTCCCTGCGCCTCGAGGCAGAGCGCAAGTTGCAGGCCATGACCATGGGATTGGCCGAGTTGCAGGCGCGCATGGTTCGCCTCGATGCCCTCGGCGAGCACCTGACCGCCATGGCCAACCTGCAGGATGGGGAGTTCGATTTCAGCCAGCCACCGGCGCTGGGTGGCCCTCTGGCCGGTGAATTCAGTGTCGAATACCTGGCCCCGGACCTTACCGGCGAGCTGCAGAGTTTTGCCAGCAAGCTCGACCAGCGCGAACAGCAGCTGGAAATCCTGGAGTCCCTGCTCGCTCACCGCAAGCTCGACGAGCAGGCCTGGGTGTCCGGCCGGCCCGTGCAGAAAGGGTGGATTTCCTCCGGTTTCGGGGCGCGTACGGATCCCTTCACCGGCAAGCGCGCCTCGCACTACGGTATCGATTTTGCCGGCAAAGCGGGCTCCGAGGTCATCGCTGTCGCCGGCGGCGTGGTGACCTTCGTGGGCAAGGACAGCAGCGGCTACGGCAAGATGGTGGAAATCTCTCACGGCGATGGTCTGCTGACCCGCTATGCGCACAACCAGGAGAACCTGGTGGAACCCGGCGACGTCGTGCGCAAGGGGCAGGCGGTGGCCCTGATGGGGTCGAGTGGCCGCGCTACCGGCCCCCATGTCCATTTCGAAGTGTACAAGCACGGCCGCCCCGTCGATCCTTCCAGCTACGTGCATCGCACGCGACGCTGAACCCGCTCCATTCCTGATATTATTCCTCCGCCGGCCGCTCCTGGGAGTGGGGCGGCGCCCTGACGTTTAACATAGTGACCCACGATGATTACGAACACAATGAAGAAGATCTTTGGCACCCGCAATGACCGGGAGCTGAAGCGTATGGGCAAAACGGTGCGGCAAATCAACAGCCTGGCCGATGCCATGAAGGCCCTGGACGACACCGCGCTGGCGGCGAAGACCGTCGAGTTCCGCGGCCGACTGGAGGCCGGGGAGAGTCTGGACCGGATTCTTCCCGAAGCCTTTGCCGTCGCCCGTGAAGCCAGTGAGCGCACTCTGGGCATGCGCCATTTCGATGTCCAGCTGATCGGTGGCATGGCCCTGCACGAAGGCAAGATTGCGGAGATGCGCACCGGCGAGGGCAAGACCCTGGTGGCGACCCTGCCCGCCTACCTCAATGCCCTGACCGGTAACAGTGTGCACCTGATCACGGTCAACGATTACCTGGCCGGGCGTGATGCGCACTGGATGAGCCCGCTGTACAACTTCCTCGGCGTGTCGGTCGGTGTAGTGAAGTCCGGGCAGACCCAGGAGCAGAAGCGCGAGGCCTACAGTGCCGACATTATCTATGGCACCAACAACGAATTCGGTTTCGACTACCTGCGCGACAACATGGCCTTCCGCATTGAGGACCGCATGCAGGGCGATCTCAGTTTTGCGATTGTCGATGAGGTCGACTCCATCCTGATTGACGAGGCCCGCACGCCGCTGGTGATTTCCGGCGCCTCGGAAGACAGCTCGCAGCTGTACAAGAAGATCAACCAGCTGATCCCCTCCCTGCGCCGGGACAGTGAGGAAGAGCCCGGCCACTACACCGTCGACGAGAAACAGCGCCAGATCGAACTGACCGAAGCCGGCCACGAGCATGTGGAGGAGCTGCTCACCCGGGAAGGCCTGTTGCAGGAGGGGGAGAGCCTGTACGCGGCCACCAACCTGAACCTGCTGCATCACGTCTATTCAGGCCTGCGGGCCCATGTCCTGTTCCACCGCGACGTGGAGTACATCGTCCAGGGTGACCAGGTCGTGCTGATCGACGAACATACCGGCCGGACCATGGCCGGGCGGCGGCTGTCCGAGGGTCTGCACCAGGCCATTGAGGCCAAGGAAGGTGTCCGTATCCAGAGCGAGAGCCAGACCCTGGCCTCCACCACCTTCCAGAATTACTTCCGGCTGTACAAGAAACTGGCCGGCATGACCGGTACCGCCGACACCGAGGCGTTCGAGTTCCGCCAGATCTACGGCCTTGAAGTCCTGGTTATCCCGACCAACAAGCCGGCGCAGCGCGTGGACCTCAACGACCTGGTCTACCTGACCCGGGAGGAGAAGTTCGACGCCATCCTGGCTGACGTCAAGGACTGCATGGAGAAGGGCGCGCCGGTGCTGGTGGGCACTGCGTCGGTGGAGACCTCCGAAGAACTTTCCCAGCGGTTCCGCAAGGCCGGGATCCAGCACAAGGTACTCAATGCCAAGTACCACGAGCAGGAGGCCGAGATCATTGCCCAGGCCGGCCGGCCCGGCGTGGTGACCATCGCTACCAACATGGCGGGTCGGGGTACGGATATCGTGCTCGGTGGCAACCTTGACGCCGAGCTGGAGGCCATTGGCGAGGTCAGTAGCGAGAAGCGAGCGGAGCTGACCGAGGCCTGGCGCCAGCGCCACGAACAGGTGCTCGCCGCCGGCGGCCTGCACATCCTGGGTACCGAGCGCCACGAATCACGGCGTATCGACAACCAGCTGCGGGGCCGCGCGGGGCGCCAGGGGGACCCGGGTGTTTCCCGCTTCTACCTGTCGCTGGAAGACAACCTGATGCGTATCTTCGCCTCCGACCGGGTCAAGGGCTTCATGCAGGCCCTGGGCATGGAGAAAGGCGAGGCTATCGAGCACCGTATGGTGACCAACGCGATCGAGAAGGCGCAGCGCAAGGTAGAGGGTCGCAATTTCGATATCCGCAAGCAGCTGCTGGAATACGATGATGTCGCCAATGACCAGCGCCAGATCATCTACAACCAGCGCAATGAACTGCTGGGTGAGGCGGATATCGCGGACACCATTACTGCGATTCGCGAGGACGTGGTCAACGAGGCGATTTCCAGCTACATCCCGCCCATGAGCGTGGAAGAGCAGTGGGACGTGCCCGGCCTGGAGCGTCAGCTGGAGGCGGAGTTCGCCATCAAGCTGCCGGTGCAGGCCTGGCTGGACGCGGATGACAACCTGCACGAGGAGGCTCTGCGCGAGAAGATCGTGGCCGAGATCCAGGCTGCCTACGAGGCCAAGTGCGAGAGTGTCGGCCCGCCCATGCGCAAGATCGAGAAACAGATCATGCTGCAGGTGCTGGACAATCTGTGGAAGGACCACCTGGCGACCATGGACCACCTGCGCCAGGGCATTCACCTGCGCGCTTATGCGCAGAAAAATCCCAAACAGGAATACAAGCGTGAGTCCTTTGCCCTGTTCGAGCAGTTGCTGCAGAACCTGAAGTACGAGGTGATCAAGTTCCTCAGCCATGTGCAGATCCAGCATCAGGACGAGTCCGCTCTGATCGAGGCGCGGCGCCGCGAGGAGGCCGAGCGGGAGAAGCTGGCTTTCCAGCATGCGGCCGCTTCGGCCATGGCGGAAGAGGCACTGGCGGAAGACTCTGCGCCACGCCAGCCCGAGCCGCCCCAGACCTTCACCCGGGAGCAGCCCAAGATCGGTCGCAACGAGCCCTGTCCCTGCGGCAGCGGCAAGAAATACAAACAGTGTCACGGACGGATTGATTAGCCCGGTAAGGGCAAGCGGAGAGCAACAATGGCGGTAGGGGAACAGACCCTGGGGGAACTGCTGCCGGTGCCGGGCCTGAGGCTGGCAACGGTAGCGGCGGGGATCAAAAAGCCGGGCCGCAAGGACCTGGTACTGCTGGAACTCGCGCCGGGCAGCCACTGTGTCGGCGTATTCACCCGCAACGCATTCTGTGCGGCGCCGGTGACGGTGGCAAAGGCCGGCTTGCGCGCAGTGGCGAACCGGCCCGCCTATCTGCTGGTCAACACCGGCAACGCCAACGCGGGCACCGGTGAGCGGGGCCTTGCGGACGCGCGGCGCTGCACTGCGGCCCTGGCCGAGATGACCGGCGTTGCGCCGGACGCGGTGCTGCCGTTTTCCACCGGTGTAATTGGCGAACCGCTGCCGGTACAGAAAATCATCGAGGCCCTGCCCAACGCCCTGCTGGATCTGCGCGCCGACGG
>JBFHFJ010000225.1:0-5674 GCA_041583655.1 Haliea sp. | reverse complement strand
CTTGAACTCGGCCTGGTTCTCGCGCAGGTTGGACTCGGAGCGGGTCTGGTCCAGCCGCACCAACAGCTGCCCCGCTTCGACGATATCGCCGGCCCGGGTGTGAATCTCGGTCACCACACCGCCATCCTGGGACTGCACTACCTGGATCTGGCGCGAGGGTATGACCTTGCCTTCGCCGCGGGTGACCTCGTCGATCTCGGCGAAGGCGGCCCAGGCCACCAGGGCGACGACAATCACGGCAACGATGTACAGCATGGCCCGGGCACGCAGGGGCTGCTGCTCCATATAGGCCCGGTGCGCATCCTGCTCCCAGCTGTTCGGGGCATCCGCGGCATCCTTGAGCCACGGAGCAAAGATGAAATCCGCCAGATAACGCTTGCGCGGGGCCTGCGGGGGCTTGGCCGGGGCTTCCTGATTCATTTCGCCGCCCCTATCTTGCCCTGCTGGAGGGCCTGGATAACACTGTCACGCGGCCCGTCGGCAACCAGTTTGCCGTTGTCTATGACAATGATCCGGTCCACCATCTCCAACAGCGAGTTGCGGTGGGTGACCACCACCCAGGTGCGCCCCTGGATGTAATCGGCGAGCTGCTGCTTGACCGCCACTTCCGTGGAATGGTCCATGGAGCCTGTGGGCTCATCCATCAACAGAATCGGCGGGTCATGCACCACCGCCCGCGCCAGGGCCACACACTTGCGCTGCCCGCCCGACAGCGAGTCGCCGCGCTCGCTGACCTGCATGTCGAAGCCTTTGGGGTGGCGGTTGATGTAGTCGGACAGGTTGGCGATTTCCGCCGCACGGACCAGGGCCGCATCACTGACATTGGTGTGCGCCAGAGTGATGTTATCGCGCAGGCTGCCGTAGAACAGGGTCACATCCTGGGGTACATAGCCTACCCGGGAGCGCAGCTCGCTCGGGTCCAGCTGGCGCAGATCTATACCATCGATCATGATCGCGCCCCCCGTCGGCTGGTACAGGCCCATCGCCAGCTTCTGCAGGGTGGACTTGCCCGAGCCGACCCGTCCCAGAATCGCCACGCGCTCCCCGGGCTTGATGCGGAAGGACACGTTGCTCAGGGATTCCATCTCTGCGCCGGGGTAGGCAAAGGACACGCCCCGGAATTCAATGTCGCCCTTGAACATCTCCCGGGACAGGAACTGGGCGCCCTCAGGGCGCTCCATCGGCTTCGCCATTATCTCGTCCAGGGACTTGAGGGCGATGCTCGCGTTATGCCAGGAGGTGATCAACCCCGCCACCTGCCCGAAAGGCGCCATGGCGCGACCGCTGAGCATGGTGCAGGCGATCAGCCCACCCATGCTCAGCTCGCCAGCGGTGATCAGGTAAACCCCGGTGACGATTACAAAGACGGTGACCAGCTGGTTGGCCCACTGGGTAACGTTGATTGTGGAGTTGGAGACCAGACGCAGCTGTACGCCAACGTGGGCGAGAAACGTGGTGGCTTCCTCCCACTTGCGCTGCATGCGGGATTCGGCACCCATGGCCTTGATGGTATCGATACCCACCAGGCTTTCGATCAGGGTGGCATTGCGCAGGGCGCCGGCGCGATAGGTGGTTTCCGACAGGTCACGCAGCTTGCCCTGGGTCGCCAGCGCATAACCCAGGATGACCAACAGGCCGATCAGCAGGGGCACAAGTATCGGCCAAGCGATCCAGGCGATCACCGCGATGAAGATTACCGCAAAGGGCACATCGATCAGGGTGGTCACCGAGGCCGAGGTGATGAAATCCCGCACCGTTTCAAAGGAGCGCAGGTTGACCGCGTAGGAGCCCACGGAAAGCGCCCGGTGCTCCAGCCGCGAGCCGAGCACCCGTTCCATGATCTGCCCGGACAAACGCATGTCCACCCGGCGGCTGGCGAGATCCAGGAAGTAGCCGCGCATGGTGCGCAGAACGATGTCGGCGACAAGAATGATGATCACCCCCGCAGCCAGCATCCACAGGGTTTCCACGGCGTAATTGGGCACCACACGGTCATAGACATTCATGGTGAACAGGGGCAGTGTGAGGGCGAATACGTTGATGAAAAACGCCGCCACCAGCACGTCGCGGTAGATGGGGGTATTGGCCCGGATGGCGTCCCAGAACCAGTGACCGCGGTCCGATGTTTCCTTGCGCGGTGTGCGCTGGTCGAAGCGAAACCGGGGCCGAGAAACAATGACCTGGCCACTCTCCTGGGCCAGCAGCTTCGCCGCCGGCACTTCCACCGCAGCCTCGTTCAGGCTGGAGAAAATCACCGTGGCAGTGGCGCCATCGTCGCTCCAGCCCATCAGCAGGCAGGCACGGTCGTTTTTCAGCAGCACCACCGCAGGCAGCAGGGCGGGTTCGACGTCCCGGGCACTGCGCGGCAGAATGCGGCTGACCAGGCCGGCCCGGCTGGCGGCCCGCTCAAACAGGGCCGGGGTCAGCCGGCCATCCTCCAGAGGGAGGCCTCCCACCAGCGCTTCACCGGTAGAGGCATTCCCGTGGTAGCGGCACAGTGCCAGCAGGCTCTGCAGCAAGGAGTCGTCAAAGCTGGCTGTCATATCTTGCGCAAACCCCCGCGGCCCAAACCTGGACCTTGATCTCGCCTATCGTCGCTAAACTATTGAATATGGATGGAATTCAGTGCGGCAGAGAATAAGCCACTTGGCCCGGAAATGCCATGTGATCCACTTCACAAAGCAGAAACTCCGGGCAGGGAGACTCTCGGGGGAATTGTGCAACGCCATGAAAGTGGTCCAGAATGGCGATGGGCTATTGAACCATGATAGCCAGGGAGGATAACGATGGCAGACAAACATTCCGTGTTCGAAGCGCACGACCCGGCACCCCCCGTACGCAAGGACAAGCAGCGTGACAAGCGCTACACCGGCGTCGAGCGGCGCAAGGGTAACCGGCGCAACGCCCACGACCGGCGGGAGGAAGTCCGCTTCGAGTTCGACAAAGAGGACCGCCGCCAGCAAGAGGGGCGGCGCGAGGACGACAAGACACCGAAATTCTGGTGACTAGCAGCCCACCTCGGTCTTGGCGCGGCTGAAGGCCTCAAGCGCAAAATCAATATCCGCAGCGGTGAGTGCCGCTGACATCTGGGTGCGTATACGCGCCCTGCCCCGGGGCACCACCGGGAAGGAAAACGCCACCACATAGACGCCCTGTGCCAGCAGGGCATCGGCAAACCGGCCCGCCAGGGCCGCGTCGTGGAGCATGACCGGAACGATCGGGTGCTCCCCCGGCAACAGCTCGAAACCCAGCTCTTCCAGGCCGGCACGGAAACGGCTGGTATTGAGGGCCAGGCGCTGGCGCAGCTCGGGGGCCGTCTGCACCAGTTCCACGGCCTTGATCGCACCCGCCACCACCGGCGGCGCCACGGTATTGGAGAACAGGTAGGGGCGTGAGCGCTGCCGCAGCAGGTCCACAATTTCCTGCCGTGCCGCGGTGTACCCGCCGCTGGCACCGCCCAGCGCCTTGCCCAGGGTGCCGGTGATGATATCGACCCGGTCCATGCAGCCGCGCAGTTCATGAGTACCACGGCCGCCGCTGCCGACGAACCCCGTTGCGTGGCAGTCATCGAAATGCACCAGCGCATCGTAGCGCTGCGCCAGGTCGCAGATTTCGTCCAGGCGAGCGATGTACCCGTCCATAGAGAACACGCCGTCGGTGGTAATCAGCTTGAAGCGGGCCCCGGCGGCATCCGCCGCCTGCAGCTGGGTCTCGAGGTCGGCCATGTCGCTGTTGCGGTAGCGGAACCGCTTTGCCTTGCACAGGCGAATACCGTCGATGATGCTGGCATGGTTAAGCTCATCGGAAATGACCGCGTCCTGCTCTCCCAGCAGTGTCTCGAACAGCCCGCCGTTGGCGTCGAAACAAGAAGGGTAAAGGATCGTGTCCTCGGTACCCAGGAAGGCAGACAGGCTGGATTCCAGCGCCTTGTGCAACGTCTGGGTGCCGCAGATAAAGCGCACCGATGCCATGCCATAGCCCCAGTCATGCAGACCTTCCGCGGCCGCGGTGTTGACCTCGGGATGCTGCGCCAGGCCCAGGTAGTTGTTGGCGCACAGATTCAGCACCTCGCCCTCGCGAACACCCACATGGGCGCCCTGGGGCGTGGTAATCAGGCGCTCGTGCTTGTAGAGCCCGGCAGATTCGATCTCCGCGAGCTGGCCCGCCAGGTGTTCCTGGAATCGTTCATACATGGACATTACCCCGCTTCAACACATGCGCCGCATAGAGCATGGCGGACAACAGCAACACCGCGCCGCCCTGGTGCGCGGCAGCCAGGCTAACCGGAACATGCAGCAGCAGGGTGCTGATGCCCAGGATGACCTGCAACCAGAGGGCCAGCACCAGCAACACCGTCGCCACCCTGGCGCGCCGTCCCAGGCCCGAGCGCCAGAGACGATAGGCGAAAACGTGCACCAGGGCGAAAAGGACATAGGCGAATATCCGGTGATTGAACTGGATCGCGGTGATGTCCTCGAACGCATCCAGCCACGCCGGCTCGCCCGAATACAGCCCGGGCGGGATGAAGCTGGCACCCATCAGGGGCCAGGTGCTGTAGGCGAAGCCCGCCTTGGTTCCCGCCACCAGTCCGCCCGAGAGAATCATCAGGAACACCAGCCCCACCAGGACCAGTCCCCAGCGCGCCAAGGGGTGCGCCACGGTGCCACGCGGGTGACGCCCCGAGAGCAGATCGAGGATCAACCACAGCATGCAGGCGTAGATGATGACCGCCAGCCCCAGGTGCGCGGTCAGCCGGTACTGGCTGACATGCGGCACATCGACCAGCCCGCTCTGCACCATGTCCCAGCCGAGAAAACCCTGGCAGCCACCACGAATGAACAGCCCCCAGAGCTTGGGCATCATGCCCGCGCGCACCCGCCCGCGCAGGGCGAAGTAGATCATGGGGAAGAAGAACAGCACGCCGATCAGGCGCCCCAGCACCCGGTGCAGGTACTCGTACATGAAGATAACCTTGAAGGCGTCCATGGACATGCCGCGGTTGATCTGCAGGTATTCGGGGGACTGCCGGTACTTGTCCAGGGCCTCTTGCCAGGCCGCGTCAGACAGGGGCGGGATGATGCCCATAATGGGCTGCCACTCGGTAATGGACAGCCCGGAGTTGGTCAGGCGGGTGACGCCGCCGAGCAGGATCATGCCAAAGATCACCGCCGCACAAAGAATCAGCCAGGTGGCGATCTGGCGGTCGTAGTCAGCTTGTCGGTAAAGTACCATCGCGTTCCCTCAACCCGCAGTTCCCAGAGGGCGGCAATGATAACCGAAATGGGCGCCGGGTGGCGGCGGATGTTACCGGGCGGTGCCTGCCCCCTGCCTGTTCAACGCCTCCGCTAGAAGGTCATTTCCGGCACTGTCTCGGGCACGACCAGTTCACCCGCCGTCAGGCGCACGATCTCATCCACACTGACCCCGGGGGCCCGTTCCCGCAGCCAGAACCTGCCCTCGGCGACCTCCAGGTAGGCGAGGTCGGTCACCACCCGCCTGATACAGGCCACGCCGGTCAGCGGCAGCGTACAGCGGTCCAGCAGCTTGGATTCACCGTGCTTTGAGGCGTGGGTCATGGTGACAATGATATTGTCGGCGCCCGCCACCAGGTCCATGGCCCCCCCCAAGCCCTTGACCAGCGTGCCGGGCACCATGTAGGAGGCGATATTACCTT
>JBFHFJ010000224.1:0-5696 GCA_041583655.1 Haliea sp. | reverse complement strand
TGGCCGGCGCCCGGTTGACCTCGTCCGCCAGCACCAGGTTGTGGAAGATGGGTCCGCGCTGGAAATGGAAACTACCTTCTTGGGGGCGGTAGATTTCGGTGCCCGTCACGTCGCCGGGCAGCAGATCGGGGGTGAACTGGATACGGTGAAAGCTGCCTTCTATGCCGTCAGCAAGGGCCTTGATGGCCCGCGTTTTGGCCAGGCCGGGCGCACCTTCCACGAGCAGGTGGCCGTCTGCCAGCAGGGCTATCAGCAGGCGTTCGACCAGGTGGGCCTGGCCGATGATCTGGTCGCTGAGCCAGGTTTCCAGGGTACGTATGTCTGCACTAGCCACGCAGTCTCCTTGCTTGCCGGTTGAATGCCGCGGCCGCGAGAGGCTCTCGCGCCAGATGGCGAGTCGCGCATTGTAGCCAAACCTCTGTCGCAGTTCACGCCTGTTGGCACGGGCAGCGTTTCGGACCTGCTGTCTGTGTAAAAGTTCCTGTATACCCGGCCCGCACTCGTACCTGCTTTGCGGTAGACTAGGCGCCAACGATAACGAACAGATTGCGGCCCCGCAGTGGCCGGAGGTGTGCGCGCGAGTAATGGCCTGGGACGCTTTCAAGAACAGCCTGCTGGAGGAACTCGCCGCCCTGATCGAACGGCGCAGCGATGCCGGTGACCGCGAATCGCTGCTGCAACTGGCGGACTCTTTTTTCAGCCGTTTTCCCGCGGAGGACCTGCGCCAGCGCTCGGTGGAAAACCTCTATGGGTGCCTGTACGGGCTTCTGCACTTCATGCAGGAGTGGCACGCGCCTGAGCCCAAGGTGCGGATCTTCAATCCCGATATCCAGGACCACGGCTGGGAGAGCAAGTACACCGTTATCGCGATCCTCTGCCGGGACCTGCCGTTCTGTACTGCGTCGATCCGCGGTGAGCTCAACCAGCGCAACATCCGCATTCACACACTGGCAAGCTGCAACCTTGAAGCACGGCGCGAGTCGGGCGGAGAGCTCAGGGAAGTGCTGGAGATGGGGCAGGATACCTACCCGGACAGCTCGCACGAGAGTCTCCTGTACTTCGAGATCGGCCGTCACTCGCGGCCGGATCAGCTGGGGGAGTTGCGTGACTGCCTGCGCGACATTCTGCAGCAGGTCGCGCTGGTGGTGGACGATTTCGCCCCCATGCGTGCGTGCCTGCAGGAAGCCGTGGAAGCGGTGGCGACCAGCACCTGCGTGGATGCGGACAATCGCGACGAGGCCATTGAGTTCCTCAAGTGGCTGGAGTTCGACCGCATGACCTTCCTCGGCTATGAGTACCTCGAGGTCCGGCGCAATGGTGCGGACATCGAGGTCGCCGCGGATCCGGCCCGCAGCCTGGGCATGCTGCGTCTGCGCTCCACGAGCGGCGCCGGAAACCTGCAGGCGGACCTGCACAGCATGCCGCCGGAAGAGCAGCGGCGACGCCAGCTGAGTTTTGCCAAGTCCGGCACCCGCTCGCGAGTGCACCGGCAGGCCTACCCGGACTATGTGGAGGTCAAGGTGTTCAACGCGGCGGGGGATGTCGTTGGGCAGCACCGATTCTTCGGTCTGTATACCTCGTCCGTGTACACCACCAATCCGATGTTGATTCCCATCCTGCGGCGCAAAGTGCAGGAGGTGATCCAGCAGTCCGGCCTGGACCCGCGTGAACACGACGGTCGCGAGCTTGCCCGGGTGCTGGAACTGTTCCCCCGCGACGAGCTGTTCCAGTCCAGCATTCGTGAACTCGGCAACACTGTGCTTGCGGTCAATCGCATTCAGGAGCGGCGCCAGACCCGGCTGTTCGTGCGGCGGGACGCCCACGGCAAGTTCTTCAGCTGCCTGGTCTACATGCCTCGGGATCGCTACAACACCGAGCAGCGTTGCCGCATGCAGGACATCCTCTGCCGCGCCCTGGGCGCCGAGGAGTCCGAGTTCACCACCTATTTTTCCGAGTCGGTTCTGGTGCGCTGCCATTTTGTCCTGCGTGTGGACCCGGCGGTGGAGCAGGACTACGAGGTCAACGAAATCGAGGAGCAGATCGTGCAGGCGACACTGGCATGGGAAGACCGGCTGCGGCTGCGCCTGATTGAGGAGTTTGGCGAGGAGATTGGCGAGCAGCATGCCCGCGATATCGGCAACGGCTTCCCCCCGGGTTATCGCGACGATTTCGACCCCAGGGTGGCGGTGCTGGACGTCAAGCACCTGCTGGAACTGCGCGCAGGCAAATCCCTGGGCATGATGCTGTACCGCATGCTGGAGGAGGACTCCGACCGCCTGCGCCTGCGCCTCTTTCACAGCGGCGAGTCACTGCCCCTGTCGGACGTGCTGCCCATTCTGGAGAACCTGGGCCTGCGGGTGATGTCCGAGCGTCCCTATGGGGTTCGCGGCGGCGATGGCAATCGCTACTGGATACAGGAGTTCAGCCTCAGTTACTCGCTCTCGGACAACATCGACCTGGAGCAGGTCCGCGACGAATTCGAGGACGCCTTTGCCCGCATATGGTTTGGCGAGGCCGAGAACGACTCCTTCAACCGCCTGTTGCTCGGCACCCGCCTCAGCTGGCGGGAGATTGCCCTGCTGCGCGCCTATGCCCGCTATTTGCGCCAGATCCGCTTCCCCTACAGCGTCGAGTATATCGCCGAAACCATGGCCGACCACCTGCATATCACTGCGGGCATAGTCGAGCTGTTCCTGACCCGGTTTTCCCCGGTGTTCGACGGCGACGAGGGCTGGCGTGCACAGCGTGAAGAAGCGGTGGAGCAGCGCATCCTCGCGGCTCTGGAAGAGGTACAGAACCTGGGGCAGGACCGGATCATCCGCCAGTTCATCCTGGTCATCAAGGCGACGCTGCGCACCAACTTTTTCCAGGAAGGCGAGGGCGGCCTGCTCAAACCCTACTTCTCCTTCAAGCTCAGCCCGCGGGACATTCCCGATGTACCAAAGCCCGTTCCGCTCTACGAAATATACGTGTATTCACCGCGCGTGGAGGGCGTGCACCTGCGTGGCGGCAAGGTGGCCCGGGGTGGCTTGCGCTGGTCCGACCGCCTTGAGGACTTCCGCACCGAGGTGCTGGGCCTGGTCAAGGCGCAGCAAGTGAAAAATGCGGTGATCGTGCCGGTAGGGGCCAAGGGCGGATTTGTCGCCAAATGCCTGACACCCGACATGAGTCGCGACCAGGTGCAGGAAGAGGGTATCGCCTGCTACCGCATATTCATCCGCGGCCTGCTCGATATCACCGACAATCGCAGCGAGAGCGGGATCGTGCGCCCGCCGCTGGTAGTGGCCAAGGACGACGAGGACCCTTACCTGGTGGTCGCCGCGGACAAGGGCACTGCGACGTTCTCCGATATCGCCAACGCCCTGTCCCGTGAGTACGATTTCTGGCTGGGCGACGCTTTTGCCTCAGGCGGCAGCGCCGGCTATGACCACAAGAAAATGGCGATCACCGCGCGCGGCGCCTGGGTTTCAGTCCAGCGCCACTTCCGCGAGATGGGCATCAATGTCCAGACCACCGATTTCACGGTGGTGGGTATTGGCGACATGGCCGGTGACGTATTTGGCAATGGCATGCTGTTGTCGCCGCATATCTGCCTGCTGGCCGCTTTTAATCACCAGCACATCTTTGTCGACCCCCAGCCGGATGCAGGCAGAAGCTTTGCGGAGCGCAAGCGCCTGTTCGACCTGCCCCGGTCCAGCTGGGCGGATTACGACCGCAGCCTGATATCCGCGGGCGGTGGAGTGTTTGACCGGGCGGCAAAGTCCATTCCCGTTTCCCAGCAGATGCGGGAGCGCTTTGACATCCATGTCGACCACCTGACGCCCAACGAACTGGTGTCACACCTGCTGCGGGCGCGAACCGACCTGCTCTGGAATGGGGGTATCGGGACTTACGTCAAGGCCAGCAGCGAGTCCCACACGGACGTGGGTGACAAGTCCAACGATGCCGTGCGGGTGAATGCTGCCGAGTTGCGGTGCCGGGTGGTCGGCGAGGGCGGCAACCTGGGCATGACCCAACTGGCCAGGGTGGAATACAGTCTTCATGGCGGCCGCTTGAACACGGACTTCATCGACAATGCCGGCGGCGTGGACTGTTCCGACCACGAGGTGAATATCAAGATCCTGCTCAACGCCATCGTGCATCGGGGTGACCTCACCGGGAAGCAGCGCGACATCCTGCTGGAAGAAATGACCGACAGCGTGGCCCGGCTGGTGTTGCAGAACAACTACCGCCAGACCCAGGCCATCAGCCTGGCGGAACTCGAGGCCAGCGAACGCAATGGCGAGTTTCGCCGCCTGATCAGCAACCTCGAGTCCGCGGGCAAGCTGAACCGCCAGCTGGAATTCATTCCCACCGACCAGGAACTGGCGGACCGGCGGGTGCAGGGCCACGGCCTGACCCGGCCCGAGCTTGCGGTGCTGGTGTCCTACAGCAAGGCCATCCTCAAGGAAGAACTCATCGCCTCTGATCTTGGTATCGACCCGCACCTGGCTGCGGCGGCGACCACGGCCTTCCCGGAGCGACTGCTGGAGCGTTATCCGGAAGACGTTGCGGAGCACCGTCTGCGCCGGGAAATCATGTGCACCCAGGTGGCCAACGATATTGTCAACCGGGTCGGGTTCAACTTCATTCCCCGGCTGCGCAAGGCCACGGGGGCTTCGGTGGCGGATGTTGCCCGGGCCTACACGTCGGTCATCAAGGTATACCAGGTAGATGAACTCTGGCTGCGCATCGAGGCTCTGGATTACCAGGTCGACGCGGTGGTGCAGCAGGAAATGATGCACTGTCTGATTCGCCTGGTGCGGCGCGCGAGCCGCTGGCTGCTGCGCAACCGGCGCCATGAGCTGGCGCCAACCCGGACAATCGCCGAGTTCAGTGAGGGCGTTGTCCAGCTCAGTGAAGCCTTGCCGCAGATGCTGCGTGGCAGGGCAGTCGAGCGCTACCAGGCGTTGTCCCAGCGCTGGCAGGAAGCCGGTGTTGAGGCGGGGCTGGCGGAGAAAGTGGCCTGTGCCCTGCACGGGTCCACGGTCCTGGGGATCATTCACGCCTCCCGGGAGACGGAGGCGCCGCTGCTGCAGGTCGCCGAACTCTACTTCGAGCTGGGAGAACGTCTGGAGCTGGACTGGTTCAGTGGCCAGATTCTGGCCAGCAAGGTCGACAACGAGTGGCAGGCCCTGGCACGGGATACCTACCTGGAAGACCTGGAGTGGCAGCAGCGGACGCTGGCAGTGGGTGCCCTGCGCTATATCGACGGTACCGGAACCCTGGACGGTTGCCTGGAGGCGTGGGAAGAGCAGCAGTCAGTGCTGCTGACCCGCTGGCAGGACATGCTGACGGAGCTGCACACCACGGATTCTCCGGATTTCGCGATGTTCGCAGTGGCGGTTCGGGAACTCCTGGACCTTGCGCAGAGCAGCTTGCGCACATGAAAAAGGGCGCCAGCGGCGCCCAGTGTTCCATACAAAGATGTTCGGGAGGGATGACTCAGGAAACCCTCATTTTGTGGACCCCTGACACACCGGTCAGGCCGTCCCACTGATCGACACGACCTTCCCGCCAGCCGGAAACCCATTGCTGGCGCTGCTCTTCCTGGGCATGGGGGCAGAAATCAATACTGCGGCCGGAAACACCGGCCCGATAACCGCGATCAAACGCCCGGGAACTGGCGTCGCGTTTCTGTCTTCTCATAGATACAG